>DATAFJ010000097.1:0-52324 GCA_036257535.1 Vicinamibacterales bacterium | reverse complement strand
CGCGACGACCATGATGCCCCGGATGAGTCTGGCCGTCGTCGTCGGCGTGATCGCACCAGCGCTGCTGGTGGCTTACCTGGACTCCGCCCAGCTCGCCGCCCATGGAGCACAGGAGCGGCGACGATTCACGGTCATGGACCTTGGTACCCTGCCGACCGGGAGCTTCAGCACTGCGAACGGTATCAACAACCGCGGACAGATAGTCGGAGAGAGCAACACGTCCGAGCACTCTGCACGCGCGGTACTTTGGGAACACGGCAGAATGACCGATCTCGGCACGCTGCCCGATGGTAGTTTCAGCACGGCCACCGCGATCAACAACAAAGGCCAGGTCGTCGGCTACTCCGAAACCACAGCGTCCGAAGTTCACGCGGTCCTCTGGCACAGGGGCTCGATAACCGACCTCGGGACACTGGGCGCGCTGCGGAGCCTCGCGTACGGCATCAACGATCGCGGCCAGGTCGTCGGGTACACAGTCGTTACCGATATTGGCAACACACGTGCCTTCATTTGGGAAGGCGGGGTGATGACCGACCTCGGCACGTTGCTCGGTGGAAACGACTTCGTGGACAGCATTGCCTGGGCCATCAACGACCGCGGACAGGTGGTCGGTTCTAGCAGCACCCCGTCAGGCGTTCAACACGCCTTCCTCTGGGAGGACGGCGTCGTCACCGACCTCGGCACACTGGGCGGACTTTTCAGCGCCGCCAGGGCCATCAACAATCGAGGGCAAATCGTTGGAGTGGCCGAGGACGCCAACGGCGACGGTCGCGCTGTCCTCTGGGAAAACGGCACCATCACGGACCTCGGCACTCTGGGGGGACGCTCCAGCCACGCCCGAGCCATCAACGATCGCGTACAGATCGTCGGCGACAGCATGACCGCGGAGGGGTTCTTGCGCGCCTTCCTCTGGGAAGATGGCCAGATGATCGAGCTCCCAGCGCGCTTCCCGGGCCCTGACGAATTCGTCTTCGGCTTTGACATCAACAAGCACGGCGACGTGGTCGGCGGCGACAACCATGGCGTTCTGTGGACCGATCGGCGCCGCCAGGTCGATCGCGATCGCTGACGCAACTCGTTACTGATGCCGCAGCGCGGTCAACGGATTGATCCGGGCCGCGCGCCACGACGGGATCAAGGTCGCGACGACGACGCCGCCCGCCACGACCGCCAGAGCACGCGCGAAGGATGGACCGTCGGTCGCGCTGACGCCGAACAGCACGCTTCCGAGAAGCCTCGTCAGGCCGAGAGCCGCGACGACACCGATCGCGGCGCCGACGGCGCCGAGCCTGAGACCTCTCGCGAGGAAGTGGCGAACGACTGCCGTACCGGTGGCGCCAAGCGCCATGCGGATGCCGATCTCGTGCGTGCTCTGCTTGACTGAATAGGACACGAGGCCGTAGGTGCCGAGCGCCGCGAGCGCCATGCCTACCGTGCCGAAGACGAACAGCATCGCGGCGCCCAGGTCGAAAATGATGAACGCGCCGCGCGTCATTTCGGTCATCGGCCTCGCATACAGCACGGGCAGATCCGGGTCGAGCGCCTCGACCGTGGCGCGCGCGCGCTCGACGAGGCGATCGACCGGCCCGGCGCCGCGCGTGTGCAGGATCATGTTCCCGCGGTACGCCTGCAGGAACGGCAGATAGAAGTACGGTCTGGGCGCCTCGTTGACCTGCGAGTACTTCACGTCGGCAGCCACGCCGACGACTGTACGCCACGCGCCGTCGGCCATTCTGATTCGCTTGCCGAGCGCGTTCGCGGCGCTGCCCCAGAACCGCGTCGCAAGGGTGCTGTTGACGACCGCCACCGGAGCCGACGTCTCGTCGTCCCGGTCCTCGAATTCGCGGCCGGCCATGACGGTGATGCGCAGCGTACGAAAGTAGTCCGGTCCGACGGCGTTTGACATGAACGCCATGTCCTCACCCTGCCGCGGTTCGTATCCTTCGATCGCGACGCGCGTTTCACGGGTGTCGAGGAACGCCATCGGCGCGTGCGCGGCGAGCGTGGCCGACTCGACGCCCGATTCCGTCAGCGCAGCGTTGAGAAGTCTTCGATAGAAAGCCCGGCCGCGCGGTTCGTCATAGGCGTTCTGCCGGACGTCGATCGCGAGCCCACTGACCTGATTCGCGTCGAAGCCCGGGTCTACGCGGCGCGCCGCGTCGACGCTGCGGCCGGCGAGCCCGGCGCCCACGAGGAGCAGGACGGAGACGGCGACCTGCGCCACCACGAGCCCCGCGCGGAGCCGGCCTCTCGATGCGCCGCGAGGCGAGGCATCTTCGTTGATCACGGACACGAGATCGACCCGCGAGCTTTGCAGCGCAGGGACGAAGCCGAAGACGAGCGCGCTCGCGCAGGCAACGAGCACGGCGAACCCGATGACGAGGCCGTCGACCTGGATGTTGAAGAAGACGCGCTCGGGTGCCGCGAGCCACTCCGCGTAGCCGACGAGCACCGGGATGCCGCTGTCCGCGAGCAGCACGCCGATGAACGCGCCGGGGATGGCGAGCACGAGGTTCTCGACGATCAGCAGCCGCACGATGCGGGTGCGCGATGCACCGAGCGCCATCCGGATCGCGATTTCGCCTCGTCGTGACACTCCCCGGACCAGGACGAGCCCGGCGATGTTCGCGCAGGCGATCGCCAGCACGAGCAGCCCCATCGCGATCAGAACCGTCAGCGTCGGAAGCACGTAGCTCGGCGCGCCGCTTGGCATCTGCCAGAACGGCACGACCCGCGCCCGCACGCCCGCATCCGTCGACGAGCGATCGCGCGACAGTGTGGCCCAGAGCGCTTCGGTCTCTGCGGCCGCCTTGCCGATCGTCGGGCCCGGCCGCAGGAAGCCCTGGGGAAAGAAGACCTCGGCGCGGCGGTCGGACAGGATGGCGGACGGCGTGGCCTCCCGACTTCCAAAACTGAAGCCGAGCTGCGGCCCCATCATGATCGGAACGAACACCTCGACGTCGTAGACCACGGTGGTCCCATGAAACGCGGGATCTGCGACGCCGACGACCGTCAGCTGGTTGTTGTTGATCTCGACCGTCTTTCCGACGATGTCCGGATCGGCCTCGAAGTCGCGCCGCCAGAGACCATGGCTGATCACCACGATGGGAGGACGGCCGGGGGCGGCTTCGTCCGACGGCAGGATCGTGCGGCCGCTATCGGCACGCACGCCGAGGCTCGCGAAGTAGTTGCCCGTTACGAGCTCCGCCCAGATCTGCCGGGCGGCGCGGCCCCTGCCGAGGTTGACCTTTGCCAGAGCGGAGCCGAAGAGCGCGGTGAAGGCGCGATCGTGATCGCGCAGGAGCTGATACTCCGGATAGGAGACCTGTATCTGCCTGCCGCCGCTCGTCTCGCCGTAGATGACGGCGAGGCGTGCGGAGCCATCGACGCCGGCGATCGGGCTCAGCGCGATGCCCTTGAGGATCGTGAAGACAGCGGCGTTCGCACCGATCCCCAGCGTGAGAACGGCGATCACCGTGAGCGCGAACGCCGGATGCTTTGCCAGGGTGCGTATCGCGTAGCGGACGTCGCTTCGCAGGTCGAGCAGGAGCTCCAGCCACCAGGGCGTCCAGACTTTCCGGGCCGCTTCCCTGGTCAGGAGGACGTTGCCGAAGTCCTTCACGGCCGCGTGGCGGGCGCTTTCCGGATCGGCGCCGTCCGCTATCCGCTCCTTCGTGGCGATCGCCAGATGTGCGCGAATTTCCTCCTGCAGGTCCTCTTCGTCGAGCCGCCGCCGTTTGAATCGCTTGAACCAGGCAACGATCGACATTTCGCTACTCCTCCGATCGTCCCCCAGGCGCCGCTGCCGGGTTCATGACCCGGCCTATCGCGTTCACGAGTTCAGTCCACCGCGACTCCTCGCGAAGGAGCTGCTTCTTGCCTTCGGCCGTGAGCCGGTAGAACTTGGCGCGCTGGTTCGCCTCGGTCTGACCCCATTTCGCCGTGACCCAGCCCTTCTGCGCAAGCCGCTGCAGCGCGGGATAGAGCGACCCGGCCTCGACCTGGAGCACGTCCGACGACTGCGCGCGGATCGTCTGCCCGATGGCATAGCCGTGCTGCTGCCCCCACTGGAGGGTCCGCAGGATGAGCATGTCGAGGGTGCCATGCAGCAGGTCGGTCCGGGCGTCGCGGCGCGAATGCAGGGTCATGTGGATATAGACAGCCTATAGCCTAAGACGTAGAGAGTCTATAGCCTGTTCCAGGCCGGCAATGCGATGATCCGTCGAAGGAGCGCCATGAGAGACGCGCACATAACACTGAAAGCAGGGCGCGAGCTCGCGTACACCGACATCGGACGGCCCGACGGCCCGTGCCTCTTCTTCTTTCATGGGGCGCCGATGAGCCGCCTGCACCTGGCGCCCCTGGAGGCGCACTTCGCCGAGCGAGGCCTGCGTGTGATCTCACCGGATCGTCCGGGTTACGGACAGTCGTCGCCGCAGCGCGGCCGTTCGGTCAGCGACTGGCCGACAGACGTCGCGGCGCTTGCGGACGCGCTGGGCATCGACCGCTTCCTCGTGGCGGGCCACTCGTCCGGCGGCCCGTACGCCGTCGCGTGCGCCGCGTTGCTGAACGACCGCGTCCTGGGAGGCGCCGTGCTCGGTGGCGTCACCGACATGTCGTGGCCCGACGCGTGGATCGGTTATCTCGAAGGACGTGTCGAACTCGAGCTCATGCGCCTGCCCGACGAAGCCGCCACGATTGCCCGATGCGTCGATCGCTTCGGTTCCGACGGCAGCGGGTTTCTGTCCGATCCGTTCGAGTTTCCCGCGCCGGACGCTGCCTATCTCGCGGACGAATCGGTCGAGGGCCCGTTTGCGGCCGCCGTCCTCGCGGCGTTCCGGCAGGGAATCGCAGGCTACGCCCAGGACGTTCACCTCGAGGGTCGAGGCTGGCCCTTCGATGCGAGCCGGATCAACGTGCCCATCGACGTGATTCATGGAGAGCTGGATACACTCGTCCCTCTCTCGCACAGCCGCCACACATCTCAGGTGATCCCGACAGCCACTCTCCGCGTCTTGCCGGGCCACGGTCATCTGACGACCGTGCCGGAGCTGCCCGCGATTGCCGCGGCCCTCCTTCGCTCGGTCGCGTGAATGCGGCGTCGGAGGAAACGGAGCGAAGCGCGGGTCGATCTTCGGGTAGTCTTGGAGGCGGGAGTCTCGTCATGCGCAGAACCCTTCTCTTCATCTCGCTTGCCATGGCAACGGCCGTCGCTGCGGCACAGACCGGCGAGCTGCGGCTGGTCTCGACCGCCTGGCCGCCGTTCACCAACGAACCGGGGCAGGCGCGGTTCGCCCTGGACCTGGTGGAAGCGGCGCTCGGAAGGGTCGCGCTCCGCTCGAAGACGACGATTGTCGAAGCCGCGCAGTTCACACCTTCCCTCCTCAGCGACGCGTTCGACGGGAGCGCGGCCGCGTGGAAGGATCCCGAGCGCGAGCGCGTGCTGGCCTTCTCGCAGCCATATCTCGAGAATCGGCTGATCCTCATCGGCCGCCGGGGGGATGACGTGTCGGCGGCAGCGCTGGCCGATCTCAAAGGCAAACGGATCGCGATCGTCGAAGGCTACTCCTACGGCGCCACACTCGAGAACTCGGGACCGGCGTTCGTGCGCTCGAAGAGCGAGGAAGACAGCTTGCGGCTCCTGCTCGACAAGGGTGCCGACTATGCGCTGATGGACGAGCTCGTCGTCCAGCACCTCGTCAGCAATTACCCCGAGGAAGCCAGGAAGAACCTTCAGTTAGGCTCGAAGCCGCTCGTCACCCGGCCCCTGTACTTTGCCGTGCGGCGATCGCATCCCGACGCGGAATCGATCATCACGCGCTTCAATTCTCAGCTCCGCGCCATGATCGCCGACCGCACCTACCATCGCCTGCTGCACGTGGCCTGGATTCGGGCGGACGTCGACGGCGACGGCGTGGCCGAATACGTGCCGCAGAGCGACCTGTCGGGCACGGCCGAGCCCAAGCGCGCCTACTCGCTTTTTTCGACCGACCAGCTCACGCCGGAGTCGAGCAAGCCCCGCTTCTATGTCGGCGGCAATATCTACACCGACTGGGCGAGCGTGCCGAACCGCTACAAGGTCGAAGATCCCAAGTGGCCGGACGCGAGCAAGTCGACCGCCAGCCTCTTTCGATTCGTCTGGTAGAGCGTTACCGGCCGAGATTCTCCAGCGCGTAGCGGAGCGGCCCGCTCGAGATCTTGACGATGCCGTCGAGCGGGCTGTCGAGCTCCAGTATGAGGAAGACCGCGGCCGCGACCGACAGCGAGGCGATGCCGAAAACGGTCACGACGGTCGCGTTCCGCGGAGCGCTCAAGCCGAAGCTGCCGAATGTCATCGCGAGCCAGAAGATCACGACGACCAGGAACATCCGCGGGACCGAGCCGCCGCTGCTCCCGAGCACGCGCCACCGCGCCCTCATGACTTCCTCGGTCAACTTCAGCGCCTCGGTCTGCATCCAGCGCTGCGACGTGGTGCCAGGCTGGAGCCTGAGAATCATGTTCTCGACCTCCTCGGCAGGGGGCGGGTTCTGCTGTGAGGCCAGCGCCGGAGCAGACTGCGCCGACACGGTGCCGGAATTCGACCAGATCGATTCGATCCGATCCGCCACGGCGCGCTTGAGCATCGCGCGCGCGGGCTGCGTTTCGGGGCCGTAGCGCGCGAGCAGGCGATCCAGGCTGAGAATGCCGGCCGCCGCATTTCGGACGGCGACATCCTGCGAGTCGAAGGATCCTTTCGCCGTGGCCGTCACCAGGCCGAGGAGGAGCGCCGTCATCGTCGCCACGAGCCCCATCCCGAGGCGAATGACGTCCTGCGACTCTCTGTTCAGGTGTTCCTGCGGGAGCATTCTGCGCAGGGCGATCCCCAGCACCGCCGCTCCGAGCGTGACGGCGAACGTGATGAATGCGAAGCCGAGCGCGATCAAGAACATGTTGCCGCGATTCTGCGGAGCTCGACGATTGTATGTCACCTCCCGGAGGTGGCGCTGCTGTATTCTCTACCCGTGTTGTCAGGCTTGCGTCTCATCATGGCGCTTGTGGCGCCCGCAATCGGGATCGCCTCCGAACAGACCGATTCGCTGACGACCGTCATCCGCACGGCCGATGCTGAAATCACCGTCAGACGCCGGTTCGGCGCGCCGCCGGCGAAAGTGTTCGAGGGCCTCACGTCGCCCGAGCTTCTGCGCCGGTGGATGAGCACCGATGGGCGGGAATTGATCGATGTCCGCGCCGACCTGCGGCCCGGAGGGACTTACCGATACGTCTTTCGCGGTCCGGGCGGCCGAAATTTCGGGATGTACGGCACCTACCGCGAGTTCGTCTCGCCGCGCCGCATCGTGCACACCGAAGCCTACGACGGCTACGACTGGGATCCGCTCGTCACCACGACCGATCTCAGCGAAGAGGCGGGCGGCACGGCGCTCGTGATGACAATCCGGTATCCGTCCAGGGAGATCTGCGACAAGGACTTCAGCAGCGTGCAATCCGGATCGCCGGCCGGGTTCTCCAGACTGGAAAAGCTGCTCGCGAAATAATCCGGTTTGGCCACGAATGTGGCTTTAGTCAGCATGGGGCGACCTTCCGCCGTTCGGGGCGGAGCCCCGAGATTATGGATGAGATGTTTCCGCTCGTCTACGACGAGCTCCGTCGGATAGCCGCACGCAAGCTCCGGAGCGAGCGCACCAGCCACACGTTGAGCGCCACTGCGCTCGTCCATGAGGCCTGGCTCGAGCTGACGAAGCTGGACCGGATCAAGTGGCAGAATCGATCGCATTACCTGGCGCTTGCCGCGCAGGCGATGCGCCGCATCCTGATCGACTATGCCGTCGCGCGCCGGCGTCAGAAACGTGGCGGCGGTCAAGCGCCCGTGCACATCGACGGCGAGGTCTGGGCCGTTGCCGAAACACGTGGTGAGGATCTCCTTGCGCTCGACGAAGCGCTCGAACGGCTCGCCGCCATGAACGAACGCCAGGCGCGGATCGTCGAGTACCGTTTTTACGGCGGGATGAGCGTGGAAGAGACCGCCGACGCGTTGAAGATCTCTCCCGCCACGGTCAAGCGCGAGTGGTCGACGGCACGTGCCTGGCTGAACCGCGAGCTCCAGCAGTGAGCGTTCGCCCCCACGCGCGCGCGCCGATGCCGCCCCATCGCTGGCAGCAGGTGCAAAGCGTGCTCGCGGACGCGATCGCCGCCGCCGCCGGCGATCGCCCGGCGCTCCTCGATGCGCGCTGTGCCGGCGACGCGGACCTCCGTCGGGAAGTGGAATCGCTGCTCGCCGCACACGAACATCCCGGCATCGTGGACGAGTTGGCGCCGCTCGTGGGGAATGCCGCCACGCCGGGCTCGGCTCCAATGCCGGAGTGGTCCGGACGACGAGTCGCTCACTACGTGGTGCAGGAGCCGCTCGGCGCGGGCGGCATGGGTGTCGTCTACACCGCGCACGACGAGCGGCTCGGACGTCACGTGGCGCTCAAGTTCCTCCCGCCGCACCTGAGCGCGGATCCCGAGGCCAAGTCGCGATTCATCGCCGAAGCGCGCGCGGCCGCCGCCCTCGACCATCCGAACGTGTGCACCATCTTCGAGATCGGCGAGACGGAGGACGGCCAGCTGTTTCTCGCCATGCCGCTCTACGAGGGCGAGACGCTCCGCGAGCGGCTGGACCGCGGCCGCCTCCCGTTCGACGACGCGCTCCCGATCGTGCTTCAGGTCGCGCGCGGCCTCGGGCACGCACACGACGCCGGCATCGTCCACCGCGACGTCAAGCCGTCAAACATCGTCGTGCTGCCGGACGGGACCGCGAAGATCCTCGACTTCGGGATCGCGCAGATTCACGACCGATCGCTCGCGGATCCCCAAGCGCTCGTCGGCACGATCTCTTACATGAGCCCCGAGCAGGCGAGCGCGGGCCCGACGGACATCCGCTCCGACATCTGGTCTCTCGGCGTCGTGATTCACGAGATGCTCGCCGGCGCGCGCCCGTTCCACGGCGAGGACGCACCCGCCGTGCTGCGCGCGATCCTCACGCTGGATCCGGACGTTTCGGCGACGTCGTATCCCGATGTGCCAGGAGGAGTGGAGCGCATCCTGCGCAAGGCGCTGGTCAAGGCGCCGGATCAACGCTACAGCTCGATGGCGCTGCTGGCTGCCGATCTGTCCGCGCTCGTCGGCGGACACGCCGACGCTCCGGCAGCGGTGTCCACCACCGAGCGCCGGCGCGCCGCCGTCCTCGTGTCGCTCGTGTCCGAATATGCGTCGCTCGTCGATCAAATGACGCCCGCCGAAGCGCATCGTCTCGTCGCACTGGTTCGGGACACCGCGGTGGACGTCGTCCGTTCGTACGGAGGACTGGTCAATCAGGCGATCGGCGACGAGGTGATCTCCGTGTTCGGCGTGCCCGTGAGCAATGAAGATGACGATCTGCGCGCCGTCCGGGCGGCGCTGGAGCTGCACGCCCGGGTTAAGGCGCTGCAGCCCGCTGCCGCGCCATCCGGCATCAGGCTGAGCCTGCAGTCGGGGCTGCACGTCGGGCCCGTCGTGGCGCGGCGGTTGAACGAAGGACCGCGCCGCTACGACATCGTCGGGGCGCCGGCCACGACGGCCGCGCGTCTGGCGGCGCTCGCAGAACGCGACGCCGTGTGGATCACCGCCGAGGCGCAGCGGCTCGTCGCGCCGTACATGCAGACGACGCCGTGTGCACCTGTGGTGCTCGACTCCCAGGCAGGCCCCGTGACGCCGTTTCGGGTTCAGGGTGAGACGGGGATCGCGACGCGGCTGGACGCGTCGAGTCAAACCGGCCTGACGCCATACGTGGGCCGGCAGACGGAGCTGTCGCTGCTGCAATCCGTCATCATGCGGGCCGGAAGCGGCGCCGGAGGCGTGGTGGCCGTGGTCGGCGAGCCTGGCGTCGGCAAGAGCCGGCTGCTCTACGAGCTGCAGCGGCACCTCGAAGCCGAACCGGATGCACGCGTGCTCTGCGCCCGCTGCATGGCTTACGGCGACCGCATTTCCTACGGCGTCTTCGTGCAAATCGTTTGCGCGGTGCTGAACCTCGAGCTGCCGCTGCGGCGCGGTGACGACGTCGTGACGGCTATTCGTGCGCTCGACCCCTCGCTCGAGCAGTTTCTGCCGCTGCTGCTGCATCTGTTGTCGGTGAGCAGCTCGGGCCACACTCTTCCGCGACACCTGCATGGCGAGCATCTCCAGGCGGCGCTCCTCGACGCGCTCGCCGCGATCCTCGGCGTACTCGTCGCGCGCGGACCGCTCTGCGTGCTCGTCGAGGACTGGCACTGGGCGGACAGCGGCTCGCGGGCGGCGTTCATGCGAGTCGCGGAGCTCACCGACTCGAGCCCGCTGGTGTTGATCGTCACGAGCCGATTGGACCTGGACAATCAGGGTGGCTGGCCACCCGGGACGAGGCGGGTACAGCTGGAGCAGTTGGACTTACCCGCCTCCGCCGCGATCATGCGCGCCGTTCTGCGCGTCGGCCAGGTTTCCGACGATCTGGCCCGCCGGCTGTACGACCGCGCCGGAGGCAATCCGTTTTTCCTCGAACAGATGTGCGGCGCCCTGCTGGAGCGGCGCGCGGTAACGGTCTCGGACGGCGAGGCAGTGGCGGGGGATGGCGAGGCCGCCCTCTCATTGCTCCCCGATACCGTCCAGGGCGTGATCCGTGCGCGGCTCGACAACCTCGATCCGCAGGCGCTCGACGTCGCCAGAATCGCATCCGTGATCGGCTGGGAATTCGATCATGCGCTTCTCGCCGGCGTGGTGCCGGCCGACGTGGACCTCGCGCGCGCGCTCACCGCGCTCGAGGCCGCGGGCGTGATCCAGCAGACGTCGGTGTCGCCGACGCTGTCCTATCGATTCACGCACGCGCTCAAGCAGGAGGTCTGCTACGAGAGCCTGGTCGGCCACCAGCGAAAGAAGCTGCATGGCGCGATCGGGCGCGCGCTCGCATCGGGCGGCGCCGGCCGCATCGATGAAGCGGCCGCGCTGCTGGCGCACCACTTCGCGCGAGCCGAAGAATGGCCGTCGGCGATCCGCTTCGGCCGCCGCGCGGCGGAGCGCGCGATCGCTCTCAGCCAGTTCGCCGACGCGTTGTCCACCGTCGATCACGTGCTCGATTGGGTCGGCAGGCTTCCAGGCGGCGAAGGGGACGACCTCGCCACCGATCTGCTGTTCCAGCAGGAGCGTTTGTGCGAGACGCTCGGCCTTCGCGCGCGTCAACAACAGATCATCGACCTGCTGATCGCACGGCTGGCCCGCGACGGCAGCTCCGCTCGCCTCGCGGAGGTCTACCTCCGGCAGGGCGACCTGTCGACGCTGCTCAAGCGATTCGACGCGGCCGACCGCGCGCTGTCGACGGCGCTCAGGATCGGCCAGGAGCGCGGGGACAACACGCTGCTCCGCAGCGGCCTGCGAAGCCTCGGACTCCTGCGATGGCACGAGGGGCGTCACGCAGAGGCTCTGGAGATCACCCGGCGCGCTCTCGCCCTCGATCGTGAGTGCGACGATGCGGTCGCCGTGGCGCTGGACTTGACCAATCTCGGAAGCATTCTCAGAGCCCTCGGCGACCACCCCGGCGCGCGAGTCCAGCTGGAAGCTGCGCTCGCGATGCCGGCGCTGCGGCGAGATCCGAAGAAGTGGGTGTATGCACAGCACAATCTGGCGAACGTGTACCGGTCGATGGACGACCTGGACCGTGCGCTGGAGTGCCTGGTCCAGTGCGACGAGGTTGCCCGCACGCACCTGCTGCCGATCCAGCGGTCGTTCCATCTCACGTCGATCGCGCACATTCACCTGCAGCAGGGACGAATCGACGCCGCGCTCGAGACCTACCATGCCGCGGTCGATCTCAGCCGGCGCGCACGGCATGCGGAAGGACTCGTCCAGTCCCTGCGCATGATCGGCAACGCGCTCCTGGGCCTCGCGCGATACGAGGAGGCGCTGCCGTATCTCCGCGAGGCGGCGCAGCTTTTCGCGCAGCTCGACGATCCCGCGGCGGAAGCGGAAATGTGGACCGGGGTGGCCCGAATCCTGGAGCGGCGATCCCCCGAGGGCGCCGCCGACGCGTGGAACGTCGTCCTGTCGCTTCACCGCAGGCGCGGTGACGCGCGAGGCGAGCTCGATGCACGCGAGGGTGTCGCGAGAGCCCTGCGGTCGAGTGGTCACGGGCAGGCGATTGCGGCGTTCGAGTCGACGCTCGCCCTGGCGCTGACGATCGGAGACCACGCGCGCGAAGCGGCGATTCGCAACGTTCTCGGTATTCTCGAGTGGGAGCGCGCTCAGTACGGCTCGGCGCTGAACCACTACGAGGCGGCGCTCGCGGTTGTCCGTGGCCAGGGCCGGCTGGGAGATGAGGCCGTCGTCCTGAACAGCCTCGGCGCCTGCCTCACGAAGCTCGGACGCCACGACGAGGCGCGGACGGTCCTCGAGGAGAGCCTTGCGATCAGCCGGCAGATCGGCCTGCGCCCGATCGAAGCGCACGCGCTGGCCGCACTTGGCCGGATGTCGCTCTCCGCGCGCGAGCCCGGGCGCGCGATCGAATACTTCGGGCGGGCGGCATCCGTGGCCGCCATTGCGGGCGACGAGACGTTTTCGGCGGCGTGCGCGGAAGCCGCGCGCGCCGCCAGTCACTCATAGCGAGGAGAATCTGATGCCCCGTTTCATCATCGAGCGTTCCGTTCCAGGCCTCACGCGTGAAGAACTGATGTCGGCGGGCCGCCGATCGATGCGTGCGCTGGCCGAGCTTCCCGACGTTCGATGGATCAGAAGCTTCGTCTCCGATGTCGAGGGAAAGATTTACTGCGAGTACGACGCGCCGAGCCTCGAGGCGATCCGCGAGCACGCCCGGCGCGCCGGGCTGCCGGCGGATCGCATCTCTGAGGTCGCGCTCGAGATCAATCCCACGATGTTCATGTAACTCAAGTACGAAGTACGAAGTTCGAAGTTCGAAGTGAAGTTCGGCGTTTGAAACTTAAAGCTTCACAACTTACTTCGAACTTCGAACCTCGTACTTCGTACTTGAGCATCATCCCCACCGCGGCGTTTCGTCGGGACTGATACCGAGCAGCGTCTTCGCCACGATCTCGTGCGTCAGCATCGAGTTGGCTGGATGGATCCGCCCCAGCCGGGCGTCGCGGAACAGCTGCTCGAGGCCACTCCTGCGGAAGATCCCGAACCCTCCAGCCACCTCGAGCGCGAGATCGACGATCCGCCAGGACTGCTCCACCGCGTGATACTTCGCGGCGAAGATCTTCGCCGGCCATGCGGCCCCGTGATTGACCCCGGTCGACCAGTCGGCGGCGACGCGATCGAGCAAAGGACCGATGGATTCGAACGCGAGGCCCATCTCGGCGACGCGGTGCTGCAGCTCGGCGTGGTACGCCATCGTGCGCGAGATGGCGAGCGAGCGCTTCGACTTCGCCGATTCGACGGTCAGCTCGAGCGCCCGGCGCGCGAGCCCATAGTAGATGTTGCCGAATCCCATGAGCGCCCACGCGAACAGCGAGAGGATGAAGAAGTCGATTCCCGCGGCGCCGGCAGCGACGACGCGCGCGACGTAGCGATCGGGTACGAAGACGCCGTCGAGAACGGTGTCGTCGCTCCTGGTCGCACGCATGCCGAGGACGTCCCACGTCTCTTCGATGCGGTAGCCTTCCGTATCGCGCGGCATGAACGCGTGGACGATCTTCGGCTGCGCCGGGTCGGTGGCGTCCATCCCGTGGATCCCCAGGTAGGTCCACACGGGGGACAGGCTGCCGAACGCTTTCCGTCCGGTAAATCGATACCCGCCTTCCACGCGCTGCGCCTTGGTCGTCGACAGCAGGACGGGGATGTCGTTTCCGCTTTCGGCGTGGCCCGCGGCGAACACTTCGCCGCCCGCTGCCTGCTCGAGCAGCCATCCCAGCGACTTGTCGCCGGCACGCCACAGATCTGCGGCAACGCCCGTCCAGTAGATGTGCATGTTGATCGCGAGCGCGGTTGGCGCGGCGTGATAGCCGAGACGCCGCTGCTGCAGCGCGACGTCGGCGAGCGACAGGCCAGCGCCGCCGAGCTCCTGCGGTACCGCGATTCGGAGGTAGCCGGCCTGCCGAAGCTCCTCGAAGTCGTCCGAGAAGAAGACGTTGTCGCGGTCGTACTGCGGCGCCCGTTTGGCGAAGCGGGCGAGCATCTCATCGGTCAGGATCGCGGCGGCATCGAGCGTTTGGGTCGGCGACGGCATCTCAGTCTCTCCTTCGGCTCATACATAAGAGCCGCAAAACGGTTCGCCCGGGCTCACGCCCCTCTCTGAGCCCTCCCGGTGGTCGATATGGCTTCCTCCACCAGCACGCTTCAGGAGGTGATATGAGACTCGACCGATCGACGAAACCCCTCACGGTCGCGGCGCTGGCGGCGTTGCTGCTGGCAGGCCCGGCCGGAGTCGCGGTTGCGCAGTCGCATGACGACCACCCGATGACGGCAGGGTCGAACCGGCACAAGCCGAACCCCAAGGAGGGCGCTCTCGTGAAGGCCGTTCGCGACGCGACCGAGCAGTTCAAGAACGTGTCGGACGCGATGGCCGCAGGGTACCAGCTCACGTTCGGCTGCGTCAGCGGCGGCGACTTCGGCGCGATGGGCCTGCACTTCGTGAATTTCCCGCTCGTCTTCGACGGGGAGCTCGACGCCGCGCGTCCGGAGATTGTGCTGTACGAGCCACTGCCCAGGGGAGGCGTGAAGATCACCGGCGCAGATTATCTCGTTCTGGCCGAAGACTGGGACAAGAAGCATCCGGGATCCCCGCCGGAGCTGATGGGACAACTGTTCCACCTGTTCGAGAGCCCGAACCGCTTCGGCCTGCCGCCGTTCTATACCCTGCACGTCTGGGCCTGGAAGGGCAACCCGGCGGGAACGTTCTCGAACTGGAACCCGGACGTCACGTGCGACGCGTTCAGCCCGGAGACGCCGGACCTCCATCAGTAGCCTGTTCCGCAGCCGATGACCCTTGCGGCGCCCGGCGCGTCGCAAGGGTCCGTCAGCGGGGAATCAGGCTGCGAAACTTCTTGCCGAGCGCCTTCTGGAGCTCTTCATTCGCCTTGTTCTGCAGTGCACGACGGAACAGGTTGCCGACGTCCACGCGCACGGCCGGCGACTGCGCGGAGCCGCCGACGGTCACCGGCAGCGTGACGCGTCCCTGCTCCTGCGTGTAGCGCACGAGATCGCGACCCGCCTGCTTCGTGAGCGCGTCCGACAGCTGCACGTCACCCCTCAGGTCGATCGCGCTGCCGTCGAGCCTGAGCCACCCGGCTGCCGTCATGAGCACGTCGGGCGACTGGAACTGCAGGTCGTTCGTTCGAGCGGTTCCGTTTGCGATCGCCAGCGTCGCGCCAAGCTGTGAGAAAGATTCGTCGGTCGATCCGCCCGCCGCGGGCATCTTCGCGTCCGCCCGCATCGACGTGGCGACCACGATGGTCTTCACCAGCCCGAGCCTCTTCACGACGCCGTCGCGGATGTCGACCCGCGCGGTACCGCGGGCGCTGTTCATGAGCCCAGTCAGATCGGTTCCCTGACCGGCGAGTTGAACGCGCCCGGCCATTCGCCCCGTGATGGTGCCCGGACTGGCGGCGAAGGCCGTCAGCGCGGCAACGTCGATGTTCGACAGCGCGGCATTCAGACGGGACGTCGGCACACCCCCCGGCGCGACGGACATCGTCCCCTTGTAGCCGCCGCCGAACACCCCGAACTCGACGGGGTTGAGCGTCACGCCGTCTGCCGTCACGCGCGCGCGGCCATTCAGCTTCTCCAGCGCCAAACTCCCCATCGTCGCGCGCGCCGCGATGAGGGAGAGCGTGAGATCGGGGGCAGGCGCAGGCGCGGCCGGCGCCGGGCGCGCCGGTGCGGGCGCACGGTAGTCGCGCGAGAACGCGGTGAGAAAGTCGAGCAGTCGGCTGAAGTTCAGCGCATCCGCCCTGATCGCGACCTCGCCGACCGGCCCGGCCAGGTTCTTGATTTCCCCGCTGCCTGTGAAGCGGGTGTCGTCGGCGGCGAGCTCGATCTTTCGGAGCGTCACGCCGGCCGCGTGCGGCACGGCCTCGACGTCCCCCTTGAGCGTCCGGCCGCCACTCACCACTTCCACTTCGTTCAACACGATCTCGTCGATCGAAACGATCTCGACCGGCCATCCACTCGACTCCCCGTCGGGTGTCGAGCCCGTCCCCGATCCGAGCGGCGGAAGCGGCAGTTCGACACGTGCGCCGTCCAGATGAACGGTCCCGTGCACGATCTGGCGGGACAGGAGCGCCCTCAGGTCGGTGCCGAGACGCAGCGTCTGCGCCCGAATACGGACCGGTTGACCGATGGTCACGCCGCCGAGCTTGATCGTCACGCGCGGATAGATCCCCGCGCCGATGGTGTCGATCGAGACCGGCTGGCCGATTGCCGACGAGATTTGCGACGCCAGCGCCCGTCGAACGTTGTCGTGGGCGAAAACGGAACGGACCCAGAAGAATCCGATGACTGACAAGAGCAGCAGAACGACACCTGCGCCGATCGCGACCTTCTTGATCATGGCAGCTCAGACGGCATTACCAGCGTACCGCAATCAGCCTCGAGGCGTCACCACCAGAATCCGGGGCTAAAATGTCGCGTCATGATCAAACGACGAGACGTGCTCAAAGGCGCCGTCGCGGCGCTGACGACTTCACTGTTCACGGGCCGCGTCAAGGGCGCGAACGACCGCATCACCGTCGGCCACATCGGCTTGGGGGCGATGGGTTCGAGCAACCTTGGCTTCGCGCTCGAACTGCCCGACGTGGAGGCGGTCGCGGTCTGCGACGTGTACCAGCCGGCGCTCGACCGGGCGGTCGCCGCCGCGGCGAGCGCCGGGAAAACGGTGAAGGCCGTCAGGGACTTCCGCGAAATCCTCGCCGACAAATCGATCGACGCCGTGTGCATCTCGACGCCCGACCACTGGCACGCCTACATGACCGTCGAGGCATGTAAGCAGGGGAAGGATGTCTTCGTCGAAAAGCCGGCGTCGGTGTACGTGGAGGAAGGCCGGAAGATGGTGGAGGCGGCGCGGAAATACAACCGCGTCGTACAGGCCGGCACGATGCAGCGTTCAGGCGGCTATTTCAAGCGCGCGGCGGAGATTGTTCAAAGCGGTGTGATCGGCGAGGTGACCTTCTGCCATACGTGGCAGAGCGGACTGGTCGGCAAGCCGCGCTGGGGCAAGCCAGCCGACGGGCCCGTTCCAGAAGGGCTCGACTGGGACATGTGGCTGGGGCCGGCGCCGCTCGTGCCGTTCAACCGTAACCGCTGGGGCGTCGAGGTGGCGCGGTTTCCGACGTTCCGCTATTTCTGGGACTACGCCGGCGGCGCGATGACCGACTGGGGCGTGCACCTGATCGATCCGGTCCACCAGTGTTACGGCGAGCCGATGCCGCTGTCGGTGTCGGCGATGGGCGACAAGCTGTATGTCGACGACAATGCCGAGACGCCGGACACGATGATGGCGACCTTTCGCTATCCGAAGTTCCTCCTGACCTACGAGAGCCGCACCGCCAATCCGATGCCGATGTTCGGCCACAGGAACGGGACGTCGATCCACGGCGCCGAAGGCACGCTCGTCGTCAACCGCGGCGGGTGCTATGTCATTCCCAATGAAGGGTCGGGAGTCATGGAGCTCACGCTCGAGAAGGATCAAGAGCTCGCCGATATGAACGTGCCGCACTGGAAGAACTTCATCGAGTGCGTCAGAACGCGAGCGAAGCCCGCGAGCGACATCGAGACGTGCGTGCGATCGTCAACGCCCTGTATCCTCGCCAACTTGGCGATGCGCCACCGTGCATGGCTCGACTGGGACGAGGCGAACTGGACGGTGAAGCAAGAACAGATCAAGCCGTTCCTGAAAGCGGCGTATCGCGAGCCTTGGAAGCTCGAGGTCTAGACAGAAAACCGCATGCCAAATGCCGGAATGCCTAATGCGAAGCGTCAGGCGTGCTCGGCCTGGGCGCGCTGGCGCGTTCCGGCGCCGCCATGCTTCCCTTCCACGAACTCCTCGAGCATCTTCTCGATGAATGCGGGAATATCATCCGGCTTGCGCGATGAGACAATGCCTCGATCGACTGCGACCTCGCGATCCACCCAGTTGGCTCCAGCGTTGACCAGATCGGTCTTCAGCGACGGATACGACGTAATCGTGAGGCCCTTCACCACGTCGGCCTCGATGAGCGTCCACGGTCCGTGACAGATCACGGCGATCGGCTTGCCCTCTTCGAAGAATCGCGACACGAACTGGACCGCCTTCCGATTCAATCGGAGCCGATCGGGATTCACCACCCCGCCAGGCAGCAGCAGCGCATCGTAGTCCTCGACGCGTGCCTCGTCGAGAGAACGATCAACCTTGATCTCCTCACCCCAGTCCTGGTGGTTCCACCCTCGAACGGTCCCGGACTCCGGAGAAACGATATCCACGATCGCGCCGCCACGCGTCATCGACGATCCTTGAACTCCTCCTGAGTACGCGGCGCATTCGGAAGCTGGCGATCGAGCGACTCGCGATACCTGAGGCATCCCCGGAGGAACTGGGGCCAGTCCGGGACGGCTGGAAGAGGATCGCTTGCCTCAGGCAGAAGACCCCAGAGTCTGGGATGATGCCAACAGAGCTCGTGACCGGAACTGTCGCGGTGTTCGCGGATGCCGGCGCGCAGTCGTTTGACCTCAGCGATGAGTGCCGATTGATCGAGATCCGCGAGATCTTCATCCATGTCGTATCCTCGCTGAGATTATGGTCATCTTCTGGCGGCGAATCGATCTCGATGGGCTCGAACGGATGACGCTCGTGGCTAGCGAGAGCGGGCTGCGGGCGGTGTCGACGATCATCTGTGTCGAAGACGGCGGCTTCAAGCTGGATCACACGTGGCAGCTGACACCGGACTGGCGTGCCGTCTCGTTGAAGGTCGAGCGCCTGGGCGCCAACGGCCCGCGCCACATGACGCTGGAACGTGACGACGACGGCTGGCGCGTGAACGGCGAGCGCCGCTCAGACCTCGACGAGGCAGACGAGCCGGATCTGAGCGTCACGCCGTTCTGCAACTCGCTTCCGATCCGCAGGCTCCTGAGCTCCGATGCGGAGAGCCTCACCGTTGAGGTTGCCTATGTCGATGGAAAGGATCTGACGGTCACGCGCTCGCGGCAGCGCTACGATCGGCTCGGGCCGGACCGCGTCCGGTTCGTCGATCTCGGGCTTTCCGCGGGATTCGAGGCGGAGCTCAGGGTCGATGATCGGATGCTCGTCGTGTCGTACGAGCACCTGTTCGAGCGCGTGGGGTGAGAGCTTCCTGCGATGCGAGACCGGCCGAAGCTGCCGAAGATCGGCGAGGAGATCAAGCGCTGGAGCGGGCTCATCGGCGACGAGCTCGCGACCTGGCCCCGGGTGACGAGCAAGCCGATGTTCGGCATGACGGCGTTCTATCGCGGCAAACACATCTTCGCGGCCTTGCCCAGGACGAGAGCCGCGGGTACCGACAGATCGCTGTTGATCAAGCTGCCGCGCGTCAAACACAGGCGGCTGAAGGGCTCCATCGGCCCGGGCGCCGGATGGGTCTCGTTCGAGCTTGAGGCCGAGACCGACATCGCCGAAGCGTTGACCTGGTTGGCGAAGGCCTACGACAGAGCGCGCGCGCCCCGTTCATAAGGCTGTTTCAGCTCATCTTTTCCGACTGCGCATCATCTTTGCTTCACGCGAAACGAGGCTATTCGCGATGGAGTGGTTTGCGCAGTTCGGACGCCGCCGGCACGCGTCACCCGACGCCGATGCCGATCTCCTGGTCAGCCTGTGGAAGGCTGCATGGGTCGAAGGAGCGAAGGCGCGCTGGGCGCCTGACGCATCGACCGCGAACCCGCATGCCGCCGGCATGGAACAATCGGCCTGGGACGCCGGCTGGGAGTGGGCCGGACAGAACCCCGATCGACGCCGGAATCGTCCGCCGCATGTGGCGCACCGACGGCGGCGTGCGACGGACACGCCGGTCGCGACTTCGGTCAAGCGCGCCATGGGACTCGGCGCCGCGGGCGTGGCGGCGTTCGCGATCGCCAAAGCGGTGCGGCGCTGGACTCAGAGACCAAGGTCCGACTCGTAGCTCTCCGACGGTCGCCACGCGCTGCGGTGCCGCCGTCGTGGTAACGTAGGTGACCTACTGGCCGTCTGTATGGAAGTCGTGAATCCCCTCCCCACAATTCGGCGGCGCCTATTCGACGCTCGATGCGCGGCGCCAGAAACTCGTCGACGACTGGGTGGAGCGCTTCGCCCAGGCGACGGGATAAAAAGTGCCTGCCAACGCCCTCGATGACGAGATCATCAGCCCGCATCATGGCCTCGATGTAGAGAGCCCGTGACCCTGAGCGTGTTCGAAGAGTGCAAAGGAGGTCGAGATGATCCGGCCACGCACCATAGTTATCTCTTCGATGTTGTTTCTGCTGACAGGCGCCGGGCTTGGCCAGCAGCCGGCCCCGACGCTCACCCCCATGCAGCGCGCGGATGCGCTGCTGCGCCAGATGACGATCGAGGAAAACCAGATGACGATCGAGGAAAAGGCGATGCAGCTTTCCTCCGTCTTTCCTCTGGCGCTGTTCGACACCGCGGGAACTAACCGCAGCCAGCTCGACGCGCTGCTTAAGAACGGCATCGGGCATGTTTCGGCGCTCGGCCTTATCGGGCACAAGACACCCGAGGCGCTCGCCAAGGCCGTCAACGCCGTCCAGCGCTACCTGGTCACGGAGACGCGGCTCAAAATCCCAGCCATCTTCCACAATGAAGCGATGAGCGGCGTGGTGGCGCCGCACTTCACGGCCTTCCCCACCTCAATCGGGCTCGCGGCGACGTGGGACCCCGCCGCGACCGAAGCAATGGCCGACATCATCCGGCGCCAGATGCGGGCGGTGGGCATGCTCCAGGCGCTGGCGCCGGTCATGGACGTGGCCCGCGATGCCCGCTGGGGAAGGGTGAGCGAGACCTACGGAGAGGATCCGTACCTCGTCAGCGCCATGAGCGTGGCGTACACGCGCGGCATCCAGGGAAAAGATCTGAGCAAGGGCGTGCTGGCGACCGCGAAGCACTTCGTCGGCTACGCGGTGACCGAAGGCGGCCAGAACATGGCGGCGACCGCGGTTGGCGCGCGGGAGCTCTACGACGTCCACGCGCGTCCCTTCGAGGCTGCATTCAGGCTCGCCGGGCTCGCGTCGGTGATGCCGAGCTACTCGGAGTTCGACGGCGTGCCGATCTCGGCGTCGCGCGCCGTGCTGACCGACATGTTGCGCGGCCGCATGGGCTTCACGGGAACGACCGTGTCCGACTACGTTGCCGTGGGATTCCTGCACACGCGCCAGAACGTTGCCGGAACCGCGGAAGAGGCGGGGCTGCTCGCCCTCGCAGCCGGCATGGACGTCGAGACGCCCGCGGTCTACGGCTACGGCCAGGTGTTGATAGAGGCCGTGAAGAGCGGGAAAGTACCCGAGTCCGCCCTGGACCAGTCCGTGCGCCGCGTGCTGCGCGACAAGTTTGCCCTCGGCTTGTTCGAGAACCCGTACGTTGCTGAAAACCCGGACGCGATCCGGTCCGTCGCGCGCGAGGGCGCGGAGCTGTCCCGGCGGCTCGCTGCCGCATCGGTGACGCTGCTCAAGAACGAGAAGGATCTCCTGCCCGTCAGCCGCGACATCGCGAAGATCGCGATCATTGGACCGCATGCCGACGATGTGGAGGCCGGTTTCACGACCTACACCTATCCGGCCGCGCTGAAGATGATGCACGCCCGGGCCACCGGTGGCGACATCGCGATGGCAGGGGTGGACCTAGGCGGCGGCGCGCCCGCCGAGGGGAAAGCCGCGGTGTCGGCGGAGCTGGCGCCCGTATTCAAAATCGAGCGCAGGGAGTACCTCAAGTCCAACTACTCGGCGGTGTCTCTCGCCGAGGCGGTGCGACAGCTTCTGCCGAAGGCCGAGGTCACCGCCATCCCGGGCACCGGCGTGGTTCCGAAAGAGCCGACCGACATTCCGGCCGCGCTCGCGGCCGCGCGGAATGCCGACGTCGTCATCCTCGTCGTCGGCGGCAGATCGGCATGGTCGAACGAGCGCACCGAAGGAGAGGGCTCTGACACGGCGGACAAGGATCTCCCCCCGCAGCAGGTGGAGTTGATCAACGCCGTGACCGCGCTCGGCAAACCGACCATCGCGGTCATCTCGATGGGAGGTCCGTACGCCCTCGCTTCCGTGATCGACAAGCTGCCGGCGGTCATCACCGACTACTACGGCGGACCGCACAAGGCGATCGCGTTCGCCGACGCCATTTTCGGCGTCACCAACCCCGGAGGAAAACTGCCGTTCACGATGCCGCGGCACGTCGGGCAGGTGCCGATCCACTACGCGCAGAAATGGGGCAGCGGCTACCGGCGGACCAAGGGGGATATCCACAAGGGCTATCTCGATATGCCGTCGACGCCGCTGTTGGCCTTCGGCCACGGCCTCAGCTACACCACATTCGAGTACAGCCCGCTCAAGCTGGCGAGCGACACGGTCGACGTCGGAGGCGAAGCGCGCGTGTCCCTCACCGTCACCAACACGGGCAAGCGGCGAGGGGCGGAGGTCGTGCAGCTCTACGCCGCCGACACCGCCACCGGCGTGACGCTGCCCGCGCAGCAGCTCATTGGGTTCGCTCGTATCGACCTGGAGCCGGGCGCGTCGAAGCCTCTGACGTTCAGAGTGCCGATGAGCGTGCTCGGCTATACGGGACTCTCCGGCGACTTCGTCATCGAGCCAGGCCCTGTGGAACTGAGTGTCGGCGGCAGTTCGAGCGACATCCGGTCCACCGCCAAGTTCACGATCACGGGACAGACGCGAACTATCCGCGGCGAGGACCGCAAGTTCTTTTCGGTCACGACCGTCGGTTCGTAGGAGTCACCGAGGCGGCACGTCGATTGCGTGGGGATGCGTCCATGCTCCCGGACGCTATTCTGCGATCGTTCGAATTCTACCGGCTGGCACCGTCGGAACAGCGCGCCGAATTCGCCGCTGCGACGAAGGCGGTGGCGCTGAGTACGGGAGCGATCTTCTACCGCGAAGGCGACGTCTGCCGCCACTTCGGGCTGGTCGGACGGGGCGACATCCGGGTGTTCAAGAACGCCGCAGCCGGGCGTGAGATCACGCTCTATCACGTACGCGACGGCGAACCGTGCCTGCTGAACATGCTCAGCGTGTTCCTCGACCGACCGGCCGCCGCCACGGCGGTCGTCGAAACGGCGACGGAAGCGGTCATCGTGCCTGCCGACGTTGTACGTAAATGGGTGACGATGCACGAAAGCATTTGCATGTTTGTATTCGAGGCGATGTCCTCCCGGCTGACCGACGTGATGACGCTTGCGCTCGAGGTCAGCGTCAGGCGCGTCGACGCGCGGCTCGCCTCTCTCCTGTTGAAGCTCGCTGATGCGCATCGGACGATTCACCTGACGCACGACGAGCTGGCGGCTGAACTGGGCACGGCACGGGAGGTCGTCAGCCGCCTGCTCAAGGAATTCGAACGGTCCGGCGCGCTCCGGCTCGCGCGCGGCCTCGTCACGATCGTCGATCCCCCGGCGCTCGCGAGCTTTGCCGCGTCGAGAGATTGATGCGGTTCACGAACGAATCCTCAGCGCCTCGTCCGTGCCGTCGCGGTGTTGGAGTACGGCGAATCGCCGAACGCATTGTGCGCGCGCACGCGATATGTGTACGTCGTCAACCTTGCAAGCCCGGTGTCGGTGAATGACCCCGCGGTTCCAGCTACGGCGGCGATCTGAACGAAGTTCGTGCAGGCCGATCCCCGGCATCGTTCCACAGTCACTTCGCTCTGGCCGACACTTCCGTTCGTCCATGTCAATCGAATAGAGCTCCGATTGACTGCGGCGGCACTCAACGCCGATGGTGCTTCTGGAGCAGCCGGAGGGGGAACAGGCACGTCACCGGAAACACTCCAGCATGTGATCAGCGCGTCGTAGCCGCCGGTCGCACACACGTCGCCATTCGCAAGCGCGGTCGCCCATACCGTCGCCATTCTCGAGAAAGCTTCCCACAAGAGCGTTCCACCAGCGTCATAGCCGACGGTCACGCCCGGAATGAAGCCGCCAGGCAGATTGGGGCCACCAGGCCCGGTCACGACCGTGGTGCCGTCTTCCAGCACCAGCACAGCGGCAGGAATCTCGTTCGTGTTCAATCGGCCGTCGCGTACAGCCTGCCAGCGAATGGCGCCGAAGGTCTCGAGAGCCACGGTGTACCAGTCGAGGAACCCACGTTGAGTCTGACCCGTTGCTACGACATTTCCCGTCGGCGCGAGCGCGATTCGCAGACCCGCCGCATTATCTGCATCCGCCGGCTTGGTATCCGTGCGCCAGAGGCGTTTTCCGGTGAATCGGTCGTAGGCAACGACGGTGAGCCAGTAGGTGAGTGCAGGTGTCCCCGCACCCGTTACTCCCTGGCCGGTGACGTACGCGCGAGTGCCGTCGACCACGATATCCCTCGCGAACAGTCCTTCGGCAGCCGTCACGAGCCATCGGCGCACGCCAGTGGCCGCGTTGAACGCTGCCGTGATCCATGTGGCGCCTCCCGAGATGAATCCCGTGAGCACCACGTCAGCACCGTCGGGGCTCAGCGCCAGAGAGCTGGCGATCTCGTTGGCGAAGAAACCAGTGGTGACGACCTGTGACCATAGCAGTACGCCGGACGGGCTGTACTTGTGCAGCTGGATATCCTGCCCGTCACCAACCGCGTTGAACGCCAGATACGCGTTGCCGGCTGAATCCACCAGCAGCCGTCCGACCGCTGGCCGCGTGCGAGAAAGATCCACGCGCCAGAGAAGTGTTCCGTCCGGCGCGAAGCGGACGATCGTCAGCGCAATCGGGCTGCCGGTCGATGTGACGTTGTGGCCAACGGCAACGAAGTCGCCGTCCGGCGCGGCCGCGATCCAATCGCCGGTGAACGCTCCAATGGAGGGACTGACCGTGCTGCGCCATCGAAGCGCACCATCGGACGTGTACGACGTGATCGCGAGATCAGTGGCGGCCGCCGGTCCGGATACAACCGCGACGTTGCCGAACGGGTCGGCCGCGATCCGGGCGGCCTGACCGGCGCCGAACGAGCCGGCGTCGAGGCCTCCCGCAGTCCATGTCACGACGACCGTCGTCTCGGCGATGACGAGCCCGGCCGCAGCAATGGCCAGCGCCAGAATTGCACCCACGGCCCAGGCAGTCCGTCGCGCGACGCTTGGCATTCTCATCTCGTCCTCCTTTCCATCAACACCGGGCATCGTACCTGGGAGCACAGGGCGCGTCTGTGACCTGAGTCACGAACCACCCGGCTTATCTTTGAAACGCCGTGCCGACACTTCGCGCTCGCGAGCGTCCCCTCACGGACGAGATCCCGCTCGAGTACGAACAGTCCCCACGCCATGGCGCTGCGATAACGGTAGGCGGGGAACCAGCTGCGCCAGCGGCAACGCCGGCTGCACCGACGACCGCGCGCGAGCAGGGGCGACGTCACCAACGACCATGACCATCGCTACAAGGACGACGTCGCCCTGATGAAGGACATCGGCGCGACCGCGTACCGCTTCTCCATTTCTTGGCCGCGGGTTTTCCTAGCGGGACGGGCCAGCCAAACCTCAAAGGCGTGGACTTCTACAACCGGCTGGTGGACGCCCTGGTCGCGGCGGGCATCGCGCCGTTCCCCCCGCTCTACCACTGGGACCTGCCGCAGGCGCTTCAGGACAGGGGCGGGTGGCAGTCGCCGTAACGACGCAATTGCAGCGCGCGACCGCCGAGGGCGTGCCGGTCAAGGGCTACTTCCAGTGGAGCAGATGGACAATTTTGAGCTGGCTGAAGCCCGGGACAGACGCGCACCGTTCTTTTGGTCACGACGGTCGGCTCGTGACTGGTGACAGTGACTTAGCGAACAACCTCGGCCCCGCGGGCCGATCGCAGCGGCACGGCAGGATCGAGCAGGTGCAAACCAACGTAGTCGACGTTGTTCAGGCCGGTATTCGTCAGCACGACCGCTGCGCGTCGTGCCTCGAGGTCCAGCCCGAGGAAAGTCGAATATCCGGCAGTCAGGCCCACGGTCCAGGTGATCCGGCGCTTCTTCGGTCGCGAGATGAACCAGTTGTATCCAACACGGCCCTGCTTGAATGCAGAAGGGATCCCGGGATAGTCGACACTCTCGCCGACCTGCCGCAGTCCACGATGCGAAGTGCGCATGGCCAGGATGAGGTCGTTCTTTTCCGATGACAGGTTTGCAGCGGCGAACGCCAACATGTCGTTCATCGTCGATCGAAGTCCGCCCATACCGGCGACCGCAGGAAAATCCCAATGCGGGACAGGATTGCCCGCGCGGTCGTGGCCATGGACGACGTGATCCTTCATCCACGGCGTGAATGTGACTGCGGTGTGGCTCATTCCCAATCGCCGCAGGATGCGATCCGATACGAGCGCCGCGTAAGTGGTTCCGGCCCGCAACTCGAGGACGTGACCCAATAGACCGACGGCAAGGTTCGAGTACTCGAAGCGGTCGCCGGGATCACGCGGCAGGTCATAACCCGAAAGACACTCGTACAGCCGTTTGATGGTGTAATCACCGAATGGATTTGCAGGATCCGCAGGTGCAAGATTCGGCGGCATGAACGGCAGGCCGGAATAATGAGTCGTCAGATCCAGCAGTGTGATCATCTTTCCGTTGCGCGCGGGCACACGAACGCCGGACGGCAGCAGATCCGCCACGGGATCCGCGAGCTCGACCTCGCCGCGCCGCACCATGTCCGCGAGCAGGATTCCAGTGAACACCTTTGTCATGGAGCCAATCTCGAACACACTCTCGCCATCAAGCGGAAGGGCGTTCGAACCCGGATTTCCATGATCGAACACGCGGCGGGCCCCGGTTTCATCCAGCAGGCCGACGACGATGCCTTTGATTCCGTGGTTGTTAACGAGTTGCTGGAGCAGTGCCTGGACCGCTGGGCCCGATGGCAATGGCGCCTGCGTCGATGCCGACGCGGTCAATAGAAGGAATACGGCGACCGCAGTGGCAACTCTCACTACGACAGTCTCCATACACGTGCCCACAATTGTCACACGATCTCACAAGGCAGCTGACGGCACCCTTCCAGGAAGACAGGCCGATGAGTAACAGCACTCGACGCGATTTCATGAAAACTGCCGCGGGCACACCGGTCGCAGCCGCCGCCGAGGGCAGCTTCGTGTGGAGCGCGATGGACAACTTCGAGTGGGTCAACGGCTACGGCGATCGCTTCGGCATCGTGTACGTCGATTTCAAGACGCAGAAGCGTATTCCGAAGCTCAGCGCGAACTGGTTCCGCGAGGCGGCCGCGCGTAATGCCGTCGTGTAGCTGAAGAGTCCGGCAGCGTCAGACACGCCTGCGCGGCGCAGCCGTCTTGGCGTCTCCAGTATTAGGAGTCCCTGACCGCTCGATGATGAGAAGGTGCGCTTCCTCCTCAGCCACCGGTCGATGTTCGATCCCCCTGGGCACGACGAACACCTCTCCGGGACCGAGCGTCACACTTCCGTCTCGCATCTGAATCGTCAGTTTCCCGCTGAGGACGAGAAACAAGTCGTCCGTGTCTTCGTGCTCGTGCCAGACGAACTCCCCTTTCACTTTGACGACCATGAGATCGTGCCCGTTGAACTCGGCGACGGTCCGCGGCTGCCAGTGCTCGGTGAACGTTGAGAGCGCTTGCGCGAGGTTGATTGGCTTCAATCGGGTTCCTTCTCGACCGACCCCGCATCGCACGCCGCGCCTTGCGGGCGCATAATGCCCCGCTGATCGACCGGCGGACAGAACGCCGGATTCGCGGCATCGATCGCCGGACTGCCTGGAGCCGGCATGTGCGTGGCCGTCGGCCCGCCGTTGTTCGCCAGCGCGCCGAGCAGCGGATCGGTTCCCGGCTGATCGCCGGACGCCGTGAGGTTGCAGCTCGCGTCGCCCGCCACGTTGTTGCCCCCGGAGGCCAGCGTCACGGGACCGCTGCCGAAGAAACCGGCAAAGCAGCCGGCCGACGCGCTCCCGCCGGCGATTGTGTTCCCGGAGACGATCGAGTTGGTCAGTCGGAGCGTCGCGCCGGCATTCGTGAACGTGCCGACGAAGAGCGCAGCCGGGCCACCCGCGTTCGAGATATTGGCGGTGACGGTCGAGTTCACGAGCTCCATCACGCCATCGGTGTGGAAAGCGGCGCCTCCGTACCAGGCGGTGGACGTATTCCCGCTCAGCGTACTGTTGGTCACGGTGACGTTGCCGAGGCTGCGAATGCCGCCGCCCACATTGCCTGCGGTGTTCCCCGCGATCGTCGTGGCATCCACCGTGACCGTAGCGTTGAAGAACGCGTGGAGGCCACCACCGTCCACGAGCTGCGTCGTGTTGCCGCGGATGGTGCTCCGCCGCACGACGAGCGTGCTGCTGTCGCCGCTGTAGATCCCTCCGCCGCCCTTCCAGAACTCGTTCGTCGCGGCGCCCACGCTGTTGTCCCGCACCGTGGAGTCCTCGAGCGTCAGCGACCCGTTGTTCAGGATCCCGCCGGCCAGGTCGAACCCGAAGCCGTTCGCCACGGTCAGGTGCCGAAGCGTGGCCTCGGTACCACTATTAATAATGAAGACGCGGTCGGCCCCGTTGCCGCTGAGCGTGAGCCCGGGTGCGGCGGAGGCGTCGATCACGACATCCTTCGCCAGCACGAGCGGACCGGACGTCAGCACGATGGTCTCGCCGGCGAGCGCCGGCGCGAAGGCGACGCTGCCTCCGGCAGGCAGCGCGGCCAGGTGCTGACGCAGCGACCCTGGACCGCTGTCGGCGCTCGTTGCCACGGTCACGTTGCGCACCGGTTCCAGCTCGACGCGAGCCAGCAGCATCTCCCCCGCTCGAGTGCCGCCATCCGGCAGCACGAAGCCGTAGCCCCACACCTCGGCGCGGCCGAACCCGTCGTTGGGCGCGCCGTGCGGCTGCCAGGCGCTTCGCGTGAAGCTCGAGAACGGAACGGTGAGCCGGCGCCAGCCCGCAAAGTCGTCAACGAACGGCGCCTCGAACCGCTCCGACGTATCCGGAGCACCGTACACCCGCACGTAATCGACCGCGATCGACTGCGGGAAAACGGTGTCGGCGCCTACGGGGCCACCGAAGTTGCCCCCAACGGCCATGTTGAGCAGCAGGAAGAATGGATGGTCGAACACCCACTGGTTCGGCGCCACGTCGGCCGGCGTCGCGCGATGGTAGAGAATGCCGTCTACGTACCACCTGATCTCGCCCGGCTCGCGCTCCACCGCGAAGACGTGCGTCTCGTTCGAGATGTCGCGGCCGAAGTCTCGCACGCCGCCGAAGCTCGCGCCGCCGGAGTAGCCCGGGCCGTGGATCGTGCCGAAGATCTGCGTGGGCTGACGGCCGACCCACTCCATGATGTCGATCTCGCCGGTCTGCGGCCAGCCGACCTGCGGGAGGTCCGTGCCCATGCTCCAGAACGCGGGCCAGAGGCCGGCGCCCCGCGGCAAGCGTACGCGCGCCTCCACGCGGCCATACCCGACCTCGCGCTTCCCGAGCGTCGTCAGGCGTGCGGACGTGTACTGGCAGGGACCGTAGTAGCAGGCGAGCGTGCCGTCGGCCGCGCGAGCGGTGATCACGAGATTCCCGCGCCCGTCGTGTGCGGCGTTCGCCGGATCGGCGGTGTAGTACTGCAGCTCGGTGTTGCCCCAGCCGGGAATGTTGTTGGCGGTGCCATCGCCGATCTCGTGGTTCCACACGCTCGGATCGGGCGGCGTTCCGCTCGTGCCGCGGAACTCGTCACTCCAGAGGAGCCGCCATCGCTTCGCGCCGGCGTCGGGGGCGCGATTGTCCTTCACCTGCACCTTGAACGTCTGCCCGCTGCCCGTGCCGTAGAACCAGAAGCTCAGGCCCTCGGCGAGCGTCCAGTCCTGGCTGCCGGCGAAGTCGCGGCCGAACTCGGCGTAGCCGTTGTGAACGATGCGCTGGCCGGCAAAGGTGTGGCCGGTCAGGGTGACACGGTCGTCGCCGCAGCGCGCGTCGAAGTGGAAGACGAGATCCAGATCGCCGTCGCGGTCGAAATCGTCGACGTGGCGCGCGGGCCGACCCTTGCGATCGCGGTGGATCTCACGCTCCGAGCCGTAGCGGACGCTCTCGTGATTCACGGTTCGGGCGTCGAAGATTGAGGTACTGAGGATCGCCACGGTGACGATGCCGTCGCAGCGCTGGCCCGCCGGGACCCTTGCGACGTCGACCAGGACGGGCGTTTGCACGCGCAGGAGGCCCTCGCGCGGGCCCTGCCCCGGCAGCGCGAGCGGATCGCCGGGCGTCACGACGATCGTTTCGAGCGTAAGATCTCCCTTTTCCTCGAACTGGAACGGAGCCGTCTCGAAGTCGTCGAGCAGGTTCGGATCGAACGGATCCGCATCATTGATATTGAGGACGGCTTGAGTGCCAAACCCCAGCTCCACGCCGTCAGCGCCTGTGAGGCGCAGAATCACCGTCTCGTTCCCTTCGTGCTTTAGATCGGTGAGCGTGGAAATCATGAACGTCTCTTCCTGCGAGCCGCGCAAGAAGATCAACGTTCCCGAAACAGGCACGTAGTCGAGATTCGCGGTCGCCGTGCCCGGGACCACCGTATAGTCCACCGTCACCTGCTCAGGATCGTCGTCGCCGAGCGGACGGCTGAGACGCACGGCCACCGTTGCGACGCCACCCTCGGTCACACCGAAGCCCGAGGCTGCGAAGCCCACCGTGAGCGGCCGCACGCCGGCCGCGCCGAAGAGCGTGACCTCGTCGATGAAGTACCGGCGCGGCCCGCCGGTCGCGAGCGCGCCGAAGGCCCAGCCGTGAACCGACGTCAGCGTGAGGCCGTCGTTCGGCGCGCCGTTGCCGATGTCCTTGCGCGCGAAGCTCGAGAACGGGAAGCGGAGCTGGCGCCACCCCGTGAAGTCGTCCGGAAACGCCACCGTCCAGCGCTCGGCGTCATCTCTCGTGGATCCGGGATTCCGATTGTCGAGGAGATCCACGAAGAGCGTCGATCCGCTGCCGGTGCCACGAAGCCACAACGCGAATCCCTCGTAGTGCGTCCAGTCCTGCGGCGTCCAGGCCGTCGGTGGCGAGTCGCTGAAGTTGTGGACGAAGCCGGCGAACGACGTCACGTCCATATCGACTTGAAGGACCGTGTTCGGTGTTCCGACCGCCGGCAGCACCGCCGGCGGCGTCGTGGTGGTCGCGAGGGCCGCGCTGCTCGACGCGCCCTGGAAGGTGAAGAAGCCGAGCGGCACGCCATTGGCGTCGGTGCCGGCTGGAAGGCCGGTCTCGAACGCGTCGATCACGTGATCGATCGGACCCACGTCGTCGACGATGGGCGCCGCGGTGCCGACAGGGAGGACGATCGCCCAGCCCCACATCTCGGTGAGCGTCAGGCCGTCGTTCGGTGCGCCGGCGGGCTGGAAGTCCGTCGCGCGCTGGAAAGCAGAGAACGGGATGCGGACGTACCGCCACCCGCTCACGTTGTCGGTGAAATTGAAGTCGAAGCGCTCGGCGGTGTCGCTCGCCGGGTTGGACCGGTTGTCGAAGATCTCTGCCTGATAGACGAGGCCGGTGGCGGCGCCGTGGAACCAGAAGCCGAAGCCGTCGGTGCCGCTCCAGTCCTGCGGTCCCGTGGAGCCGGCGGCCGCGAAGTCGACGCCGAAGCCGCCGAAGTCGCCGATGGTGAACGATACGAACAGCGCGCCGTTGTCGCCGACCTGTCCGGGCCGCGCCAGCGTTGCCCCCTCGCCTACTACTTGAACGGTCGCCGAGACGGTGCTCCCGCCGCCGTTGAACACGAAGAAACCGGCGGGCGGCCCGCCCTCGAACGTGGCGGTCGTCGGGCCGGCAGCCAGAACCGACGCCGCGATGAACGCGAAAGCGACAAGTAACGCTCGGGAACTGAAATGGATGAGACGGCGTGCGGCGGTCGCGATCCTCATCGGAGACCTCTGGTCTTCATCTGGAGTCTGGAGTCTGGAGCCGAGCGGGGATAATACCGCCAAAACGCGCCGGATTATGCCCGCGGACCGGATCCAGTGTCGGGAAGATCCAGAACGGCGTCCAGGCCACGGTGAACGCCGATAAGACCCGACACCTTACGCACGGCGAGGAGGGCGCCGTCGACGTATGGCACGGCGCTCGTTCCCGAGTCGTGACGGATACTGAGCCGTTGATCCGGCATCCCGAAGACGATCTCGGCGCTGATCACGTAGCCGGGCAGGCGCACCGAATGTATCTGTGAGCCTGCTATCGTGGCGCCTCTGGATTCCTTGGGACCTGAGATCCGATCGATGGGGACCGTCTGCTGCGGGCGCCGTACCATCGCCAACCGCTCGGCGAGCTCACGCGCCGTGCCGCTCGGCGCGTCCAGCTTGTCGTCGTGCGCATAGTCGATGATCTCCCACTGAGGAATGAGACGGGCGGCAAGCTCCGCGAACTTCAGGAGCAAAACGGCAGTCAGCGCGAAGTTGCCCGCCGCGAGCACGCCGCGGCCGTACTTGCGAGCGGCCGCATCGATCTCCTCGAAGTCGCCGGCCGTCAATCCGGACGTGCCGACGACGACGTGCGCACCATGTTCGAGGGCGGCGAGAATGTTCTGCGTCGCGCTCTCCGGCTTCGTGTACTCGACGAACACGTCGCACGGATGGACGAGCGCCTCTCCCGCCGAAGCATAGACCCGGCAGTCGAGCCGCGGTTCTGCCAGGACCTCGCCCAGGACACGTCCGGCGTGTCTTCGTGAAACAGCGGCGACGACGGTGAGGTCGTCAGCCCGCGCCATGGCCCGGGCAAGCTCCGATCCCGCCCATCCCGTCGCTCCGGCCAGGCAGATTCTGATCGCCATGCAGGCGATGATACCTACTTGCACTCAGGCATCGGCATTCCCGTCAAATCGTTGCCGTCGTCGTCCTCTGGAGGACACGGCAGCGGCTCGTGCTCGGCGGCGTATCAGCGCCTTCCTGTCCTTGTAGGTGATGTAGCCCTTGTCGGCCAGAGCGTCGGCCGCGCGCGTGACGCGCTTCACGTACTGATGGCGCGAAGTGTAGCGACTGCCGAGCTCCGCATCCGTTGAACCGCGTGAAGGTACCACTGATGAACACGAACGGGTCGAAAGGGTTCTGACCGAGCGGATTGATCGGCGTGTGCCGGCCGAGTGCCGCCCCAGCAACGCGACCGTGGACCGTCGGCTGGACGTGAGACAGCCTCACGCCGCCCGCGAAGTGTCCGTCGGCATCCAGCGTCGGGATAAAGGCGTCGGTGGCGTCAACGCTACCCTTGAAGTACCGGGATGCGGGAGGCTTCTCGCGGTGCTTGCCGTGCGTCCACCTGGTCAGGGTGTCGAAGGCGGCGCGGAAGATCGGCCTCGCGTCCGCCGTGGTCTGGTTGCCGATGCCGACCGAAAGACTCGGCGGCAGCGGTCCGGCTCCTGCGCGAGTCAATCCCGCGGAGCTACCGCGCGTCTTCAGCGATCGAGATCGCACGCGCCTTTCAGATGAGCCGCCCACCACGCTGGCGCGCGATCTGCAAGGTCGAACGGTGGAGGTCAGCATGAAGTCCGAGCTCAACAAGCTGTACGCCCACATCGATGACATAGAGATTGCCATGATGACGACGCGGCGGGCCGACGGCCACCTTCAGTCGCGCGCCATGGCCACGCAGAAGCGCGCGGAAGGCGCGGACCTGTGGTTCGTCACGCTGGACGACACGCAGAAGGTGCACGACCTCGCCGCCGATCCACATGTGAATCTGTCGTACTACAAGGACCGGACGCGGGAGTGGATCTCCGTGTCGGGCCTCGCAACCCTGTCGCGGGACCGGAAGAAGATCCACGAGCTGTACGCGCCGGACTGGGCAATGTGGTTTCCGAAGGACGGCGATCCGCGCCATGGAACCAAGGACGATCCGCGCATGGCGCTCATAGGCGTGGATGTCCACGCGGCCGTATTTCTGGAAGTCAACAAACCACAGCCGGTCGTCCTGTTCGAGCTGGTCAAGGGCTGGATTACCGGCTCCACCCCGGAACTCGGCGAGATGCACCACGTGGAGAAGTAGACTGCCGTACTTTCAGCACTCCGACGTCGTCAGCCGCCTCCCGACGGCCGCGAGAAACGCCGGCGCCAGTTCGTGGCCGCCGTGGAAAGTGACTCGCTCGACCTGCACGCCGAGCCGTTCCAGAGCGGCGATGTTCCTCGAGTTCATCTCCGCAGTGTAGAGCGCGTCGCGATCGCCGCGGCCGTAGACGACCGGCGGCAGCGGCACCGCGGTGCCGGCCAGCACGTCCGGCGGGACGTCGGCGCCGGCGACGATCAGCGCCCGCGCCGCGAAATGCGCGGCCGCGCGGAACGCCATCGCTACACCCTGCGAGAAGCCGATGAACACCGTCTCGGCCACAGGAAACTCGGCGCGGACCGCGTCGAGGACGCGCCCGACGTACTCGACGTTGTCTGATATGGCGAGCTCGCGATCCTCCTTCGTCATCCAGCTCGCCACGACATCGCCGCCCTTCATGTAAAAGCGGTGCAGCCCCTGCACGGCTACGAGCAGCCAGCCCTCCGCGCCGGGTATGCTCTCGAGCGTCGTCAGGTGCATCGCGGCGCTCTCACGGTAGCCGTGGAACCCCACGAGCGTCCGCCAGGGAGCCGGAACGTCCGGCGCGCGCACCAGAAAGCGTCCATGCGTGCGCGCGGCGATCGTGCGGATCTCGATAGTAGTCACAAGGTGATGACGATCTTACCTTTGTGATCGGCAGCGCCGAAACGCCGGAACGCGTCGGCGATATCGGCAAGCGTGTAGTGCCGATCGATGACCGGTGCCAGCTGACCCGCCTCGAACAACCCATTCATGTAGAGCAGGTCTTTGTTCGGCTTCAAACCGACGACTCGCACATGCCTGTTCGACAGCCGCGAAATCAACGGGCCCACGATCGCGGTCTGAATCAGACGCGGGATGTTCCCGCCAACGGTAGCGTAGATCCCCTCCGGCTTCAGTGCACGCGCGTACGCAAACGGGGATCGATTGGTTTTCACGTCGAGGATCAGGTCGTACGGCCCGCCACTCCGCGTGAAGTCCTCCTCGCGGTAGTCGACGACGCGATCGGCGCCGAGGGCGCGGAGCGCATCCAGCTTGTCGGCCCTGTCGACCACGGTCACGTCCGCGTCATAGAGCCTCTTGGCGATCTGAAGCGCAAACGTGCCGACACCGCCGCCCGCCCCGTTCAGTAGCACCTTCTGACCCGGCTGAATCTTGCCGACGTCGATCAGGCCCTGCACGGCCAGCATCCCCGCCTGCGGGATAGCGGCCGCCTGCTCGAACGTCATCCCGGCCGGCTTGAGTGCGAGCTCTGCCTCCGACGCACAGGCGAGCTCGGCAAACGCGCCGAATCCCTGCATACAGAGGTCGCCGTACACCTCATCGCCGACCCGCAGCCTCTTGACGCCCTCGCCCACCGCCTCGACACGCCCGGCGATGTCGCAGCCGATGATCGGCACCTTGGGGGTGAACAGGCCATGAAGCATGCGAACCACGAGCGATCGCCCTCGAATGACTTCCCAGTCCCAGTCGTTGATGGAGGATGCATGCACGCGGACGAGGACTTGACCGGCGTTCGGTCTGGGCGTGGGCAGGTCCTTCAGCTCGAGGGCGTCCAGCCCACCGTAGCGCTTCAGAACGACTGCCTTCACTTTCTTCGCTAGAGATCGTCTGACCGATGACGCCTGGCGCCGATGTGGTACGAGACGGCGTCGCTGAGCGCCGGTGCGAGGCCACGGGTCCGGGCAATCCCCTGGAGCTCGTGGAGTACGTGTTCGGCGGTACGGAGGTCGCCGGCGTCGGCGGCCATGCGTCCATACCAGGACAGGTAGTAGCCGCCGCCGCCCGATAACGTGACCGCCCGGCGCAGTGCGGGCAGCGCGAGGTCGTACTGGCGGCGTCGCGCGTAACCCATTCCGAGATGGAAGGCGGCTTCCGCCGACTGTGGATCCATCGCTGCCGCGCGCCGCAGGGCGACCAGCTCGTCATCGTACCGGCGCAGCGCGTGCAGCAGCAGTCCCCGCCACGCGTGGAGCGCCGCCATCTCCGGCTCGCGCGCAATCGCTTCGTCGACGATCAGAAGCGCCGCATCGAAGCGCCCCTGCGCGTTCAGCACGCAGGCGTGCCACAACACGTCCCGCCCGGCGGTCGCGCCCAGCGCACGCGCACGCGACAACCAGGCGTCGGCGCCACCGAAGTCGCGGTCGCGTGCGAAACGCACCTGCCCGAGAGCAACGTGCGCATCGGCGAGATCCGCGTCCAGCGCGAGCGCGTGAGTGGCTTCGGCATGGGCCTGATCGAACTGGCTCCTCTCTCGCCCGTCCCTGACGGCGCGCGTGGCGCGCGTTCTCGCGAGCGCGGCCCATGCCGGCCCGAACGTCGGATCCAGGCGCAGCGCGTTCTCGAAGGTCTCCACCGCGGCGCCGAGATCTTCGATGCGGCCGGCGCGCGCGGCTGCCTGACCCCGTCGGTAGATTTCCAGTGCCGCTCCATTCAACGTCGCGGCGGCGTCCCGTGCGGATTGCTCTCCGCCGAGGAGTCGATCCGCGACCGCCCGACCGGCGGCGCGAAGCACGCCCGCGTCAACCTGCGCTCCGCCCATGACGTCCGCGGTCGTCGCCCACAATTGTTCGTCGCGGCACGCGTCTCGCAAACGAATCGTGAGGCGGGCCCCTGCCTCCCGTGCCGGCGCCAGGCTCGACACCGTCATCTCGTGACAGGCTCGCCGCCACACACCCCCGTTGTCGCTGACGATGAGCCTCGAGGGCTCCAGACGGCCTACGAGTACCTGAAGCGAAGCCACGGTCGCGTCGAGGAGCGCGCGATCGCCCGCGCTGACGTTTGTCTCCGGGCCAACCGCACGAATGACCAGCGGCGTGCGAATCGGCGGAAGGCCGAGCATGACGACGATAGACACCGCAACGCATGCGATTCCGCCCGGGAGTGCAACCCGCCATGTGACAGGGCCGATGCGAGCTCGAGGCTCGCGCGGCTCGAAAGTTGACGGGGCAATGAAGGTGATCGGCGCGATGAACCGGTATCCGCGTCCAGGTACCGTTTGAACGTACCTCGGACCGTCGGCATCGTCACCAAGCGCGACACGCAGCTTGCGCACCGCGGTGTTGAGGCTTCGCTCGAAGTCGACGTAGGTTCCGTCGGGCCAGAGCGCCGAGCGCAGGTGGTCGCGCGTGACGACCTCGCCCGCGACGGCGGTCAGCTCGATCAGGATCCGCATCGCCTGCGGAGCCACGTGCACCCGCCGCCCGTCCCGCCACAGCTCCCGCGCGCCGGCGGCCAGCTCGAATGCGCCGAACCGGACGGTCGTCATCCCGGTGATCTTCGGGCCGAACCGTTTGCCGGTCAAGCACTTCACCGGTGATGCAGAAGTCATGCGTGATCGCTGGACCTGGCGGCTCCGCGCTGCGTCTACTGCGCAGGAGATTTCCTGCACAGGAGTGGCCATGGGACGTACGCTGATGCTCGCCGGTTTGATCCTGTCTCTCTCGACACCGCCCTACGCCGTCAGAGGCGCCGACGTCGATCGTTACCACGGCGTCGAAGTGGCCGATCCGTATCGGGCGCTCGAGGACGTCGAATCCGAGGCCACGCGCCAGTGGATTGCTCAACAGGATGCCCACTTTCGTGCCTTCATCGGTGGCGACGAATCCAGCTCGTGGCGGGCGCGGATCGACCGCTTCGCCGTGGACATGCGCTACGGAACGCCGGTTCGTCGCGGCAAGGTCCTGTACTTGCAGACCTCGGCGGCAAACGGCATCGCCAATCGGCGCCTGATGAGCATGCCCCACGAGGGCGGACCTCCGAGCCCGGTGCTCGAGTCGGAGCAGATCGCGCCGGACGACACGCTCATCGGGTTCTCGGTCAGCCGGACGGGGCGGTACATCGCCTACACGACGGCGCAAGGCGCGTCGCGATGGCTGCACCTCCGCGTCTGGGACACGCAAGAGAAAACCACGCTGTCGGACACGCTCGACGGTCTGCATTCGTCCATGCCCGTCGTCGCCTGGGGCGCCGCCGACCGCGAGCTCTTCTACGGCCGATTTCCGCGTCCGCCGCAGGAGCGTGAGATGCACGCGCCTGTCGAACGTCAGGTCATCGCGGTGCATCGCCTCGGCACTCGGCAGGAGGAGGACGGCATCGTCCACGGGCCGGGCGAGGAGGCGACGCGCTGGTACTTCCCGCGCGTGACGGACGACGGCCGCTACCTGACGCTGCGATCGGCCGTGGGCAGCGGCTCGAACGAGCGTTTGTGGTTCAAGGATCTCAGCGCGCCGGACGCAGTACTGACCGAGCTTCGCACCGGCGTCGATGCGCAACTCATGGTCATCGGCAGCAAGGGCTCGCGCCTGCTTCTCCAAACGGACGCGCACGCCCCGCGTCATCGCGTGGTGAGCGTCGATCCCCAGCGGCCCGACGCGGCGCAATGGCGGGAGCTCGTCGCACAGCCCGAGGCTAACGAGCGCATCGTCTATGTGAACCTGGTCGGTGATCGCCTGATCGTCTTCCGGATCCGTGACGCGGCGCCGGTCGTGACGCTGCACGATCTGGACGGGCGGTTCGAATGTACCGTCAGCCTTCCGCCGCTGGCCACCGTCTGGGGACCGGGGGGCGGCGGTCCAGGGTTCGTGGGCACGCGTACGGACAGCGAGGCGTACTTCGTGACGAACAGCTTCGCCGACGCGGGGACGGTCTATCGGCTGGACCTGTCCACCGGAGCCAGTCGGGAAGTCATGTCGGCGCGAGGCGACTTCGACCCGTCCGACTTCATCGGCGAGCGGGTGTTTTACGACTCGAAGGATGGAACGCGGATTCCTCTGTTCGTCACCCGGCGGCGTGACACGCCGCTCGATGGAACCCGACCCGTGCTCGTGTACGGGTATGGCGTCCTCGGCTGGCCGGCCTTTCCATGGTTCCAGCCGCAGGTACTGGCCTGGCTCGACGCGGGGGGAATCTACGCGCTTCCGTGCATTCGCGGGGGCGGCGAGTACGGGGAGGAGTGGCATCGGGCCGGCCGGCGCGAGCGGCGGCAGACGACGATCGATGACTATCTCGCGGCAGCCGAGTGGTTGGTCGCTCACAAGTATGCCGGTCGCGGACAGGTGATCGCGAATGGCGGCAGCCTGTCGGGGTTCGTCGCCGCCGCGGCAGTCCAGCAGCGCCCGGAGGCGTTCGGTGCCGCACTTATCGATATCCCCGTGCTCGATCTGCTGCGCTACGACCGAGTGACGGGCGCCGCAGCCTGGATCGAGGACCTCGGTTCTCCCGCGGATCCGGTGCAGTTCGCGACACTGCGCGCGATTTCGCCCTATCACAACGTGAAAAAGGAGCCGTGTCCGCCGCCGACACTCGTCACCGCCGGCGAACGCGACCAGACCGCCGCGCCGTGGCACGCCTACAAATACGCCGCCGCCCTGCAGCACGCCTCGGCGTGCGATAGTCCCATGCTGCTTCAGGTTGCCTGGGGCGCCGGTCACACGTTAGGCGCGACGCCGGCCGACGCGCGAGACACGTGGGCGCGGCAGCTGGCGTTTCTCGCGCGGGTCGTCCCGGCGCGCGGACAGACTGCTTCTCCGCCATCGGCCCATACCCAGCCCGCGCAGCAACTGCCACGGTGCGACGGCCCGGCGTACCGTCAGTTCGACTTCTGGATCGGCGAGTGGGATCTCAGGCCTGCAAATCAGCCCGACGGGCCGTCGACGACGAACGTGATCACGAAGGAGGACGGCGGGTGCGTCATCCGCGAGCGGTGGGACGGCGGGCAGATGACCGGCCAGAGCGTCAATATCTACGATCGTTCCCGCGGCAAGTGGCACCAGACCTGGGTGGACAGCACCGGCGGCCTGCATGAGTACTGGGGCACGCGCCGATCGGACGGCGCGATGGCGTTCGAAGGTGAGCTGCCGCCGCGCCAGAGCGGCGGCGCGCGCGTACCGACGCGGATGACCTTCTTCCAGCTCGGTGAGGACAAGTTGCGTCAGCTGTCGGAGCGATCGACCGACGGCGGGAAGACGTGGACCGTCGGCTACGACTTCATCTACACACGGCGAAAGAAATGAGGCGGCCGGGGTTGAACGGCTCTCAGGGATGCTCCATCTCCGTGAGCAGCCCCGTGATGCCGACCACGAGCAGCGCGGCGATCCATTCCGCCGTCATCACCGAGCTTCTCGGCTCGCTCCCGCGCCGGACGCCGCGCCAGTTCGTCCAGCCGAAGAGGCCGACCAGGGCGACGGCTGCCAGCTTCATCGACAGCACCCGCCCATACGCAGTCGTCCACATTGCTGCGAACGAGCCGACGTACAGCCAGGCGACGATCACGCCGCTCGTTGCCACGATTGCCGCGGCACCGAGGGCAAGCGGAGAGAAGCGGTCGACGAGTGCGGCGAAAGCCGTGGGGTCTTCAGACGGCGCGCGCGATCGCCAGGCGTAGAGCGTCATCACACCCAGTGTGCCGAGCCACGCGCCGGCGCCGAGGTTGTGCAGAACGTGCACGACGTACCGCTGCGAGCTGCCGGCTGCATGACCGAGGAGGGGCATCGCGACAGCCAATCCCGCGGTGGAGAACGCGAATGCGATCCAGGCGGTCGGGCGTTGTGGAGTCATCACCAGCGTCGCGCCGAGCATCCCCAGCGCGGCGAGCATCTGCAGGCGCCAGCCGGCGCCCCAGCGGCTCTCGAACGCGACGAGTTGGAGATTCTCCGGCAGCCACGCCTCCTTCATCCCGAAGGCCGAGGCCGTCTGGGCCCAGGCGCGCAGCAGCAGCGCCGCGACCAGAAGGAACGACACGATGAGCGCCAGCCGGCTGAGCCAGGCTTCCCCTCCCCGCAAGAGCCGTCGAAAGACGACGATGCCGAGGGCGAGCTGGCCGAGAAAATAGACGAGTGATTTGCCCGCCCACGCGTAGTCGAGGCCGACTTCCACGTCCGTGCGGCGCTCAGTTCGCCTGCTTTACCGAGAACGCGAACTCCCCCTTCTGCACGTGTCCATCGTCGCCGGCCGACTGCCATCGAACCGTGTAGCGCCCGTTTGCCAGGGTTCCTTCCACGGCCGCGACGACGGACTTGTCGTCGTTCACTTTGAACCCGTTCAACTTCACCGCTCCCGCGGGACCCGCGACTTCGAGCTTGGTCAACTTCGGGTCGGGGGCCTGTGTGAACCAGACCTGCACGCGGGCTGGTGGAGATGTGAGCGTCGAGTCTGCCGCCGGCTCGGTCTTAGCCGCCTTCATATGAGCGACGACCGTAGTCGCGGCAACAATGAGCGCGATCAACGTCGCGCTAGCTCGTCGGTATGCCAACTCTGCCTCTCGTTTCTGACGTCAGTAAGTCAGCATTCAGGATTCAGTTTCGCCGTCGTCAATCAGACCCTCAGCGACGCGAGGTACTCGAGCGAACGCGGTATCTGCTTCTCCGATTCCGGGTGCTCGTCTTCGATGAAGTGGTACTTCACGCCTGACTTGTTAGCTGTGCGAAGGATACCGGCGATGTCGACCATGCCGTCGCCGAGGACGACGCTCGTGTCGTCCGGTGCGTTGCCGGTGGGGTCGCAGAGCTTTGTTCCCTTCCTGATGTCCTTCAGGTGTGTCGAGGGAAAGCGGTTCGGGTACTTCGTGAACAGCTCGACGGGACTGCCGCCGCCGTGGACCACCCAGAACACGTCCATCTGAAAGTCGACGATGCCCGCCTCGGTCCCCTTGGCGAGGGCGTCGAACAGCGTGCCGTCCGCGCTTTCCTGAAACTCGTACCCATGCGTGTGATACAGAAAGCGCAGGCCGGCGTCGCGCATCGCCCGTCCGGCCTTCATGAAGACGGGAACCGCCTTGTCCACGTCGGCGCGCGAGAAGCGTTTCTCGTGCGGAATCCAGGCGCACATCACCTGTTCCGCGCCGAGCTGCTGCGCGACTTTGATCACGGCCCCGACGTCCTTGACCAGCGCCTCGAAGTCGGCGCCGGTGGATGCGATGCGCAGCCCCGCCTGCTTCACCTGCGTCGTGAAGTCCGCCGGCGACAGCCCGTAGGTGCCGGCCGCCTCCACGTCGCTGAAGCCCCAGCGCCTCACCAATGCCAGCGTCTGTGCAATGTTGCCCTTTTCGAACAGATGCCGAAGGCTGTACAACTGCAGGCCGACCACTCCCGAGGCCGGGTGCTTCAGCGTCGTCTGTGCCTCAGACGCGTGTGAAAGGCCTGCTCTGGCGGCGGCCGCGGTGAGGACGCCGACCGATACTCTCCGGACGAACGTTCGTCTCGTTGTCATGTTGTGCATATTAGCGCCAGCGACCTCGAGCCAATCAATTCGTAGTACGGGAGGAGTACACTTTGTTCGCGATCTTCCAGGTGTTCCCCTCCTTCAGGAGCACGAAGTAGTCGGTGAAAGTCGTCCGGCCGTGCACCAGCGTGGCGCCGGCCATCGCCGCGCTGCCCGACACTTCCACGCGATCGATTGAGCGTTTGCGAGAGGCCTCGTCGGCTGCGGGCTTCCCATTGAAGCGTGAGCAGTACTCTTCCACCGTCCACGAGACGAACTTGCCTTCGCGGACGCCCTCGATATGAGCCGTCGGCCAGAATGCCTTCCGCATTTCGGCCGGATCCCCGGTCGCGTGTCCGTGGAAATACTGGTCGATGACGGCTCGAACTTCCTTTTCGTCAGGGCCCTGGCCCAGCCCGGCGGCAGGCAGCAACACGATGGCGACGGCGGCAACGACGGTTCGATTCATCACGGCCTCCCAATGGGCACGACAAGTACGGGAACTGCGGTTGAAGACAGCACGCGATAGGCAATGGACCCCGGACGCTGTGAGAACGCGCCCTGCTCGCTCGCAAGACCCATCACGATGAGATGAGCCCGGCGATCCTCGGCGATGGAGCTGACCATGTCCGCCGGGCGTCCCACCGCCACAACCTCGTCACATTGCCCGCCACAGATCTTCTCGGCCAACGCGTGAAGCTCCGTGCGAGCGGCGCCGACGCGCGCCTCGTCGGACTCTTCGACGAGCGGGATCAGCTGTGGCGGGGCGGCGAGTGGCTCGACTACGTGCGTCAGCGTGAGCTTCGCGGACAACGCGCGCGCCAGATCTGCCGCGAGCTTCGCGGCGGCGACGGATGCCTCGCTGAAATCGGTCGCCGCCAGAATCTGCGAGATGGCACCTGCGTCCGGCGCCGCCCGTGACTCACCGGGCAGCGGCATCGCCAGGACAGGCACCTTCGTTCGCCGCAGCACGCGTTCCGTCGTGGATCCGAGCAGCCACTTCCGGATGCCCCCAAGCCCCTGCGTGCCCATCACGATCAAATCGGCATTTTCAGCCTCGGCAACTTCGAGTATCGAGCTCGCGGAGTCGCCGGTGGCGATCCTGAAAACCATCTGCACCGGTGCGCCGGTCGTCTTCGGCAATGCCCCAGCCGCGAACTCGCGCAACGCCGGCTCGGTTTCCTGCTTCGCCAAGTCCCTGCCCAGACGGACCCTCGCCGCTTCCGCGAGGAGCGGATCGACGACGCTGACGACGGTCAGCCGGCTTCCGAACCGTGCGGCGAAGGCGGCCGCCCATCGCAGGGCAAGCCGAGACGGTTCGGAGAAGTCGACGGGACTCAGAATCGACCGCAGGTTCACGAACGAATCGTCTCGCTTCACGAGAGAGCCTCCTCAATAATTGGGCGTGCCGACCGCCACGAGCGAAACGCCAGAGCCGAGTATTGCGTACCGGCTGGAGGCTGGCGAACTCCTCGCCAGGCTCGGGACCGATGAGCGACGCGGGCTGAGCGACGAAGAGGCGCGCGCCCGGCTGGCCAAGTACGGTTCGAACGAGCTGGCAACCGAGAAGCCCGTCCCGGCTTGGCGGCGGTTCCTGTCGCAGTTCCAGGATGTGCTCGTCATCCTGCTTCTCATCGCGACCGGGATCTCCGCTGCACTCTGGGCCGTCGAGCGCGACGCGGCTCTGCCGTACGAAGCACTCGCCATTTTTGCCGTCGTCCTCCTGAACGCGACGATTGGCTACGTGCAGGAGTCGCGTGCCGAGGCCGCAGTGGCGGCGCTCCGGGCGATGTCGGCGGCCGATGCCTCCGTCATCCGTGAAGGCGAACGGCGAAGCGTTCCAGCTTCGCAGATCGTTCCGGGCGACATCATCCTGATCGAAGAAGGCGACACCATTCCTGCCGACGCCCGGCTGATCGAGTCGGCGGCGTTGCAGACGGCGGAGGCCCCGCTCACCGGTGAGAGCCTCCCGGTCACGAAGGATACCAGTGCAATCAGGGAAGAAGTGCCGCTCGGCGATCGGGACAACATGGTCTTCAGCGGCACTGCCGCGACCTACGGGCACGGGAAGGCTGTCGTCACCGCCACCGGCATGCGCACCGAGATGGGGCGGATTGCCGGGCTTCTCCAGGCGACGCCCGACGAGACGACGCCGCTGCAGCGCGAGCTGGATCGCACTGGAAAGTTGCTCGGCCTCGTCGTCGTCGCGATTGCCGTCGTCATGATCGTGACTATCGTCCTACTGGAGGATGTGCGGAGCGCCGGCGACCTGTTCGACGTACTCATCCTCGGCGTTGCGCTGGCCGTTGCCGCGGTTCCCGAAGGTCTTCCCGCCGTCGTCACAGCCGTGCTCTCCATCGGAGTGCAGCGCATGGCGAAACGCAACGCCATCGTCACGCACCTGGCTGCCGTCGAAACCCTCGGCTCTGCCACCGTCATTGCGTCGGACAAGACCGGAACGCTCACGAAAAACGAGATGATGGTGCGCGTTGTGGTCACCGCGAGCGGACGCGTCACCTTCGAGGGCTCGGGCTATGCGCCACGGGGTGTTGTTCGGGCCGATGGAGGGCTGCCGATCGACGGACCGCTGCGCTTCGAAGTCGAGCGCGCACTCGCGGCGGCCGACCGCGCGAACAACGCGTCGATTCACGAGACAGACGGCCGATGGACGGTGCAGGGCGATCCGACCGAGGGCGCGCTGCTCGTGGCGGCGCGGAAGTGCGGGTTGAGCTCAGAAACGCTCGACGAGCAGCTCCCCCGTGTCGGGGAGGTGCCGTTCTCCTCGGAACGCAAGTTGATGAGCACGCTGCATCGGGATACTCGGCAACAGGATCGCGGCGTGGTCTACACCAAAGGCGCTCCCGATGTCCTGCTGACACGGTGCACCCGGGAGCTCGTCGGCGAGGAGCGGAACTCACTTACGCCGGAACGGCGGGCGGCCATTCTAGAGACGAACGAGGCTCTTGCGGGTCAGGCACTGCGGACGCTCGGCGTCGCGGGACGATGGCTGACGGGCGAGGCACTGACGGAGCATTCGGCGCATCCCGATGAACGCGTTGAACAGGACCTCGTCTTCGCAGGACTGATCGGCATCATCGATCCACCTCGTGTCGAGGCGAAAGAGGCTGTCGAGCGCGCCAGGCAGGCCGGCATCCGTCCGATCATGATCACGGGTGACCATCCGCGTACGGCAAGCGTCATTGCTCGAGAGCTCGGGATCAGCGCCGATGACCGCGTAACGACGGGAGCGGAGCTGGAGAAGCTGTCGCCGGAGGCGCTCGCGCGGACGGCTGCCGAGGTGTCCGTCTACGCCCGGGTCAACCCCGAGCACAAGCTCCGCATCGTCGATGCGCTGAAGAGTTCCGGCGCGGTCGTGGCGATGACGGGAGACGGCGTGAACGACGCTCCGGCGTTGAAGAAAGCCGACATCGGCATCGCCATGGGCATCACCGGCACGGACGTCTCGAAAGAGGCGGCCGACATGGTGCTGTCGGACGACAACTTCGCGTCGATTGTCGCGGCGGTGGAGGAAGGGCGCGCGATCTTCGCGAACATCCGCAAGTTTCTGCGCTATCTCCTCTCGTCGAACATCGGGGAGGTCATGACGATGTTCTTCGGGGTGTTGCTGGCCAATCAGATCGGGTTGGAGATCGGAGGCGGGGCGGTCGTCCTCCCGCTTCTGGCCACACAGATCCTGTGGATCAACCTGGTGACCGACGGTCCACCCGCCCTTGCCCTCGGTGTCGATCCGGCGGATGACGGACTGATGGAGCGTCCGCCACGACCGGTGGGAGAACGTGTCATTACTCCCGCGATGTGGCGCGGCATCGTCTTCGTCGGGGTTATCATGGCTGCGGGCACGCTCTTCGTCCTCGACGCGTCTCTTCCGGGGGGCTTCGTTGACGGCGACGGCGACCTGCCGTACGCCCAGACGATGGCGTTCACGACGTTGATGCTGTTCCAGATCTTCAACGTCTTCAACGCGCGTTCGGACGACCGGAGCGCGTTCGTCCACTTGTTTACCAACGCGTGGTTGTGGACGGCCGTGGCGGCGTCCGTCGTTCTTCAGGTCGTGGTCGTCTACGTTCCCTTTTTGCAGAACGCGTTCGGCACGACGCCATTGAGCGCACGCGACTGGTTGTTCAGCGTCGCCGTCGCGAGCTCGGTGTTGTGGCTGCGGGAGGCGAGCAAGGCGATACGAGCCACCAGTGTTCAATAACGCTCGTGAGGAATGACTTTCTCAATGTGGATGTATTTCGAGAACTGCTCGCGCAGTCGGTCGATGGCCTCCGGCGTTGCCCTGATCTGCACACGCGTCGAATTCGCGTCGCCCAGGATAACGACGCCCGGGATGCCTCGCGCCACCTCCAGCCAATCGCGAGGCACCCCCTCACGTTGATCACGCTTAACGGCGAGGACGAACACATCGTCAGGCTGTTGCATTGTGGACCCGTCAGGGCACTCTCGGAACGCCTCGGCCCTGGAACACGATAGCCAAACCGATGCTCTGACAGTTGTCCCTCAGAATCGATCGAGCCTTCTCCGCTCGCGCCGAGCCGGTGAGCGCTTGATAGTCTGGTGCCGTCGCAAGAAGGACGGCCAACGCGCCGCAGGCCGCGGGACTTGCCATCGAGGTTCCGTCCATCACCGCGTAGGGCTCGACGAGATCGAACCGTTCCGGCACGGTCGAGATGATGCCGACGCCAGGCGACCCGCAGTCGACCTGATTCCCAAAGTTGCTGAACTCGGCGAGGAACAGGTCGTCGGAGCCGAGCTTCGTCGGATCGGTTGGCAGACGTGTCGCTGACAGTGATCCGGCCGGTGCGGTGTCACGCTTGCCAACGGCTGACACGGCCACGGCTTCCGGAAACGCGGCCGGGAAGCTCACGCCACCGCGGTCGTTTCCCGCAGCGCAGACGCAGAGCGTACCACGCTGAAGCGCATCCTGGATGGCGTCGAGCTCGATGGCGGATGCCGAAGCCGCGCCAAGGCTCATGTTGATCAGATCGACGCCTCGCTCGCGCGACAGCTCGTCGATGGCGTTGGCGATGTCGCCCTGGCTCGCGCCTTCGTTCGGCGGGAAGACCCTGGCGCTGAAAAGCGTCGCGCCCGGCGCAATGCCGGCTCGATGGGTTGCGACTTGCACCGGACGAGCGCCGATCGTCCCGCAAACGTGCGAACCGTGGGAGTCGACGTCCGCGCCGCCGTCAGGATCGTGGTCGCCATTAATGAATGCCCCCACATCGTTGACGTGGGTGAGGCAGCCATTGGGACCAACCCCTGTATCGATGACGCCGACCTTGATGGCGGCTCCAAGGTTCGGGTCGAAGAACGAGACACCAAGCTGCCTGTGCCACCAATCGAGCGGGCCGACCGTCGAGAACGGAGGACAGTCGTGCAGCATGCCGTTGACCGGATTGCGAACGACCATGCTCCAGTGTCCGCCGGCCGGCAGGATTAACATCGCAACCGCCTGATGCTCAGCCGGAACGGCGAACGAAACCGTGCCGTTCCGGTCGCTGATCTGCGTCATGTTCCGTTGGGAGTTGAAGGGATCCGTCAGAAAGAGGATCACCTCGGCACCGAATAGCGGGGCACCGGATCCGGTAATGGTCGCTGTGAAGGCCGCCAGCGGCGCAGCGGAGGGCAGGTCGAGAACGGTGGAGGATCGCAGCCCGACGACCCTCGCCCCGGGGTGCCGTTCGAGTGTCTGGACAAGCGGGAAATGGAGGATCTCGGGTTCGAGCATGACATCCGCCGGCAGGGTCGCCGCTTTCGCCGCGACCTCCTCGGGGTCCCCATCGAATACAACGACCCGTCGAGCGAGCTCGTCCTGCGGATTTCGGTCGGCGACGACGCTGACACTCGTCGCAAACAGCTCGTTGAAACCCGCGTCGAGTGCCGCGCGCGACGCCTTTTTCTCTGCCTCGTTGAATTTGCCAGCGCGCCGATTTGCCATCACATAGCGAGCCATGTTGCTCTCCCGCGAAATGGCTGAGGGTGGTTACACATTTCTAACGCACCAGCCCTTACCAGGTCTTGAGCAACTGCTTACGAAAGGTGGACGGTTTCCTCACGACGACGCGCACCGAATTCTTACCGAACAGACACCTTTCGCTCATGACTGACCCGGACGGGCCGTCTAACCTTTCGTGTTTCTATGGCCCGAACACGGTTCGCTGCCCTTCTCTTCGTGACCCTGGCCGTGCTGGCGCATGGCCACGAACTGGCGCAGGAGTCACGGTTCCAGCAAGTGCTCGCGGACGACGAGGCGCAACTGGCGGGCGCGCTCCGCGAGCTTGAAGCCTCGTCCCGCGTCGACACACGCAAGGTCCTCCTCGTCAAAGGCGCGATCAACTTCTTCCGTCCGTTCCCGGGAGGCAACGGCCGCGCCTGCGTGACCTGCCACAACCCGCAGGACGGCTTCAGCCTCTCACCCGCCACGGTCGAAGCGCGGTGGCAGCGCCTTCAGCGCGCGAGACTCCACGACCCGGACGCGACCGATCCGCTGTTCCGGCCGATCGACGCCGACGACGGCGCGGATGATTTCACGCTCCTGCGGACGCGTGCACTCATCAAGATTCGCGTTCCGCTGCCGTCACGGGTCAGGTTGACCGACGATCCATCGGCCGCGCACGTGACGCTGTCGCGGGCCGTGACGCCGCTGAACATGCTGAAGCACACGGCGCCCTATCAGCAGGACCGCTCCGCCCCGACGCTCGAAGCGCAGGCGCTGGCGGCGATCAACCAGCACATGGAGCCGACCACGCCACCCTCGGAGGCCTTCCTGGAGAGCGTCGCGGAATTTCAGCGCCACATCTTTTCGTCAGCGAAGGTGAGGAAGCTCTCGGCCGCGATCGACCGCGGCGGGCCGCTGCCGAACCTCGATCCGCCGCTGACGAAGTTCGAACGCGAGGGAAAGGAGAAATTCGACAATTTCTGCGGCCGATGCCACGGCGGGCCGGCCCAGGTGCAGAACCTGGAGAATCGCATCTTCCCGCCCTTCGACGGCTCGACGAATCCTGTGTCCATCAACGTGGTCGTCTCGAACCCGCCGCCACTAGGCTTTCCCGCGAGCCCTATCCACGCGCCCGGTTTCAATCTCGCGACGCAACTGTTCACCGTCGATCTGCCCAACGGCACCAGCGTGGTGCTGGAGTCGGGCGATCCTGGCACCGTACTCACGGACGCGAAGGCGCTCGAGACCGTCGGCGGCAACCAGGTCTTCAACCGCTTCGATATTCCACAGCTTCGCGGCATCAACCAGACCGCCCCGTACTTCCACGATCATCGTGCGAAGACGCTCGAGGCGGTGGTCCGGCACTACCAGCCGTTCTTCTTCTTCATCAACGTGGTGCGCGGGTTCCCGCTCCCGCTGATCCCTGACGAGGACGTCGCGCCGATCGTCGCGTACATGAAAAAGGCGTTATGACGCGGTCAATGAAGGAGCTGACAGACGCTGGGGCTACTCGGACCGGAGCACCTGCAGGACGTCGACGCGCGCCGCGCGCGCCGCAGGCATCAGCGAGGCGACGACGGCGGCTGTAACGAGGACGGCCGCTGCGCCGGCCAGCGGCTGCACGCCCGGAAGGCGCGCGCTTCCGAGGTAGCTGGCGGCCACACCCTTGAGCACGTAACCGCCCGCCGCCCCGGCGGCGATCCCAATCGCCACGATCGCCGCGCCTTCGAACAGCACGCGTCCCATCAGCTGCCGCGGCGTCGCGCCGATCGCCATGCGTATGCCGAACTCGCGCGTCCGCGCGCTTACCGAGAACGCCAGCACGCCGGCCACGCCGACCACCGCGATCAGCAGGGCCACGCCTGCGAATCCGGAGAGGACGAAGGCATTCAGCCGCTCGGGCGCCAGCACTTCTGCGCGCACATCCTCGAGCGTCGCGGCGCGCTCGACAGGCTGCTGCGGCGACAGCTCCCGGATGATCCGGATCACCGCAGGGACGAGCGCGTACGGGTCGCCGGTCGAGTGCACGAACAGGCGCCCGGCGACGTCGACCTGCTGCATCGGGTGGTAGATTGTCAAAGCGGGGCCTGGCACCACGTTCTCATCGTCCACGTCAGCCACGACGCCCACGATACGACACGGCTGCGGCCTGCAGAAGCGTGGCCCTGACTCGGTCCACCAGAGGCGCTTGTTCACGGCGTCGCGGTTTGGAAACAGCTGCTGGGCGATGCTCTCGCTCACGATCACCACGCGGTCGCTGCCGTCGCGATCCTCATCGGTGAAGTCGCGGCCGGCAACGAGCGGAACCCCGAGCACCGCGAAGAAGCGAGGCGCGACCATGCGTATCCGGGCGTGCGGGGGCTCTTCGCCGTCCGCAGGAGTGTAGCCTTCAGCGAGGAACTGGAAGCGAGGAAAGCGTCCGGCGTCCCGCCAGGGTACGACGCTGCCGGCTGACACGCCCTTCACGCCCGGCAGTTCGCCGATCCGCCGCATCGCTTCCAGCGAAAGGTCGACGACCGGCCCGGGGATGTGGAATGCCACCACCTCCCGCATGTTGTAGCGAGTAGGCGCCGTCTGCAGCCCCACGAGAGCGACAAGGAACGTGGCCGCGCCGGCAAGCAGCACGAATGAGAACGCGATCTGAGTGGTCGCGAACATGCGCAGGCGGCGATTCGTGCCGGGCGTGATGCGCAGGCTGCCGCTCGTCAGGCCGAGCCCGGTCGGTGCGTGCGGCGACGGCAGCCGGGGGATGTACGCCAGCAGTACCGCAGCGGTCATGGCCAATCCCGCTCCTACCCAGGGCAGGGTGGCATCGACCGTGACTTCGAGCGCGCGCACCGAGAAGCGCGCGGCGTAGCGCGCCACGACGGCGACAGCGGGGCGCGCGAGCAGTATGCCCAGGACGGCGCCTGCACCACAGAGCACGAGGCTCTCCGCCAGGAGCGTCCGCCGCAGCGCGGGATTGCTCGCGCCCAGCGCCGCGCGCACCGCCAGCTCGCCCGCCCGGCGCACGGAGCGCGCGAGAATCAGATTCGCCACGTTCGAGCAGGCGATGATGAACACGATCGCCGCGGACGCCAGGAGTAGGATCAGCACCGTTCGCGCCGGCGCCACGATTTGATCGCGCAGCTTCGAGACCGTCATCTGAACGTTCGCGGTGGCCGAGTACGCTTCGGGATGCTCGCGCATGATCGCCGCGTGCGCGGCCGCCAGCTCCGCGCGCGCGGCCTCGACCGTCGCTCCCGGTGCCAGGCGTCCGAAGAGCTCCGTCATCCGATGCGTACGCGAGGTGTTCATCGTCGCGCCGAGATGGTGCGGACTGGTGACGATGTTCGCGATGATTTCGGTATCGGCCGGATACGGCACCGACGGCTCCAGCACCCCGATCACCGTCGCGATGCCGGAATCCAGGCGGATTGTCTTGCCGACGATCGACGGGTCGCGACCGAGCGAAGTCGTCCAGAAGCGATGCGTCAGCACCGCAGCGGGCGCCGCGTTCGGTCCATCGTCCTGCTGGGTCAACAGCCGGCCGAGCACGGGCCGAAGGCCCATCACGTCGAAGAACGATCCTCCAACCACGCCCGCTCTTACCATGCGGGGCTCGCCGCCGAGCCCCGTCAGGGCAAACTCGATGACGGAGAAATCGCCGAACGCGCCGATGGTGGTGACGCGTGACTTCAGGTCATCGATTTCGGGCACCGAGAACGTCATATTCGCCTGGCCGAGGCCCCGCGCGCTCTGGCGGATGTAGATGAGGCGATCCTCGTCGCGATTCACGAGCGGCCGCAGGAGCACGCCCCGGACGACGCTGAAGATCGCGGCATTGGCGCCAATGCCGAGCGCGAGCGTAACGACGACGGTGGCGGTCAGGCCTTCTTACAGCTTTCGGTTCAGGACATCCTTGATGGCCGCGTTCTCAAGCGCCAGGTCCGCATACATCCGTTTCAGCTTCGCGTTTTCGGCCTCGAGCTCTCGGAGGCGCTTCACGTCCGAGACGGTCGCTCCGCCGTACTTAC
>DATAFJ010000085.1:0-1513 GCA_036257535.1 Vicinamibacterales bacterium | reverse complement strand
GAGGTACTCGGGCACGAGTGAGAACGCGCGCCGCAGATCGTCCATGCGGCGACAGAAAAAGGCGCTCAGATCGAAGGGCGTGAACAGCCATTTGTGCGGGTTCACGACGAGCGAGTCGGCTCTCTCGGCGCCCGCGAACAGGTGCCGGTACTCTGGCAGGATCGCCATCACGCCCGCGTACGCCGCGTCGACGTGCAGCCACACGCCGGCTTCTTCGCAGACGTCTGCAATCGCATCGACCGGATCGATGCTCGTGGACGACGTTGTCCCGACCGTGGCCACAACGGCCACCGGGAGGCGGCCGGCCGCGCGGTCGTCGGCAATCGCCGCTCGCAACGCGTCGGGCCGCATGGCAAACCGCTCGTCCGCGGGTACGCGCCTGATCGCGTCGAGCCCCAGGCCGAGCGTGACGACCGCCTTCTCGATCGACGAGTGCGTGTGCTCAGAGCAGTAGACGCATGGCGCGGGTGCCCCGGGCTGCACCAGCCCCCGCTCGCGGACGTGGGGCACAGCCACCTCTCGCGCCGTCGCGAGGGCGTGCAGCGTCGAAATCGACGCGGTGTCGTAGATCACGCCCTCGAACGACGGTGGCAGCGCCATCATGTCCCGGAGCCAGCCGAGCGCCACCTCCTCGAGCTCGGTTGCCGCCGGGGAGGTGCGCCAGAGCATCGCCTGCACGTTGAGTCCCGCCGACAGCATCTCGGCGAGAATTCCGGGCCCGCTCGCAGTGGTCGCGAAGTAGGCGAAGAAGCCGGGGTGATTCCAGTGGGTGAGCCCCGGCACGACGATCCGTTCGAAGTCGGCGAAGATCCGGTCGAACGGTTCGCCCGACTCCGGCGCGTCGGCGGGAAGGGCGGCGCGCACATCGCCGGGTTGTACTCGCGAGAGCACCGGATAGCTGTCAGGGTGCGCCAGGTAATCCGCGAGCCAGTCCACGACGCGATGCGCGTCGCGACGGAACGCCTCCGGATCCATGTCGCCGATGCGCCTCATCTCAGCGTCGGTGCGTCGCGATGTAGTCGAGCGCGAACTGCTCGAGCTGAGGGCTGCGAAGCCCGACTCTCTTCGCCTCCGCGGTCGCGCGCTCGATGTCCCACCCGTCCACGAGCACGCGTTTGATCAGCCAGACGGCGCCCACGCGGTTGGCCGCCGCGCAGTGGATGTACACGGGTGCATTCGACGGGTCCTTGACCACTGCGAGGAAAGCGTCCGCAACATCAACACTCGGCGCATGCGAGTCGAACGGGATGTGAATGTATTTCAAGCCCGCCCGCTCGGCCGCCGCTTTCGATGCGCCGATGTCGGCGCCCGGTTCTTCGGCCCGGCGCAGATTGATTACCGTCGTAAACCCCTCCCGCTTCAGCGCGGGAAATGCTTCGAGCGCGGTCGCACCGCCACAGCCGACCGTTGCGTCGACGCGCGTGTAATTGGTGATGCCCGGAATCGACGACGCGGGCGTTTGTGGCGCCTGCGCGGCGACGATTGCGGTGGTTGTCAGAATTCCTGTGACGAC
>DATAFJ010000083.1:0-3401 GCA_036257535.1 Vicinamibacterales bacterium | reverse complement strand
CGCCTGCTCGGGGCTCATGTAGGCCGCGGTCCCGAGAATCATGCCGACGCGCGTCCCGGCGGATGTCAGCGTCGGCGACTGCGACGGATCGCCGTCCGCCCGGGGCTCGAGCGCCTTCGCCAGGCCGAAGTCGAGCAGCTTGACGGCGCCGTCGCCGGCCGTCAGCTTGATGTTCGCGGGCTTCAGGTCCCGGTGGATGATCCCCTTCTCGTGCGCCGACTCGAGCCCGGCGGCGATCTGACGCGCGATGGCGATCGCCTCGCCGACGGGCACGGCGCCCTGACGCAGCCGGTCGGCCAGCGTCGGACCCTCGACCAGTTCGAGGACCAGCGCGCCGACGCCGGCCGCCTCTTCGAACCCGTGAATGGCGGCGATGTGGGGATGATTGAGCGCGGCGAGGACCCGCGCCTCGCGCTCGAAACGCGCGCGCCGGTCCGGATCTTCAGAGAAGGCACGCGGCAGGACTTTTATCGCGACATCGCGGCCCAGCCTGCTGTCGCGCGCGCGATAGACCTCGCCCATGCCGCCGGCGCCGATCGGCGACAGGATCTCGTACGGACCGATACGGCTGCCAATGTCCATGTCCGAAACGTCAAGGCCCCGAGGATTATAGCGAGGGACGAACGGTCAGCGGTCGCTATCCTGGTCGTGCTGGCGTTTCAGGGTGGCTCCGGCACAGGACCGCCGGTCGAGCTACTCGGATCTGAGCGCCTCGAGGGGATCCACGCTGGTAGCGCGCACCGCCGGGACGTAGCTGGCGAGCACGGTCGCGGCGAGCAGCGCCAGCGACACCATGGCGTACGTCATCGGATCGACGGGGCTGACCTCGAAGAGCAACGAGGACATCAGCCGCATGATCGCCAGCGCGGCCGTCAGCCCGATCGCCACACCGACGACGGCCAGCGCCAGACCGTGCCCCACGAACATCCGCCTGACCGCTCTCGCCTGCGCGCCGAGCGCGATGCGGATGCCGATCTCGCGGGTGCGCTGCGACACCGAGTACGAGATCACGCCGTAGATTCCCGCTACGCCGAGCAAAAGCGCCATCCCGCCGGCGATGCCGAGCATCACCAGCGTAAACGACGTCCGCGCGAGCGACGTGTCGTAGATCTCCTCCAAGGTTCGGACGCTCGCCAGCGGCAGATTGGCATTGATAGACCACACGGCCTGTCCCACCTCGCCGAGAAGCCCGGTGGATCCGGTTCGATTGCTCCGGATGACGTAGGTGAGGCCGCGCTGCACGAAAGGCCGGTTCTCCGGCGTCAGTGAGAAGTCGACCGTCAACAAGGGCCAGTACGCGGTCGCCGACGCTTTCTGATGCAGGCCGTCGTCCCGCATGTCGCTGAGCACGCCAACCACATCGCGCCAGACACCATTCGGGTACGGGCGTACGCGTTTGCCGATGGCCGCCGATGGCTGGCCCCACAACTCACGCGCGAGGGTTTCCGACACCATCGCGACCGGCCGCAGATCGTAGATGTCTGCCCATGTGAAATCCCGGCCCGCGACGAGCGACCCACCCATCGTCTTCATGTAGCCTGGGGAAACGGCTTTGAACAGACGGATCGGTGGAACCTGTGATTCCGTATAGGTGCGATCCTGCGCGAACAGCGGATCGTGCCAGCCCTGGCCGGACATCGTGACCGTCGAGCTGACGGCAACCGAGGTGACGCCGGGCAACGCCGCGATCTTGTCCATGATCGCCTGGTGCATCCGCGCAACGGCGATCTCTTCCTTGACCTGCGAGCCTGGAATGACCAGCCGCAGCGTCAGCACTTCCCCGGGCCGCACGAATCCGGGATGCACGTCTCTCAATGCCTGAAACGTCCGAATCATCAACCCGGAGCTGACGAGCAGCACGAGTGCGAGCGCGACCTGCGCGACGACGAGCGTGTTGCGCGTGCGATGACGTTCCCGGCTCGCGCTCGAAGTCCGCCCGCCACCACGAAGCGCAGTGCCGAGCTGAGCGCGTGCGTACTTGAACGCGGGAATAGCGCCAAACAGCAGACCGGCAACCACGGACAGTGTGAGCGTGAAGATCAGGACGGGCAGATCGACGCCGATGCCCTTGAGCCGGGGCAGGTTCCCGGGAGCCAGGGCAACCAGCAGCCGCAAAGCGCCAAACGCCAGACCGAGTCCGACGATGCCGCCCATGATGCCGAGCGTGGCGCTTTCCAGCAGGAGCTCGCGGGCGATCCGTCCCGAGCCGGCGCCCAGAGCGGCCCGAATGGCCAGCTCCTGCTGGCGCGACTCGGCTCGGACGAGAAGCAGGTTCGCCACGTTCGCGCATGCAATGAGGAACACCATCCCGATGGTCCCCATCAGCACCCACAAGACGGTTTTCACGTCGCCGACAAGGTCGTCTTTCAGCGAGCGGACGATCGGCCCCAGCCGCACTTCCTGGAACATCTTGACGTTGGCGCCCCGCGGCGCCGGGAAGCGTGTGAGCGACATCGGGATCATGCGCGCCATGTCGGCGCTCACCTGATCGAGCGTCACGCCCGGTTTGAGCCGCGCGATGGAGCGAAAACTGAACTGTCCGAGGGTCACCTTGCTGCGGTCGAAGCGGTACGGCAGGACGATCGACACATTGCGGTCGAGGAAACGGAACGTGTCGGGGAGCACCCCGATGATCTCGCGTGGCTGGCTGTCGACCATCAACGTGCGGCCGATCGCGGAGTTGTCGCCGCCAAACTTCGACCGCCAGTACCCGGATGTCAGAACGACCGTCTCGGGGCCGTCGGGCGAGTCGTCTCTTCTCGTGAACACGCGCCCGAGCATCGGCTGCACGCCGAGCATCGGGAGGATGCCGTCGGTGACGAACAGCGTCCCTACTTCCTCGGGCTCCGCCAGGCCGGTCACGCTCACGGTGCCGGGATTCCAGAGCCCGACATCCTGGAACACCCGACCTTCCTCGCGATACGTGAAATACAGAAACGGCGCGGCGCCGGCGCGCGGCAGGTTGACGCCCGGCGCGGAGTGATCGAGCGCGACGAGCCCGTCCGACCCCGGATACGGCAGGGGCTTCAGCAGCACCGCTTCGATAACGCTGAAGATCGCCGCATTGGCGCCGATGCCGAGCGCGAGCGTCAGCACCGCCACGCTCGTAAAGAGCGGCATCCTCGCGAGACTTCGGAGGACCTGGTTCAACCGCATGACGAATCATACGGCCGCCAGAGACGAAGGTTCACTCGTACCGCAGCGCGAGAATCGGATCGATCCGGCTGGCCCGATGCGCCGGAATCAGGCCGGCGAGGATCGACACGACCGTCAGCAGCAGCATCGTCGAGCCGCCGATCCAGGGATCGTTGGGCTGAATGCCGTACAGCTGACCGGAAACGTATCGGCCGAGCGCCCATGCGGAGGGAATGCCGACCGCGAGGCCAATCGCCAGCAGCGTG
>DATAFJ010000065.1:0-7070 GCA_036257535.1 Vicinamibacterales bacterium | reverse complement strand
GCGTGCAGCCGCGGTACGGGTTGAGCGTCCAGTTGAAGGGCATGCCCTTGACGGCATTGAGGGCAGACCGGCAGGTCACCTCCTGGTAGCGAGCCCGGTCGGCGCGCTCGATCGCGTTTGGAAGGGCGCCGCTTCCGCCTTCGCGCACGAGCAGCGCGATTGTTCGAGTCGTAGGCCGCTGCGGGCCGAGGTCGAAGAGGGAGGCGGGGTCCGGCATCCGAGCTTCGCTTTTGTTTCGCCATCGATAATCGCGCAGTCGGAACCAATAATCAAGCGAATGCGGATCGTTCTGACGAGTTGGGGATCCTACGGGGACATCTTTCCCTACGTCGGTATCGCGCTCGCCCTGAGGCGGCGGGGCATGATGCCGGTTCTTGCGGCGCCGGGCTACTACCGGCCTATCGCAGAGGCGGCCGGCATCGCCTTCGAAGCCGTCGGGCCGGACGTCGACCCGACGGACTTTGGGCTGATCCGGCGGCTGATGGATCCGAAGCGTGGCAGCGAGGTGATCATCCGGGAGATCCTGGCGCCCGCACTGACGGCATCATTCGAGAATCTGTCACGCGCCGCGCGCGACGCGGCGCTCGTGGTCACCCACCCGGTCACGTTCGCCGGCCCGATCGTCGCCGAGTCGCTGCGCCTGCCATGGGTCTCCACGGTGCTGGCTCCACTGTCGTTCTTTTCGGCTCACGATCTGCCAGTGTTTCCGACGATGCCGCTCGCGGTTCACCGGCAGATTCAGCGGCTGGGTCCCGGCTTCGCTCGAGCGCTCATCGGCGTTGCGAAACGGCTCACCCGTTCGTGGACGCAGCCGGTCGTCGAGCTCCGCAGCCGGCTGGGATTGCCAGACACCGGCAATCCCGTGTTCGAGGGCCAGTTCTCGCCGCGCATGACGCTGGCGCTTTTCTCGCCGCTCTTCGGGCCGGCGCAGCCGGACTGGCCCCCGAATACGCGCGTCACCGGCTTCGTGTTCCACAACGGCGGGCTCCGCATGCCTCCGGAGCTCGCCGAGTTTCTCGATCGCGGGGACGCGCCGATCGTATTCACGCTCGGAAGTTCTGCCGTCGGCGCGGCGGGTGATTTCTACCGCGAGAGCGCTGCGGCGGCAGCCTCGCTCGGCGTCCGGGCCGTGCTGCTCGTGGGCCGGGACCCCGCGAACCGGCCTCGCGAATGGCTTCCGCCCGGCGTCATCCTCGCCGAGTCCGCGCCGCACGAGCAGCTCTTTCCGCGCGCGGCGGCGATCGTGCATCAGGGCGGCGTCGGGACGACCGGCCAGGCGCTTCGCTCGGGGCGGCCGATGCTCGTCGTTCCGCACGCGCACGACCAGCGGGACAACGCGTCGCGCGCGATGCGGCTGGGGGCTGCGCGCGTGCTGTATCCCGGCCGCTACACCGCGGCGCGCGTGTCGCGCGAGCTCAAAGCGCTGCTGGACGATCGAGCCCTTGCCGACACCGCAGGACGCGTCGGCGACGCCGTTCGCCGCGAGGATGGCGCCACGCAAGCGGCATCGGCCTTGATAGAATTCGCGCGTCTGAACATGGAGCCCGTGGCATGAATCGAATCTTCATCAATCGAATGGTCATCGCGATCGTCGCGGTTCTAGCCGCAGGCGTCGCCGGATCTTCAGCGCTCCAGCCGCCGCGGGTGCTTTACCTGACCCACAGCGCCGGCTTCAAGCACGACGTCCTGCCGGTCTCGGAGGAGATCCTCCGCGATGTCGGCCGCCGGACCGGCGCCTTCGACGCGACCGTGACGCAGGACTGCTCGCTCATTTCGGAGAAGTCGCTGAAGAATTATTCGGCGGTCGTCTTCTACACGACGGGCGAGCTGCCGCTGGACGCATCGCAGAAGAAGGCGTTCGTCGAGTTCGTCAGGGGTGGCGGCGGCCTCGTGGGCATTCACAGCGCCACAGACACGTTCTACAAGTGGCCGGAGTACCTCGAGATGATCGGCGGCTACTTCGACGGGCATCCGTGGCACCAGCCCGTAACCGTTCGCGTCGAGGACCGTCAGCATCCAGCCGCCGCGCACCTGCCGGCGAGCTTCACGATCAACGACGAGATCTATCAGTTTCGCGACTGGTCGCGCGATCGCGTGCACGTGCTGCTCAGCCTCGATCCGGCTTCGGTCGATCTGACGAAGAAGGGCGTGAACCGCACGGACAAGGATTTCGCGCTCGCCTGGACGCGCGAGTTCGGGCGCGGCCGCGTGTTCTACACGGCGCTCGGTCACGAGGCGGCGGTGTGGCGCGACCCGCGCTTTCAGCAGCACATCGCGGGCGGCATTCAGTGGGCTACAGGTTCCCCTTCCTCATCTCTTCCATGAGGTACTCGGTCGAGCGGACCGCGAGCGCCATGATCGTGAGCGTGGGGTTCTGACATCCGCTCGACGTGAAGCACGCCCCGTCCATCACGAACAGGTTCGCGACGTCGTGCGTCTGCTGGAACTGATTGAGCACTGAAGTCTTCGGATCGGCGCCCATGCGAGCGGTACCGACCTCGTGAATGCCGAAGCCGGGCACGCGGTTGGGGACGGTCCAGGCCCGGATGTTCGTGGCGCCGGCCGCCTGGAGCATCGATGCCGCCGATTCCGCCATGTCGGGAATCATCGCTTTCTCGTTGTCGCTCCACGTCATGTGGATGCGGAGCGCGGGAATCCCGTAGACATCGACCGCCTTCGGATCGATCTCGACGAAGTTCTCTTTTCGCGGAAGCGTTTCGCCGAAGCCGGCGAGACCCAGCGTCGTGGGCGGGTTGGTCACGTTCTTCTTGAACTCCTCGCCGAAGCCGGGCGCGGCGTAGTTGAAGGTCGCCCGCGAGCGGCCCTGGAACCCGTAGCCCCGCAGGAACTTCTTGAATCGCGGTCCGTTCTTCGTGTTCCGGAACCGGATCACGTAGATGCCGTTGGGCCTTTGCGGTCCATCGAGCGTCGGCTTCTGCGGCAGATCCGGAAAGTCTCCATCGGCGCCGCCCGCCACCCAGAGGTGATCCTGCAGGTATCTGCCGAGGGCGCCGCTCGAGTTCGCGAGCCCGGTCGCGTGCGTCGTCGTTGCCGAGTTGAACAGGATCCGTGTCGACTCGAGCGCCTGTGCGCACAGGACCACGACCCTGGCGTGGACCTCGCGCGGCTCGCGCGTCACGCGATCGACGTAGAGCACGCCGGTCGCGCGATTCCGCTCGGAATCCATCAACACCTTGTAGACCATCGCGTTCGTGATGAGCGTGCAGCGTCCGGTGGCGAGCGCGTCCGCGACGGTCGTGAAGGCGGAGTTGAAGTACGACTTCGTCATGCACCCGTTCTCGCACGGCCCGCAGTAGTGGCAGGCGGCGCGGCCGTTGATCGGGCGAGTCAGATTGGCGGCGCGGCCCAGCGTGACTGTCCAGCCGAGCTTGTCTTTGACGCGCGTGCGCAGCCGGACTTCCGCGCAGTTCATCCCCATCGGCGGCTGGAACCTGCCGTCCGGCAGCTCGTACACGCCCTCGTTCATGCCGGTGAGGCCGACGTACTCTTCGACGCGGTCGTAGTACGGCGCGACGTCGTCGTAGCCGAGCGGCCAGTCGTCGCCGTAGCCGTCGAACGACGCCGCCTTGAAATCGAGGTCGCTCAGCCGGTAGCTCTGACGTCCCCAGACGTTGGTGCGGCCGCCGACGATTCGCAGGCGTCCCTGCCAGCTGAATGGCGTGCCCTCCGGCGTCGTGTACGGCTCTTCCAGATCGTTGGCGAACCAGTCGTAGTTGAACTCGGTGCAGGCGTAGCAGTCCTTCTGCGTCGGCCGCGTGCGGCGGATGAGGTCGTGCGCCTTGTTGCGGTACTTCAGCTGGAACCCCAGCGTATGCTCGCGGAAATCCTTCGCGGTGTGCGCGCGGCCCGCTTCGAGCAGCGCGACGTTCACGCCCGCCTCGCTGAGGAGCTTCGCCACCCAGCCGCCGGAGGCTCCCGATCCGATGACGAGCACGTCGACCTTTCGTTTCTCGCTTGGCTGCACGGCGCTCCCTCTGGCGCACGATGATACACTGCGGCGTCATGGCAGACGTGCCGGTCCGGATCGAACTATCCGCAGGTCTGCCGAAGGTGGGCCGCCGCGAGCTGCTGCAGATCCTTCTCGGAACGGCCGGCGCCACGCTCGGTGTTCCGGTACTCGCCGCGGATCACCCGATCCGGCGGCACGCCGCCGACGCTTCGGCGATCGAGCAGGCCGACCGGAAAGCGTCGGCCGCGAACTGGAAGCCGGAATTCCTCGATCGCCACCAGGTCGACACGCTTCGATCGCTTGCCGAGCGCATCGTTCCGGGATCGTCGCGCGCGAAGGTCACCGAGTTCGTCGATCAGCTGCTGCCCGTCAGCTCGGCCGACGACCGGCGCAGCTTCCTGAGCGCGCTCGGCGCGTTCGACGGCCGCGCGCTCGACCGCGCGAACCGCACGTGGAAACAGCTTGCGGAGCCGGACCAGATCGCGATTCTCACCGACGCCTCGACGCTCCCGACCGGCGCCGCGCTCCGGGACCATTTCGACCTGCTCAAGGGCTGGATTGCAGGGGCGTACTACTCCACCGAGATCGGCATGAAAGAGCTGGGCTGGACCGGAAACAGCTTCTTTCAGACCTATCCGGGCTGCGAGCATCCCGGCGGACACTCCTAACCCTGACGACGACGCACGAAGGACGAAGAACGAAGGACGAAGGACGGTCAGGATTGATCGTACGAGCGCAGCTCGCGAACCCAGATGTTTCGATAGCGGACCGGGTTCGAGTGATCCTGCAGCTTGATCGGACCACGAGCCGCGTGCGGTTCGTACTTCCCCACAACCTTGTGCAGCGTCGTGCCGATGAGCTCGGCGTGATTGTGAACGACGACGCCGTTGTGAAGCACGGTCGCGAACGCGCGGGAGACGACCGTTCCGTTCTCGAATCGCGGCGCCGTGAAGATGATGTCGTACACCTGCCACTGGCCGGGCGGCCGCGCCGCGTTGACGAGCGGAGGGAACTGTCCGTAGATGGCGGACGCCTGTCCGTCCGGGTACGTCGGGTTGTTATAGCTGTCGAGCACCTGGATTTCGTAGCGGCCCATCAGGAAGACGCCGCTGTTCCCGCGACCCTGTCCTTCGCCCGACACCGCCGTCGGCGCCGCCCACTCGATGTGAAGCTGCACGTCACCGAACTCGTCCCTGGTGAAGATGTCGCCCGCGCCGGGGTTCACCACCATCGCCCCCTGGTCGATCTTCCAGCCCGCAGCGTCGCCGCGGCTGTTTCGCCAGAGCGACAGGTCGCTTCCCGCAAACAGGACGCGCGCGTCTGACGGCGGCGCGCCCGGCGTGTCCGCCGTTCCAATTACAGGCGGCTGCGGTCGCGTGCCATCGTGCACGCGCCACTTGCTGCCCGGCAGCATCGGCGTGTCGTCATAGCCGAGCTGACCCTTTGGAACCTGTCCCATCGCCGCTCCAGTCAACGTGATGGCCGCGAGCGCCAGCATCGCCGCGGCAAGTTTGAGTGTGTGGTTGGGTGTGTGCTTCACAACGTGAAAGCATACCGATCTGGGGGCGCACCGGCGCGATAAAGTGACCTCATGCAGCAGCCTTTGCCCCGGAGGGACTTTCTCGGCCTCGCGCTCGCGGCAGCGATCGAACGCCCGCTCCTCGCGCAGCGGACTGCCGCCCACGAGCCTCCAGCCATTCCGGCCGCGATAGGGCCGTTGGACGGCGAGCTCGTCTACGTCGGACGCGATCCTGTGCGAATCAAGATTTCTCCACGTGGGACGCGTAGGCGGTTCGCCATGATCATGCAGGACGTCAGCCCCGGCACGGTGATTCCCGTTCATCTTCACGAGAACGAGGACGAGATCATCTTCATCCAGTCAGGAACCGGTGAGGCGACGCTGGGCGAATCGACTGTGACGCTCGCGGCTGGCGCAACCCTCTTCGTTCCCCAGGGGACGTGGCACGGCGGCCGCAATACGGGGACGGAAACGCTGAAGTGGATCGCGATCTATTCGCCGTCAGGGTTCGAGGGCTACTTCCGTGAGATAGGCCGCCGGGCGCCCGATGAACCGCCGCGCGCCCGTACACCGGCAGAGCGTGAGCCCATGGACCGGCGCTACGGCATCCGCTACCGGGGTTAGAAGACGTACGCGAGCGCGAACCCGATCTGCGCGACGAACATCATGCGGTACATGTGCGCCCACGACACGTGGTTCGCATCGATCGCGAGCTCCTCGGGCCGGCGCAGCATCAGGTAGCAGACGTAGATGCCGTAGATCGTCATGATTGCGCCGAGCAGATGCAGCAGGAGGGTGTTGCCGGTCAGAACGCCTGTGGCCGCACCAGTATTGATCATCAGGAACGGCAGCACGAACGACGGCGAGATCATCCAGGCGGCCCGTCGCACCCCATAGAGAATCGGCAGCGTCCGGCACCCGCCGAGTCGGTCACCCTCCATGTCCGCGAAGTCCTTCGTCGTCGACGCGCCGACGAGGAACAGCCCGAAAATTGCGCCGATGAACCATGGCTCGAGCCCGAACATCGTCTTGGCCGTCGTCCAGCCTGCAACCTTGAGCAGGACGCCGCGCGGGACGGCGATCGTGACGTTCGCCAAGATCCCGCGTTGTTTGGTGCGAAGCGGCGGCACTGAGTAGATGTACGTGCAAACCACGGCGACGACGACGATCCAGAAGCACTCGTGGCGGCCACCCGGCGCAACGAGCCACGCCAGGACGAGGGTGATCGCATAGGTCACGATCGTGAAAACCCATGCGTCCTTGACCGTCAGCGCGCCGCTCGGCAGCGGCCGCGCCGGCTTGTTGATGCGATCGATCTCGAGGTCGTAGATCTGGTTGAGCGCGTTGTTGCCAGCGTTGAAGACCGCCGCCATCAGCGCGCCCAGCGCCGGGTAGATGACGAGCGCCTGCGACCAGGGCTCGGGTGGATAGGCGCCGGCAGCGGTGACGGCGCCGGAAACGACGCCGAGCGCCGGCGCAACCAGCGTGAAGGGCCGGGCGAGCTCGACGTAGGCCTTGGCCCGGCTCATCGCGCGGCTCCCGCAACCAGAACGGCGACCGCGGCGGCGCTTGCCGTCGTCA
>DATAFJ010000063.1:0-23668 GCA_036257535.1 Vicinamibacterales bacterium | reverse complement strand
CCGTCCACCAGAACGGGTTGTTGATGACGTACGTGCCCGAGAGGACGGCATGCTTGAGGAAGGCCCGGTAGTACTCCACCTCGTGCGAGATCCGATCGACGACCACGCGGTACGCCGGCGGCTCGCCCATCCGCGTCCCGGCCAGCTTCACGAATTCCGCTGTGATGCCATCGCGCCGGCCCTTCTCGTTGACGCGGTCGAGAAACGCGGGCGGGAACGCGTACTCCCGCCCGCACAGCAGCCCAATCTTCATGCGTCAGCTCCCGCCGTTGTGGACTGTTCGATGCCGCGCCGCGTCTCTTCGACCACGAACCGGACGACGGCGCGCAGATCGCCCGTTTCGCGGAAGACGCGCAGCTGCTGATCCGCGCTCGTGCCGTCCTTCAGAATGGTCCGCACGTACGACGTCTCCTCCCGGCTGCCAAGGTCGTCCACGACGTCGTCCACGAACTCCAGCAGCTCGATCGCGAGATCGCGCATCGGAACCTCGACGCGCCGCCCGAAGTCGATCAGCTGGCCATCCAGCCCCCATCGCGCCGCGCGCCACTTGTTCTCTTCGATGAGCGTCCGGCGGTACAACCTGAAGCCCTGGTTCTTCTCGTACAGGCGATGGAGCTTCACGATGATCGCCTGCGCGAGCGCCGCGAGGGCGAGCGTGGCGCGAGGGTCGGTGGGAACGTCGCAGATGCGGAATTCGAGCGTGCCGAAGGTCGGATGCGGCCGGAGATCCCACCAGATCTTCTTCGAGTTGTCGATGCAGTGCAGCTGCACGAGCAGCGCCACGTAGTCTTCGTATTCGCCCCACGATCCGAATCGGTCCGGGATACCCGTGCGCGGGAAGCGCCTGAAGATCGCGGTGCGGTAGGACTTCAGTCCCGTGTCGCGGCCGACCCAGAACGGCGAGCTCGTCGAGAGCGCAAGCAGATGCGGCAGGAAGTACCGCGCCGCGTTCATCAGGTCGATCGCTTCGGATCGATTCGGCACGGCGACGTGGATGTGCAGGCCGAAAATGAGAAGCGATCGTGCAAGTTGCTGGAGCTCTTCCACCAGGTGCTGATAGCGGTCCCCTGGGGAGAGCACCTGGTCCATCCAGTTGGAGAACGGATGGGTACCAGCCGCGGCCACCCGCAGCCCGACGCGATCGGCGGCTGCGACGAGCTCCCGGCGGGTCCGCAGAATCTCCGCGCGCAGCTGAGCCACGTCCTCGCAGATCCGGGTGCCGACCTCGACGATGGACTGGTGCAGCTCCGGCTTGATCTGATCGCCGAGCGCGGAGGCGCCGGACGCGAGGAGCTCCGAGACATGCGAGCGCAGCTCCCACGAGTCGGGATCGACGATCTGGAATTCCTCTTCGACGCCGACGGTGAAAGCGTGGGCCACGTCGCGCCTATCATATACTTGGCCGCACTCCCCACGGAGCCAGCCGACGATGCTCGAAGCAATCGATCCGGCTACCAGAATCGGCGAAGTTCACCTGACCATCTCGGATCTCGATCGATCGACGGCTTTCTACACCGATCAGCTCGGTTTCCGGGTGCGTCAGCGGGACAAGAACGTCGCCAGACTTGGAGCCGGCGGTCCCGACCTGCTCGTTCTGACGCAGGCGCCAGCCGCGCCCCGGGTCCGCGGCACGACCGGCCTCTATCACTTCGCTGTCCTGCTTCCGGGCCGACCGGATCTCGCGCGGTCGCTCCGGCGGCTGGTCGAGACAGACACGGTCCTGCAGGGTTTTGCCGATCACGGGGTGAGCGAGGCAATCTACCTGGCGGACCCGGACGGCAACGGCATCGAGCTCTATCGCGACCGGCCGCGCGACGCGTGGCCCACGGCAGGCGGACGACTGCACATGAAGGCCGACCCTCTGGACGTCGAGGATCTCCTCGAAGATGCCGGCGCCGCCGGAGAACACGCGCTGCCTTCCGGAACGGTCATCGGGCACGTCCACCTGCACGTCAACGATCTGAGTGCCGCCGAGAATTTCTACGTCCGCGTGCTCGGGTTCGATCTGATGCAGCGTTATGGGCCGAGCGCGTTGTTCGTGTCTGCCGGCGGCTACCATCATCACATCGGCCTGAACACCTGGGCGGGCGTTGGCGCGCCCCCGCCCCCGCCGGGCGCGATCGGCCTGCGGGATTTCGTTGTGCGCCTGCCCAACGCAAAGGCCCGGGAGAGTGTCCTCGCGCGCCTTGCCGAAGCGGGCATTCCATCGACCGAACACCAGGGCGGTCGTCTCGTTCGCGATCCGGCACTGAACGCCATTCTTCTGAAGTGACTTTATGACCAACGCGAGAACGAACATTTCGAGCGGCCGTCCCTGGGAGGCGATCGTCGGGTACTCCCGGGCCGTCCGCGTCGGCCCGTTCGTTCATGTTTCCGGGACGACTGCGACCGACGAAACAGGCAAGATCGTCGGGGTCGGCGATGCGTACGCGCAGACGCGCCGCACGCTCGCAAACATCGAGTGGGCGCTGCAGCAGGCCGGCGCCAGCCTGCGCGACGTGGTACGAACGCGGATGTACGTCACCGACATAAGCCAGTCGGAAGCGATCGGCCGCGCACACGGGGAGGTGTTCGGCGAGATCCGGCCGGCGACGGCAATGGTGGAGGTCAGCCGCCTGATCGATCCGCAGATGATCGTGGAAATCGAAGCGGACGCCTACGCACCCTGATCATTTCGGCAGTGTAAACAGGCTGTCGCCCGGCTTCGGGTATCCTTGAATAACCGGCTCAAATGAGAACCTGCGCTGAGTGGCAGATGCCCTGAGCGGTCGCAATCCCCCGGGATTTGCAGCGCGGCAGGGGTGTGTCATCCGTTCGGCGGCAGAGGAAGCCAGGGGAGGAGCAGATGCGCGACACGATACTCTCGGAACGCGGCGAGCGGGTGGGAGCGGCGCTGAGACGACGGGCCCTCGGGCTCATCGGACTCCTGGTGGTTGCGTTCATCGCCATGAACTCGATCTCGTGCGTCCAGACCGGTCATGTCGGCGTCGTCACGGTGTTCGGGAAGGTGACCGGCCGCGTGATCCCTGAAGGAATGCACCTCGTGAACCCCGTAGCGCGCGTCAACGTGCTCGACGTCAAGACGCAGGAACACAAGGAGCGCGCGTCGGTGCCATCGAAGGAAGGGCTGATCATGGGGCTCGACGCTTCGGTGCTCTATCACCTCCAGCCGGACCGCGCCGCGGAGGTCTATCAGAAGATCGGGCCCAACTACGCTGATGTGCTCCTCGTCCCGAACTTCCGTTCGGCGATCCGGGGCGTGACGGCCGCGAACACCGCCGCAACGCTGTACTCGGACGCCCGCGAGAGCATCGCGCGCCAGATTCTGAACGATCTCCGGCAGGCGCTTCAGCAGCGCGGCGTCGTCGTCGAAAACGTGCTGTTGCGCGACCTCCAGCTTCCCGACACGCTCAAACATGCTATCGAGGCGAAGCAGCAGGCGCAGCAGGAGGCGCAGCGCATGGAGTTCGTGCTCCAGAAGGAGCGTCAGGAAGCGGAGCGCAAGCGAGTGGAGGCTCAGGGCATCAAGGACTTCCAGAACATCGTCACGCAGGGCATCAGCGACAAGCTGCTCGAATGGAAAGGCATCGAAGCGACGATGGAGCTGTCTCGAAGCCCGAACTCCAAGATCGTGGTCGTCGGTAACCCCAGGACCGGTCTGCCCCTGATCTTCTCGGGCGACAAGTAACCATGAAACGCACAATGTCGTGGGGTCTCGTCGCGGTTGCGGTGCTGGCGGGGCCGGGCGCCGAGCAGCAAGCACAGTCGCAAGGCGGGCTGCGCATCGCCCTCGTGCGCCAGCCGTTCGTGCCCAACGGCACGTCGAACGGTCCGGCCACGATGGCCAACGGCGGCATCCAACCCGCGCTCGAAAAGCTGGGCGCGACGGTACGCGTCGTCGAGATCGGGCTGACGGCGGAGGAAGAAACGGAATACGGCGGCTGGAAGCGACTGGGGTTCGCGCTCGGACATCTCGGGCGAGCCGTCGCGAAGAACGCGCGCGAGGGCTATTTCAACGTCGGCCTGCTCGGCACGTGTCCGTCGATGCCCGGCATGGTGGCCGGGCTTCAACAGTCGGGCCCGACGCCCGAGCCACTTCGCGTCGGGATGTTCTGGCTCGACGCGCACCCGGACTTCAACACACCCGAGACGACCCGCAGCGGATCGCTGGGTGGCATGCCCGTCGCTGTCGCGACCGGCCGATGCCTCACCCGGCTCCGTCTCGACGCCGGTCTCGACCCGCCCCTGTCGGAACGCCACGTCGTCATGGGCGGCGTGCGCCTGACGGATCCGCTGGAGCAACGGATGCTCGACGATTCGTTCATCGAGCACGTGTCCGTGAACGATCTGAGGCAGAACTCACCCGAGATCACGAAGCAGATGGATCGATTGAGCCGCCTCACCGACAGGATCTACGTCCACATCGACATGGACGTGCTCGATCCCCGCGAGGTGATGAGTCACGGAAACAAGGTTCCGGACGGGCCGTCAAGCGAGCAGCTGGCTGCCGTGTTCGAAACGATCTTCAGCCGGTATCCGAAGGCGGCCGCGATCGGGTTCGCGACGATACCGTCGAAAGACGAGGGTGGGTTGTCGCTCGCGGCGGTCAACCGAATGATTCTCGGGGCGGTTAACGGGTTGAAGAAGAGAGTGGAGAAGTAACCCTAAAGGGCTGCGCTACAAGGGCTGCGCTACTCATTCGTCAGCGCAACGGCTGGCTCGGTTCGAAGCGCGCGGCGAGCTGGAACGAGGCACGCGAGCAGCGCAACGGCTACCAGCAGGGACGCGGCCGCGGCGAAGGTCAGCGGGTCGAGCGGTTCGACCTCGAATAGCAGGCCTCGTAACGAGCGTGTCAGCGCAACCGCACCGCCGAGCCCCAGGAGCATTCCCAGACCTACTGGCGCAAGACCTTGACGCGCCACGATCCAGAGGACATCGGCAGGCCGCGCGCCGAGCGCGAGGCGCACGGCGATCTCCCGGGTGCGTCGGGCGACCTGGAACGCGATCACGCCGTAAATCCCCAGCGCGACCAGCCCGAGCGCCGAGATCGCAAAAGCCGCGAGCACGCGCATCGTGAGCCTCTGCGGAGCAATCGAGGTTTCGACCGCGTTCTCGAGCGTGCGCACGTTGAAGACGGGCTGCTGCGCATCCACGCCGCGCACGGCCCGCTGGACGGCCGGCGCGAGCGTGCGCGGATCGCCCGCCGTTTTGACGAGCAGCGTCCCCCAGCCGGCCGGCGCCTGATAGAACGGCGTGTACATCTGCGGTTCGGGCGTCTCGGTCAGCGCAGTCTGACGCAGATCGCCGACGACGCCGACGATTCGTTTCGGCTCCTGTTTTCCGTCATGGATCACGAGCTCGCGGCCGATCGGATCCTTACCGCGAAAGTACCGCGCGGCCATCGCCGCGTTGATCATTGCGACGGGCGGTTCACCGATCGCGTCGCTTTCCGTGAACAGACGGCCGCTGAGAAGCGGCACGCCGAGCGCATTGAAGTAGTCCGGCGTCACCCAGCGAAGGTACGCGAAGTCTTCCTCGCCCGGCCGCTTGGCAGGCGCGCCGGCGATGTGGAAACCGTTGCTGAAATGGCCTGCGCCTCCGAAGAGCGGCGGATCGCTCACCAGCGCCGCGCGCTGCACGCCCGGAAGCGCCGCCGCGGTCTCGACCACCGAGCGGTAGAAGCGTGCGGCATCCTCGTTCTTGGGATAGCGCGCGTCAGACAACGTGAGGTCCACGGCGAGGATTCCGCGGGCCTGGAAGCCTGGATCGACCTCGTGCAGGCGCATGAGCGTACGGACCATTAGACCGGCACCGACGAGCAGGACGAGCGCGAACCCGACCTGCCACACCGTGAGTGCCGACTGCACGCGCCTCTCGTCGCGTCCGCTCGAGGCGCCACGCGGCGTCGGAGTGCCGCCGGTCCGCCGCGAGATGTGCAGCGCCGGAACCATGCCGAACAGGAGCCCCGTCAGGACGGTGATGCCGACCGTGGCCGCGAGAACCCGCATATTGATTGCGATCTCGTCGAGGCGTGGCACGGCAACCACTTCGATGCGACGAAGTGTGGCAACGCTCAGGGCGGCGAGGGCCGTTCCGACTGCGCCGCCCAGCGCGGCCACGGCCAGGCTCTCCACGACGAGCTGACGGGCGAGCCGCGCGCGGCTTGCGCCGAGCGCGATTCGTACGGCAAATTCGCGCGCACGCGCCGTCGATCGCGCCACGAGTAGGCCGCCGATGTTGGCGCAGGCGATGAGGAGCACGAATGTGACCGCCGCCATCAGGATCAGCGCAACCGGACGCGTGTCGTGAACCATGCTCGCCTGCAGCGGCTCGACGAACACACCACAATGCGCGTTCGTGTCCGGGTACTCGCGGGACAGGCGTCTCGCGATCGTCTCGAGCTCGAGTTGCGCCTGCCGGGCCGTGACGCCCGCCTTCATCCGGGCGACGACGTTGAGGCCGTGTGAGCCGCGTCCGGCGCGGGTTCCGGGATAGAGCCCGAGCGGAATCCAGGCATCGGTCTCGAGGTGGAACCGGAAGCCGGCGGGCAGGACGCCGATGACGACGTAGGGCTCGCCGTCGAAGTCGAGGCTCCTGCCGAGCACGTCCGGGTCGGCCGCCAGGTGCGACTTCCAGAACGCGTGGCTGACGACGGTGACGTGCGCCAGCCGCCGGTCCTCATCGATCGTAAAAGACACGGCCGAGCGCCGGCGAAACGCCGAGCACGCCGAAGAACTCGACCGACGCCCGCGCCGCCTTCAGGAAGCGCGGCTCGCCTGCTCCGCCCGGCATCGCCCCGTACGCGGATACGTTGATGCTTCGCCGGCGATAGGCCGCCATCGCGTCAAACGCCGTGCTCTCTCGTTTCCAGTCGAGAAAGTTCGGTGCGGCGACGTGATTGCGGAGGAGGTTCGCGTCCACGATGTGCTCGAACACGCGGACAAGCCGATCGGGGCGTGGATAGTCGAGCGGCCGCATGGAGCAGCGTATCGACCACGCTGAACAGCGCGACGGTTGCGCCAATGCAGACGGCCATGGTCGTGACAGCCACAGTGGTGAACCCGGGCGAGCGGCGCATCATCCGGAGCGCAAAACGCACGTCGAGAAGCAGGTTGGAAAGGGTTCGAGCAGGTTCGAGAAGTGTCGAAGAAGTTCGAGGTTCGGACTTGAGCTCCCCAATCGATCGTCCGAGCCCTCTGTCGTCGAGTTCCCTGAGGACGGTACGGCGAGCCTGCGCCTCGCGTGTGCCCGTGGTCAGCAGCTCGCGATACCGGTCGTCGAGATGTTGTGCGAGCTCTTCGACGACGTCCTGCTCCGTTTCAGGATCCAGCATTGCGACGTGCAACCGGCGCAGGACTTCGGATCGCCAGTAGCTACGCATGCTCGAGCCCTGCAATCCGATTGATAGCGGCGACGAACGCCCGCCAGCCCATTCGCTGCTCTGCAAGCATCCTGCGCCCGGCCGGCGTCAGCCGGTAGTAGCGGCGGCGACGCTGCCCGGCCTTCTCGACCCAGCGCCCATCGATCCAGCCGCGCCGCTCGAGCCGGTAGAGCAGGGGATAGAGGGACGCCACGCTGAAGCGGACGACGCCGTGCGAGCGCGCTTCGATCAGCTTTCCGATCTCGTAGCCATGACGCGGACGCGTTTCGACCAGCGACAGAATGAGCAGCTCGGCGCTGCCTTTTTTCAGCTCGCGATCCCGGCCTCCGTCAGGCATATATATCGCAAAGCTATATATCTCAGAGCTACACGAGCGTCAAGCAGACCTCGAATCGCCAGGCCACCAAATCACCAGATCGCCAGATGGAGCGGAGGAGAGCGCCGGCCCGCGAGCCGACGCCCTCCCAGATGACTTACCAGTTCAGCCGGAACACGAACTGTGTCGTGCGGGCCGGGACCTACTGCTTCGCTCGTGGCATGTATACAGCGGCGGATACGATGCCCCCGTCGACTGTTCGTCAACGAGAATGGCTATTCACGGGCTCAGATTAGGCCGTTCATCCCAGGCGATGCGGCGACAGAGGACCGCACGCAGCGCGCCGCTGCAGGAACGTAAGCAGCCGGCCCGTTCTGTCACGACGAGAGACCGCCGCGCGGCACGCCGCTGCGCCTCACCGCGCGTGTTTGCTGGCGTTTTCGCGCGTAACGCCGTTTCTGGAAAGCGGAACGAAAGGTGCCTTGCCGGCGTCATGTCCCTCTTCTCGAGCTTTGCCTCCGACATTGCGATCGACCTTGGTACGGCCAACACCTGCATCTTCACTCGCGGGGCGATCGCGCTGAACGAGCCGTCGATCGTCGCCTTCAACACGAGCCGCGGAACGATCGAGGCAGTCGGGACGGAGGCGCGCGAGATGCTCGGCCGCACACCGGTCAACATCACGCCCGTCAGACCCATGAAAGACGGCGTCATCGCCGATTTCGCCGCCGCCGAAACGATGCTGCTCCATTTCGTGCGGAAAGTGAACCGGAGCCGTCTGATGCGGCCCCGGCTGGTCATCGGCGTGCCGCCGGAGATCACGCAGGTGGAGCGTCGCGCCGTAAAGGAAAGCGCCTTCCGGCTCAAGGCGAGCGAAGTCCACCTCGTCGACGAGCCGATGGCGGCTGCGATTGGCGCCGGTCTTCCCATCACGGAGCCCGCCGGCAACATGGTCATCGACATCGGCGGTGGCACGACCGACATCGCTGTGATTTCGATGGCCGGCGTCGTCTACGGACGGTCGCTGCGAGTGGCTGGCGACGAGATGGACGAGGCGATCATCCAGCACATGAAGCGCGCGCACAACCTCCTCATCGGGGAGCGCACCGCGGAGCAGATCAAGTTCGAGGTCGGATCGGCGGCGCCGCTGTCATCACCGCTTAGGATGGAAGTCAAGGGACGGCATCTCGCGGAAGGCGTGCCGCGCACGGTCGTGATTACCGACGCCGAAATCCGCGACGCGCTTGCCGAACCCGTCAAAGTAATCGTGAAAGCCGTTCGGGATGCGCTCGAGCGTGTGCCGCCCGAGCTGTGCGGCGACATCTACGACCGCGGCGTCGTGCTCGCCGGCGGCGGCGCGCTCCTGCGCAATCTCGACAAGCGGCTGCGCGAAGAGACGGGCCTGCCGGTGCTCGCCGCCGAAAACCCGACGTCCTGCGTCGTGCTTGGAGCCGGCAAGCTCCTGAGCGATCACGAGCTCCTCAAGCGTGTCGCGATCGAATAGCCGCGTGGTACGAGCTCGAGCCTCGTTTAGCTGACAACGACCGCGTCCTGAAGTCTGCGAGCGATCGCTTCGAACTCCGGCAGCGGTCCGGTCCACTTCAGATCGTCAACGGACTCGAACACCGGGATGTCCGTGCGCAGCGTCGCGAGATCGCGAAACAGAAACGCGCGATCGCGCTGGGCCTCGAGCACGAGGGCGAGTGCGCCCGCGTTCCGCACGTTCGCGTTCCAGACGCGCGGGTCCCGCGGGATGTCCTCGAGATGCTCGAAGCGGGCGAGAACCGCCGCGGCAGATCGCGCGCCCCATCCCGGCAACCCCGGGTATCCGTCCGACGAGTCGCCCACGAGCGCGAGATAGTCCGGAATCGACCCTGGCAGCACGCCGAACTTTTTCACGATGTCCGGTTCCGCGAGCACGACGTTCGTCCGGCGAATCAGCTGGACGATGCGGTCGCCGCGGACGACCTGCGCAAGATCCTTGTCGGGCGTGCAGATGATCACGCGTCCGACGCGACGGTCGGCCGCCGCTTTGACCGCTGCCGCCGCGAGCGCATCGTCCGCCTCGTACTCGACCATCGGCCAGACTTTCACCCCGAGCGCGGTCAGCGCAATCTCGAGCGGCTCGAACTGCGCGAGCAGGTCGGGGTCGACGCCGGCGCCCGTCTTGTATCCGGACCAGAGCCGGTTCCGGAACGACTCGATGACGTGATCGGTAGCGACGCCGACGTGCGTCGTGCCGCGCTGGAGCATGCCGAGGATCGAGCTGACGACGCCGCGGACGGCGGCGACTTCGTTTCCATCGGCGTCGCGCGCCCGCGGCACCGCGTAGAAGTGTCGAAAGAGCTCGTACGTGCCGTCGATGAGGTGGACGTTCACGCCAACACGGACAACCACTCGCGCGCCAGCTCGACGTCGGGGCGAGTCAGCTCGTGCCCGGCATCCTGCCACGCGAGGGTCACCGTGGCGCCGGCGCGGCGCAGGAGCGCTGCGAGCCGCTCTGTCTGGTCGGCGGGGATGAGCGGATCGTGCCGTCCGTTCGAGAGGAACACAGGCGTGTCCGATACGGGCGGCATCGGGTCGGGAACGAGAGGAACCATCGCACGGAACAGGATCGCGCCGGACAGAACGCCCGGCTTCAGGAGCAGCAGGCTCGCCGCGATGTTCGCGCCGTTCGAGAACCCGGCGGCGACGATGCGGCCGGGATCGATCCCGTAATGATCTGCCGCGGCCTGAACGAAGTCCGCGAGCTCGAACGTCCGGCGGCGCAGATCGTCTTCGTCGAACACCCCCTCGCTCAAGCGACGGAAAAAGCGTGGCATGCCCTGCTCGAGCACCTTGCCGCGCGGACTGAGCACGGCGGCCTGCGGGTCGAGCATCTGCGCGAGCGGGAGCAGGTCGCGCTCGTCACCGCCGGTTCCGTGCAACATCAGGAGGGTGGCTGCACGGTCGACCGAGGCGGGGCGAAACCGGTGGACGAAGCCGAGGTCGGCTTCTGTCATCGCCGCCCGGCGTCCCGCGTCGCGGCGTGCGCCGTCAGCGTCAACGTAGGCAGCGCGCGCTCGATCTGCCCGCGGTGCGGCTCGAGGAACGGCGGGAGCACGAGCTTCTCGCCCAGATGCGCGGGATCTTCGTCAACCGCGAAGCCGGGGCCTTCGGTCGCCAGCTCGAACAGCACCCCGCCAGGTTCCCGGAAATAGACAGACTTGAACCAGAAACGATCGATGACGGGCGTCGCCTGACCGCCCGCGCGCTCCACCTGCTCGCGCACGACGAGCTGTTCGTGCTCGTCGGCAACGCGCCAGGCCAGGTGATGAACGCTGCCGACGCCCCACGCGCCGCGCCGCGCGTCTGGCGTTTCGCGGATGTCCACGACGCCGGGAGACTGCTCGAAGCCGTAACGCGTCCAGCCCCTCTCGTCGGCGAGGCGCGTGAACCCCAGGACGCCCGTCAGAAAATTCGTCGTCTGCGCAGCGTCGCGCTCCCAGACTTGAGCCCCGAAGAGGCCTCGTATCTGACGCTCTTGCGGAACCGGGCTGGCGTCCCACGGTGTAAACGTGCGGCCGGCCGCCCGCCCAACGAGAGCAATCTTGAGGCCGTGCGGATCCGTCAACGGCAGGACACGATCGCCGAACCGCGTTTCCATATCCCCAATGCTCACGCCGTACTGCTGCAGGCGCGATCCCCAGTACTCGAGGCTTCCGTCCGGCACTTCGAGCCCGACCTCGATCGCGAGGCCGTGGCCGAGACGCGGCGGCGCCATTTGCGACCAGGGAAAGAACGTGAGGTCGGTGCCGGGTCGGCCCTCGGCGTCGGCATAGAAAAGATGATAGGTGCCCGGATCGTCCTGGTTGACGCTGCGCTTGACGAGGCGCATCCCGAGGATGCCAGCGTAGAAGTCGAGGTTTTCCTGGGCCGGGCCCGCGATCGCGGTGATGTGGTGAAGTCCGCCGACTGCTCGGGAATCCATGCTGCCAGCTTACTCCACTACGGACTCCGATCGTCCTCGGCTGCGTTAATTTCGACGACGTTCCGATCCGGATCGAGGATGTAAATTTGAGGAAAACCGGCGGTGCTTCGGGGATTGAGCCGCATGGACCTCAAGGGGTCGGCCATCGGCGCGTCCGGCTCAGCTTCCCGATACCCGAGCGCTTTCAGATGCTCGACGGCACGTCGATAGCTCCTCACCCGAATCGCCAAATGACCGTCGCGCGAATCGATTCCTTTACCGTCGCGGAAGGTCGACCGCGTACCGACAATCAGGTGGATGTCTCGATCGCCGGCGCGGTACCACGCTCCCGGAAATTTGAACGGCGGCCGCTCAATCTCTTCGAGCCCGATCACGCCGCTGTAGAACGCCTTCGAACGTTCGAGATCAGACACGGGAAGGCTGACGTGGTGCAGCGTTTCAATCTCCATGGCCATTTCTGTGCTGGGCCCGGTTTCATCCGAGGGTGACGCGGACCTGATGATGGCCGCCGTCGCTGGCAATCGCGATCTCATTACCCTGATGCTCGACGCCATCCACCTCGAGCCGCTTGACGCCGCGCGACACGCCGCCGGGATTCTCGATGGTGATGTGGTACTCGGCGGCCGGTGATCTGTAGACGATCTCGTACTGACGCCAGCTTCGTGGAATACATGGATCGATTCGGAGCGATCCGCCTCGAAGGGAGAGACCGAGTATTGCTTCCAGACCGACACGGTACATCCATCCTGCTGCGCCCGTGTACCACGTCCAGCCACCTCGTCCCGTGTGCGGCGGCTGGGAGTACACGTCCGCCGCGACGACGTATGGCTCGACGCGATACCGCCGGACGTCGTCCGGCGTCAGCGCATGGCTCGCCGGGTTGAGCATCGCGAATAGATCGAAGGCCCGATCGCCGTCACCCAACCTTGCGAACGCCAGAACGGTCCACAGCGCCGCGTGCGTGTATTGCCCGCCGTTCTCGCGGACGCCAGGCAGGTAACCTTGGATGTAGCCAGGATTCGGCGTCATCCGATTGAACGGGGGAGCGAGCAGAAGGATCAAACGATCGTCCCGCTTCACGAGACGCTGGTCGACCGACTCCATCCCTTCGCGCGCCCGTTCCTGAACGCCCGCGCCGGAGATGACGGCCCAGGACTGGGCGAGCGAGTCGATTTGACACTCTTCGTTCGACGCCGACCCGAGCGGCGTTCCATCATCGAAGTACGCGCGGCGATACCAGTGGCCGTCCCAGGCGCCGTCGAGCGAGGTCGCGAGCGCCGACGCATGACGACGGTACCGGTCCGCTCTATCCAGCTCGCCGCGTCGCGCCGCGACGTCCGCGAACGGTCCGAGAATCGTGTAAAGGAACCAACCGAGCCAGACGCTCTCACCGCGCCCCTCGCTGCCCACGAGGTTCATCCCGTCGTTCCAGTCGCCGGATCCCATGAGGGGCAAGCCGTGGGATCCATTTACGAGGCTGATCTCCACAGCCCGCACGCAGTGTTCGTACAACGGGGCGCGGACGGACGAGACCGACGGCAACTCGTACGCTTCGTGTTCTCCCGGATGGAGCGGCCGGCCCTCGAGGAAGGGAACGGCCTCATCCAGGATCGACTTGTCGCCCGTAAACGCGACGTAGTGCAGCGTCGCGTAGACCAGCCACAGCCTGTCGTCCGAAAAGCGCGTCCGCACACCTCGTCCCTCGGGTTCGTGCCACCAGTGCTGCACGTCACCTTCGAGGAATTGCCGTGACGCCGCCCGGAGCACGTGCTCGCGCGCGATCTGCGGCGCCGCATGCAGCAGCGCCAGCACGTCCTGGAGCTGATCTCGAAAGCCGAACGCTCCGCCCGACTGATAGAACCCCGACCGCCCCCAGACCCGGCAGGCCAGCGTCTGGTAGAGCAGCCATCGATTCAACATGAGGTCCGTCCATCGGTCCGGCGTTCGGACCTGGATCGTCCCCAGCAGGCGATCCCATCCTTGACGAACCAGCTCGAGTGCGCGGTCAACCGCGCCAGGCTCGCGCCAGTTCGTCACGATCCGGCGCAGGTCGGCGACGTCGACCGCTTCGCCGAGGAGGCCGACGATGGTTTGCTCTTGCGAAGGTTCCAGCGTGAGCCGGACCTGAATTGCCCCGCACGCGTCGAGGATCGCGCCGACGCGGTTCGACAGCATGTCACGGCCGAGCGCGGCGGGCGCGGTGAGGCTCCGATTCCTACCGAGGAATTCCGTTCGATCGCCGGTCACGGTCCGATACGTTCCGGGATGAAGGTCGACGAACGCGACACGGCCGCCGAACGTTTCGCGGAAGGCGTTGGTGGCCATGACGGCGCCGGTCGCCGGATCGCGGCTCGTGACGATGTGCGGGGCAGTGCGTGCGCGATCGTCGCCGAGAACCCATTCGGCGTACAACGTGATTGACAGGTGCCGCCGTGCCGAGGATTGATTTTGCAGCGCGAGTCGAAAGACCTTCACGCGATCTTCCGGCGGGACGAACACACTAAGGCTCGACTGGATCCCATCGCGGCTGTGATCCCAGCTCGTGTAGCCCTGTCCATGACGCGCCACATACTCATCGCCGCCTCCGGCGGGCAGCGGTGTCACCGACCACGCGAGGCCGGTGTCGTCGTCTCGAACGAAAAGCGCCTCGGCTTGAGGATCGCGAACGGGATCGTTCCGCCAGGGAGTGAGCCGATTGTTGCGGCTGTTCTCGGACCACGTGAATCCCGGACCGAGCTCGGTTGCGACGAACCCGAACGTCTGGTGGCTCACGACGTTCGCCCATGGTGCGGGCGGGACGACGCCCGCGTTCGGGTGCACCCGGATGATGCATTCGCGGCCGTCCTCAGAAAACTCACCCGGGCCGGCTGTCACAACCGGCCGGGGAGAAGGGCTGACGGCTGATTCCGCCGCGCGGGCTGCGCGCACGATCCTCGACGGAAGTGGTTCGAACGGTACCCGGAGCCGGCCGAGCTGACTCTGCAGGTCGCCGAGTGCGCAGTCCAGAACGGCTCGCGCGGTCGCGCGCAGCAGGTTGCGGTCGTCCGGCGTCATCAGGTCCGCGCGGCGCAGGAACACACCGCCGGGCCGATCGACCCAACCCTGCTCCGGACCGCTCTCGAGCACCTGCTGCAGCGCATCCTGCAGATCCTGCCGGTAGCTCGTGCCGAGTTCGTTGAGCACGACGAGATCGAACGCCAGCCCTTTCGCACGCAGGTACTCGTGGGCCTTGAGGAGATCGCGGAAGAGCGGGATGTGCTCGGAGTCGGCAATCAGCGCCAGCACGATCGGCAGGTCTCCGGAAATCCCGTACTTCCACAGGTCCGGTTGTCCGAGCCGGTTGTCGCGTACGCCGGCAGGATCCCGCAGCCGCGGATCGGTGTACAGCAGACGTCCCGCGAACCGCTGGAACCGGATCGCATCGTCCAGCGTCAGCCCGAGGTGCACCAGCTCGATCTGGCTGTGGGTGCTGGCGAGCGCAAGCGCGCGCGCGACCGCACGCCGGTCGTGGTACTTCTCAACGAGCCTGCGGGCGGCGGCTTCGCTGTCGGCGAACCCCGTCGTGAATGCGAGACGCGCGGTGCCGCCCGGCGGAAGACGAATCGATTGACGCAGGCTGACGATGGGATCGAGGACCGCCCCAGTCGTGTTCGACAGCGCGCTTCGATCGGCGAGCGCGGCGGGATGCGTCAGGGTTCCGCCGCGGCCGACGAAACGCGACCGGTCGGTCTCGTACTGCGTTGGCGGTCCGATCCGCCCGCGGCCGCTCAGCACATGGACCAGGTAGGGCCGCTCCATGCCGTCGCGCGGCCTGCGCGAGCAGATGAGGGCATCGCGGTCGGGAATCGCCGTCGTTTCGATGAACAGGTTGCTGAACGCCGGATGCGCGAGGTCGGCCTCCTGCGGCGCCAGCACGACTTCGGCGTAGCTGGTCAGCTCGATCGTGCGCGGACTGCGCGTGTGATTCGTGACAGACACGCGCCGCAGCTCGGCGTCGTCTTCCGGCGAGACCACGACTTCCGTGCGCGTCTCGACGCCGGCATCGAGCCGCCGCCAGACTGCCCGGTCGAGGGCGAACGTCACTTCGTAGTCGTCCGCTTCGAGTCCGGTCGGCTGGTGCGCCGTCGACCAGAACGCGCCTGTATCGAGATCCCGGACGTAGCAGAACGTTCCCCAGTCGTCCGACGTGATGTCCTCGCGCCAGCGCGTCATTGCCAGGTTCTGGCGGCGGCTGTAGCCGCCGCCCCCGTTGGTGACCATCACCGTGTAGGAACGGTTCGAGAGCAGGTGCGTTCGCGGGCTGAGCGTGTGCGGCGTGGTGTAGCGCCGCACGGTCGGCGCGGTGAAGCGGCGGGAGATCGGCACGTGCTCCGCCGTCTCGACGGGGACGTTCTTCAGGGGCACCAGCTGCGGGATTCGTTCCTGAAGCAGCAGCGCCGCCGCCTGAATGCGCGGGTCTGCGTGAAACCGATTCTGCATCGGCGACGAGTTCAGCAGGTTGTCGAGCGCGAGCAGGATCATGCCCTGATGGTGGGCCATGCACGTGGGGAGGACGACGCCGCCCGATGTTCCGGGAAGGAGGCGGTCGGGCGTGTAGTCGACGGCTTCGTAGAAGCCATAGCGGCTCCCGAGGCCCTGCGCGCGAAGTCGCTCGAGATTGCTGATCACCTTCGCCGGCGCGAGCGGCGCCGCAAGGATCGACGCGTAGGGGGCGACGACGAGATCGTCGGCGAGGCCGCGCTTGAGGCCGAGGCCCGGAACGCCGAACGCGCGGTACTGGAAGTTGCCGTCAAGATCGCGCGCGTTGTACGCCGATTCCGAGATGCCCCACGGGACGCCGCGGCGCGCGCCGTATTCGATCTGCCGCTGCACGACGGCGTTGTAGGTCTCGTCGAGCAGCGTCCCCATGTACGACCGCATCACGAGGAGCGGCATGAGGTACTCGAACATCGATGCGCTCCATGACAATAGCGCGCGTGACGAGCCGCTCGGCGTCAACGCCCGCCCGAGCTTGAACCAGTGATCGTGCGAGATCGCGCCGGTCGCGATCGCCATGAAGCTCGCCAGCCGCGCTTCGGAAGCGAGGATGTCGTAGTACGAGTTATCGAGCAGGCCGTCGGACACGCTGAACCCGATCGAAAACAGCTGACGCTCCCGATTGAACAGAAAGCCGAACTCGGTCTCCTCGATCAGGTCGTCCGCGAGCACACCGAGACGCTCGGCTCGCTCGATGAGGTCGACGGCGTGCCGGCGGGCGGCCTCGATGCTCGCGCGCAGCGCCGCCGATGGCGCCCAATCGGGCCTGCTCAGCACGCGGTCGCACCAGGCCACGAGCCCGGTGAGGCTCGGCACGCTTACCGGTTGGATGGCCGCCACCTCGTTCGGGAATTCGAGCCACCCTGCGAGACGCTCGAGATCCTCCTGCCGTGCAAGGATGGCGGCGCCCGCGCGATCGAGCCAGTAGGCGGCCTCCGATATCGACGCGGGCGGTTCCTCTCCCGTCGTGGCGGCAGGCAGCGACTCCTCGAGCTCGTGAAGCAGTACGCTGACGGCCGACAGGCCGTCGGTCAGCTGAGGCAGCAGCCGGCGCCAGCCGTCGAGCGGCGTCAGCGGATTGGGCCGCTCGGCGAGCTTCGCCCGCAGGCCGGCGATCTCCTTCCGAAGCGCCCGACCCGGCCGGCCGCGCGTGGCGCGATCGATTTCGGCCGCGCAGAGCTCGAGCGCGTCTTCCAGCGCGCTGAGGAGACGCGCATCCACGATTGGCGCCGTCTCGACGACCTGCGTCAGCCCCGATCGCAGCGTCAGCAGGTACCCTGCGAGGTTCCCGCTGTCGACAGTCGAGATGTACGCGGGTGCGAGCGGCGCAAGCGTCCGCGTGTCGTACCAGTTGAAGAAGTGCCCGCGATAGCGCTGCATCCGCAGCAGCGTGTCGAACGTGCGCTCCAGGTGATCGACGGCCCCGGAGAACGTCAGGTATCCGAAATCGTGCGCGGCGAGCGTCGACAGCAGCTGCAGACCGATGTTGGTCGGCGACGTCCGGTGCGCGATCGGATCCTTGCGATCAGCCTGGTAGTTGTCCGGCACGAGCCAGTTGTCTTCCGCGCCGACGAGCTCCTCGAAAAATCTCCAGGTCGCCCGCGCGACCTGGCGAAGCGTCAGCCTGTCCGTGCGGCTGAGCGCGGCACGGCGTGGCGCGAGTGGAAGTCCCGTCGCATGCACGAGCGCAGGCGAGAGCAGCCACAGATCCACGATAGGGATCGCCAGGATGAGGCGCAGCGGATCGACGTACGCGATGATCGCGATGAAGGCTGCCGCAATCGCGGGCGCCAGCCACATCCGCCGGAAGACGTCCGCAACGGAGGCCGGCGGCTGTTCGACGCGATCGGCGGTCACCCACTCGAGCATGCGCCGGCGCGTCACGAGGAGCCTGGCCAGCGTTCGCCCGATCGCGTCCATCATGACCCCGCTCTGGTGTGCCAGGAGCGCCATCGACAGGAACGATTGACGCAGGCTGACGAGGATGTTGTGGCGCTCCGCCCGGAGATGCTCGCGCCACGGGACGCCTGGCACGTAGCTGCCGAGCGATCGCGCGACCTGGATGTACGCGGGGAAGGTCAGAACGAGCAGGACGACGGACGTCCAGAGCAGCGCCGATCCCGGCAGAATCGTCCAGCCCGCGAGCAAGAGCAGCAGCAGCGCGGAAGGCAGGACGCTGCGGCGCAGGTTGTCCAGGATCTTCCAGCGTGACATCACCGGCAGCGTGTTCGGCACGGCGTGCCCCGTCGCATCGGGCACCGTCCGCCACAACCAGCGGGCGATCTGCCAGTCGCCGCGAATCCATCTGTGCTGGCGCGCGGCGAACGACAGGTAGTGCGACGGATAGTCGTCGACGAGGTGGACGTCGGTGCACAAACCGGCCCGTGCGTAGAACCCTTCGAACAGGTCGTGGCTGAGAAGATGGTTCTCGGGGATCCGGCCCGCGAGAGCCGCGTCGAATGCATCCACGTCGTAGATGCCCTTTCCGACGTAGCTGCCTTCATGAAAGAGATCCTGGTAGACGTCCGAAACGGCCGTCGTGTACGGGTCGAGGCCGACGTGTCCCGCGAAGACGCGCGCAAACGCGGTTCGATTCGCGCTCATGACGCTGACCTCGATGCGAGGCTGCAGGACGCCGTAACCCTCCGTCACGCGCCGCAGCCGCTCGTCGAAGCGCGGGCGATTCAGAGGGTGCGAGAGCGTTCCAACCAGGCGCCGCGCCGCTTCCATCGGCAGTTGTGTGTCCGAGTCGAGCGTGATGACGTAGCGAATCGACGGCAGCACGGAGAGGTCGCCGTAACGGACGACGAAGCTCGTACCCGTACTGCCGCGCAGGAGGAGGTTGAACTCGGCGAGCTTGCCGCGCTTGCGCTCCCAGCCCATCCAGCGCCGCTCACGGGGGTTCCAGCGACGCTCGCGATGGAACAGGTAGAACCGGTCCCCCCCATACCGCGCGTTCAACTGATCGATCCGGCGAGTCGCCGCGTCGACCAGCACGTCGTCGCCGGGAAGCACCTGCTCGCCCGCGTCGGCGAAATCCGTCAGCAGGGCAAAGTGCAGGTGCGGGTCGCGGTTGGCGAGGAAACGGACCTCCAGATCGTCGACGAGCGATAGCAGCCGCGCCTCGGAGTTCACGATCGCGGGTACGACCACCATGGTCCGGTCGCCCGCCGGGATGCCGCTGCGCAGATCCAGCTTCGGCAGCGGCCGCGGCTGGATCTGCATCGTGACGATGAGGTTGAGGAGACTGATGACCAGCTCGCTCACGGGAATCAACGTGACGAGCGCGACGATCCAGAGATCCGCCGCGGTCGCGCCGTGCCTGTTTGCGTACGCGAGGAAGCTGGCGATCGTCAGCGCTGTCGCGCCAGCGATCGTTCCGAGATAGCCGAGCACCGGGCGGCGAAACATGAAACGGGCGGCACGCTGGTGCCACGGCGGCGGATAGCCGAGGTTTTGTTCGAGCCGGAACCGGCCGCGCGAAATGAGGTAGTAGCCCACGTGATGCTGGCGGTCGTTCTGGGGCGCGGAACGCTGCGCCTCACGCGCCAGCTCCACGGCGAGGCTCGCGACGTCCTGCTCCGGTTTCTTCGATCCCTTGGCGAGCTCCTCGATCGAGTGGCGATAGCGGTCGCGAGTGGGGAAGTCCATTCGCGCGTATGCGCCCGCCGGATCCTCGCGCAGGATCCGCTCGACCAGACTGACGCGCTCGAAGAACAGCGGCCAGTCGATGGACGACAGAAGCCGCATGCTTGTGATGATGTTGCCGATCGCGAGCTGATCGGCCGCCTGCCGCTGATGCTCGATGCGCAGCATCTCTTCGGGCGAGTCGTCCTGGGCTTCGAGCGCGCGCTGAAGCGCGCTCCAGGCGGGCGCCGCGGACGGCGGCTGGTCGCGGAGCCAGTGGAGCAGTTCGACGACGAACGGCGCCGACAACCGGCCGTTGGTTCGGATCTCTTCGCCGAGCAGCCGCTCGATGAGATTCGCCGCGTCCTCGCCGCCTTCAGCGAGCGTGACGCCCCAGCGCCGCACCTGATCGCGGCTGCGATAGGCGGCGACGACCGCCTGCGCCAGCCGGCTGAGCTCCTCGACGAGCGCCAGCCGCAGCATGATCGGGATCGCCCAGATCTCGCCAATCGACAGAGAAGAGACACGCTGGTATGCAAGCGCGAAATCCTGGAGCGTCTGGAGGTCGAACCGACCCGCGGTATGTGCGATCAGCTCGCGCGCGAGCACGTAGACGCGCGGATAGCCTTCGAACGTGCCGTCTGCAAGCTTGGGAAGTTCGACGTAGTACTGGCGGGGAAGGTCCTGCCGGACCTCCCGGACCTGGTCGCGGACGACGTGGTGGTTGTCGCGAAGCCAGTCTTCGGATCCGATGGGCTGCGCTTCGGTACGGGCCGCCGCCGAGAGTACTTGGTACGAGGCTTCGAGCGCGTCAGCGCTCTCGTCGAGACGCGGGAGCAGCGGCCGGCCGCGGTAGGAAGCGGGCGCGAGCCGGTGCTCCGCCGCCAGGCGCGCCGCGTGGGCGTCGAGCTGCTCCTGGCTGAACAGTACCGGCGGCCGGTCGTCGACGAGCGCGGACCGATCAACCAGCTGGGTCAGCGCGTTCGCCATCGAAGGCTGTACTCTATCTCACCTTCGACTGCGCCCTGCGGCGCTCCGCCCAGTACTTTTTCATCCGTGCCGACACGGCGGCGCGCGCTTCTTTCGAGAGCCGGCGCGACCGCCGTCGAACCGCGGCCACCGACTGACGGATCTGCCGGCGCCGGCGCGGCAGCGCGAGCTCTGGGAAGGTCCGTTCGATGGCGATGATTTCCGCCCGCAAACGCTTGAGCGCGCGCTCGGCGCCCTCCCGGGCGAGCTCGCGGAGTTGTTGAACGGACAGACGCTGGCGCGGCGGCATCGATGACCTCCTGAATGACGTGACCACGAGTCGTGCTCAGCTGACACTCTCACGAAGCGCCCGAGGTTGTCCATCCGGCCTGCCGGTTGCAGGGGGTTTTGCATATGGCTATCAAGAGCTCTGAAATCACGTGGACGCATGACCTGGCGTCGGCTCTCGAACGGGCGCGTCGTGAAAACCATCACGTATTGCTCGACTTTACCGCGGCACCGATGTGAAGCGGATGCGCTCGGCTGGAGGCCGAGGTGTATTCGGATCCCAGGGTCGTGGAGTTCGTATCGCAACATTTCGTGCCTGTCCGCGTGCACGTCCGCGAGCAGGCAGGCGAGTTCAAGCGTCTCGGCCAGCGCTATGCCGCGCAATGGACGCCGACGATCCTCTTACTCGATCCGCAGGGAGAAGAGCGTCATCGCGTAGAAGGCTTTCTGCCCGTGATGGACTTCTTACCCCAGCTGCTGCTGGGGCTCGCTCACTCGGCGTTCAAGCGAGGAGCGTTCGACGACGCCGAGCGGCATTTTCGAGACGTCGTCGAGCGGTATCCGAACACGGAAGCGGCGCCCGAAGCGCTCTACTGGGCCGGAGTGGCCCGCTACAAAGGAACCGGCGATGCCGCCGCGCTGGCCGACACGGCCGCTCAGTTCCGGGAGCGTTACCAGGAGTCCAGCTGGGCCAAGAAGGCCTCCGTATGGGCTTGAGTCTGGGTCCAAGCGTCACGTTGCTCCGTGTTAGCATGACGCTCGCGCACCGGGGCGCTGCCAGTCCGCGGAAAGGACAGAAGTCCACCCGTTTCAACTGAACACGGTCACGAACGAACCTTTCAGCCTGCAGATGCGGACGTCAGGCGCAACAGTGAAAGGGGAGTTCGTATGCCGACCAAACGGCTGCCCGCACGTCCCGACCTCGAACATCTCAAGAACCAGGCGAAGGACCTTCGTGCCGACCACGGTGCCGGAAGGCTCGATGCTTTCCAACGAATCAGGGAATTCCATCCGCGATCCAGCGCTGCGAGCGATGTCCAGATCAGATCGGCGGCTTTCACCCTGTCGGATGCATACCTGACAATCGCTCGTGAATACGGTTTTCAGAGTTGGGCGCGATTGAGAAGTCAGGTCCAGGATGGCGACCGCAGCACGCTCGATCTTCCTCATCACGAACGAATCGAGGACGCGGCGTTCCGTCGAGCGGTGGACCTAGTTGACGATGGGGATCTCGAAGGACTGCGTGAGCATCTGGTGAGTCAGCCGGGCCTCGTTCATCAGCATGTCCTGTTTGAAGGAGGCAACTACTTCAGGGAACCGACGCTGCTCGAATTCGTGGCTGAGAATCCTGTGCGCCGCGAGAGTCTGCCGCCCAACATTGTCGAGATCGCCCGGCTGATCCTCGATGCCGGGGCGAAGTCCGACCAACGCGCAATCAATTCGACGCTCGGGCTTGTCTGTTCCGGAAGTGTGCCACGAGAATGTGGCGTGCAGGTTCCGCTCACGGATCTCCTGTGCGACTACGGGGCCGACCCGAACAGCGCGATGATGTCGGCGCTCGGACACGGTGAGTTCGAAGCTGTCGATGCGCTCATTCGACGTGGGGCCAACGTGGATCTGGCGGCAGCCGCCGGCACGGGTCGCGTCGAGGATGCACGCCAGGCTCTTGCATCGGCCGATAATGAGCACCGGCACCGCGCGCTCGCATTAGCCGCCCAGCATGGCCATGTCGAGATCGTTCGACTGCTGCTCGATGCTGGCGAAGACCCAAACCGGTACAACCCTATCGGATGTCACGCGCATTCAACCCCTCTACACCAGGCTGCTTTGGCCGGTCACGCGGAGGTCGTTCGGGTGCTGGTCGAGCGAGGAGCGAGAGTCGACATTCAGGACATCCACCACAAAGGAACACCCCTCGGATGGGCCGAGTACGCGGGCCAGAAGCAGATAGCGGCTTATCTGCGTGCTCACGGCGCGAGTTCCTAAGGCAACCACTCAACCCGGGCGGATGTTCTGGTTGTGGTGGAAGACGTTGTCGCGGTCGTACGCGGTCTTCACCTCCACCAGCCGGTGATACACGGAGTCGCCGTGCGCCTCGCGGACCCGGCCGGGATCTTCGTCGCCGCCGAGGACGTTGACGTGGACGCCTTCGCGGAAGCGGCCGAGGGCGGCGAAGAACCCCCTCGCCCAAGCGGTGTCCCGGTCGCCGAAGTCTTCGCCGGGCCGCCACACACCATCGAGAGTGATCGCGTGCGACGCCTGCCGGTTCCCGAACGCCGTCCCGCCCTCGGCCACTCGGCTCACCGCGCCCTTCAGATGGAACATCGCCACGTACGACCGCGGCGACGAGCAGGAGAACGCGTGCTCGGCGATCACGTCGATGAGGTCGTCGCGGAGCTCGGGAGGTGAGTGGATTTCCAGTAGTAGTTCCAGCCGTGGGCGACGGTCGAGTCGAGCGCGCTCTGGAATCCCACGTACGGCGTGGGCCCGACCAGGTCGAGGAGGGGAGTCCGGGATGCGCGGAGCGGGCGGAGCACCTGCTCACCGTCCTCGATCGGCCCGGCGTAACAGGTACCCACTA
>DATAFJ010000062.1:0-3565 GCA_036257535.1 Vicinamibacterales bacterium | reverse complement strand
CTCCCGGAAGACCGGCTACAAGATTTTCGAGCGGTACAAAGACACCGGCGTCACCGCGTTCACGGATCGCAGCCGGCGGCCCTATCGCCAGGCGAATCGCCTGCCCGGGCCGATCGAGGCGACCATCGTCCGCTTGAAGCGCGAGTACCCGGGGTGGGGGGCGCCGAAGATCCGCGAGAAACTCCGGCAGCAGATCGGGCCGCCGCTCCTGCCGGCGATCAGCACCGTCCACGCGGTCCTCGATCGGCACGGGCTCGTGCACCGGCGCCGCCGGCGACGGCCCGCGCCGGCCGGCACCGCGCTCTCGCGGCCCGCGGAGCCCAATGCGCTGTGGTGCGCCGATTACAAGGGCGAGTTCATGCTCGGCAATCGGCGCTATTGCTATCCGCTGACGATCACCGACTTCGCCAGCCGCTACCTGCTGACGTGTGAGGCGCTCTCGACGACGCAGGAGCGATTTGCCTTCACGGCCTTCGACCGCGCCTTCACGGAGTTTGGATTGCCGCGCGCGATCCGGACCGATAACGGCGTCCCGTTCGCGGCGCCGACCGCGCTGTATCGGCTCAGCAAGCTCGCGGTCTGGTGGCTCCGCCTCGGCATTCAGATCGAACGGATCCAACCCGGGCATCCCCAGCAAAACGGCCGGCACGAGCGGATGCACCGCACGCTGAAGACGGAGGCGACCAAGCCCGCCGCCGCGAATGTGCTGCAGCAGCAGGCGCGCTTTGACACCTTCGTCGCCCGGTACAACCAGGACCGCCCGCACCAGGCGTTGGCGATGAAAGTGCCCGCCGACCTCTACGTGCGGTCCCCGCGCGTCTATCGGGGCCTCCAGGAGCTGACCTACCCGTTTCACGACGCGACGTTCACCGTGACCCATTGCGGCCGCATCTGCTTTCACGGCCGCAAGATCAACCTCAGTCACGTGTTTGCGGGGCAGAACGTCGGCGTCACGCAGGTCGGCGAGCACATCTGGCTCGTGACCTTCATGCAGTACGATCTGGGCTATTTTGACGAGGAGACGTGCCGGCTGGAGCCGATTGCGAATCCCTTCGGCCCGAAAGTGTTACCTATGTGCTCGGAATAATCCGTCACCCATGTGACCGGTATATACCCTGATTAAATGGTCGGGATGGCGGGATTCGAACCCGCGACCCCCAGACCCCCAGTCTGGTGCGCTAGCCAGGCTGCGCTACATCCCGATCTATTTGGTGATTCGGCGATTTGGTGATTTTGGTTAACGCCGACCTTTCTTCTTGTGAGCTTTCGGTGTCGGTGCAGGTGCCGGCTTCCTCGCGCGCGCGGCGGGCCCCGCGGCGAGCGGGCTCATCTCGAATAGCGCCGGCTTGGCGCTGCCGTTGCCGGCGAGCAGCTCGAGAATCCAGCGAAGCCCCTGACGCACCTCCGAGATCCGCTCGCGGGCGTCGGCGCCGAAGAGCTCGGTCAGAGACGGCGCCTCCGCGGCCGACTCCGCGGCGACGGCGTGCTCCTCTTCCAACCTGCGCCGCGCGCCCGCCAGCGTCAACCCTTCGACGAACAGCAGCTCCTTGATGCGCAGCACGCGCTGCACATCGGCACGTCTGTAGACGCGCGGGCCCGCTCCCTTGGAAACGCCGAGGTCCGGGAACTCGGCCTCCCAGGATCGCAGAACGTACGGCTGTACCTGAGCGATCTCGCAGACCTCAGGCGGTTTGAACAATGACCTGTTGGGGATCTCTGCGCTCGTCATCCTTTTATTGCGGTTTAACGGCGGCTGTGACGCTCGGACCGATGCGCAAGCGTCCGCAAAGTATACCAAAGATTCGAGTAAAATCCCGCCGTGCCTGCGTGCTCGTCGTGTGGCGCGGAGCTCGCGTGATTATCCCTTCTTCGTCCGGCGCCTGACGATCAGCCGGATTGGTGTGCCGAGGAGGCCAAAGGATTCACGCAGCCGGTTCAGGAGAAAGCGCTCGTAGGAGAAATGAAAGCTCGTCGCGACGTTCGTGAAGAACACGAACGTGGGCGGCTTCACGGCCGTCTGCGCGGCGTACAGGATGCGCACTTCCCTGCGCCCGGGGCTCGCGGGCGGGTGCACCGCCGTGACGGCCGCGACGAAACGATTCAGCTCCCCTGTCGGAACGCGTCGGGCGCGTGCCTCTGCGACCTGGTCGATGGTTTCGAGCAATCGCTGCGTGCGTTCGCCCGTCCGCGCGGAGATGTGAAGGATGGGCGCGTATTCCAGGAACTTCAACTGGAACCGGAGCTTGTCGTCGAACTCTTTCACGTATTCGGGCCCGCGTTCCTTCAGGAGGTCCCACTTGTTCGCGGCGATGATGATGCCGCAGCCGGCGTTCTCGGCTTCGCCGGCTATCGCTCCGTCCTGATCGGTGGCGCCTTCCGAGGCGTCGATGACCAGCACGGCGACGTCGGCGCGCTCGATCGCCCGCCGCGCAACGACAACGCTGACCGCTTCTACGCCGCCAGCGCGGAAGACGCGCCCGGGACGGCGGATGCCCGCCGTGTCGACGATCCGGAACGACTGCCGGTGCCATTTGAGCACCGCGTCGACCGCGTCGCGCGTCGTCCCGGGCTCCGCCGAAACCATGACGCGCTCTTCGCGCAGCAGACGATTCACGAGCGACGACTTCCCGACGTTCGGACGGCCGACGATCGCCACGGCAGTCTCGCGCGCCTCCTCGGGCGTCGCCTGCACAACCCGGGATCGGCGCGCCGCCGGCAGCCGCGCGAGAACCTCGTCGAGAAGATCACCGACGCCCTGGCCGTGCTCGGCCGCAACCTCCATGACGGGCTCGAACCCGAACTGGTAGAACTCGACGGACCGGCCGCGCGCGCGCCGGTCGTCGGTCTTGTTGACCGCAAGAACGACCGGAACGCCGCGCGTGCGGAGCGCCGCGGCGATCTCCTGATCGCCCGGAACGATCCCCTCACGACCATCGACGACGAAGACGACCAGATCTGCGGCGTCGAGCGCCCTTCGACCGTGCTCGACCACGAGCTCGTGCAACGGATCTTCGCTCGCGCCAAACATCCCGCCCGTGTCGACCAGCGTGAATGGGACGCCGAGCCATTCGGCAGGCTGAGAGATGACGTCGCGAGTCGTTCCGGCGACAGGCGTGACGATGGCGCGACGTGTTCCGCTGATGCGGTTGAAGAGCGTAGATTTCCCGACGTTAGGACGTCCGACGAGAACGACGGTCGGGCCTGCGGTGGCGGCGCTCACGGGAGGCTTAGAATATGCCACTTACGGGCCGACTTGACAGCGTAAGTCACACAAATTATGATAGTTACGCTTTCCGAGGAGCGCCCAAGCATGATCAAGGTCGACATCGTGAATGAGGTGTCGCGGCTGGCGGACATTACCAAAGTCAAGGCTGAGGTAGCTGTCGACGCGGTCTTCGACGCGATGCGGCTCTCGATGCAGCGGGGCGAACGGATCGAGCTCAGAGGCTTCGGCGTCTTTCAGGTAAAGCCCCGGAAGCGCGGCATCGGCCGCAATCCCCGGACTGGCAAAGAGGTCCGCATCCCGCCCGGACGGACAATCCGGTTCAAGCCGGGCAAGGACCTT
>DATAFJ010000056.1:0-4567 GCA_036257535.1 Vicinamibacterales bacterium | reverse complement strand
CGGGGAAGAACGATTCAACCGCCAGCTCCGACAAGGTGACGTCGACCGGGGTCCCGAAGATCGTGGTCGTGCTGAAGAGCGACAGCACGACGCCTCCATCGAGCGCGAGGCGCATCGGGACGACGACACCGCCGTAGTCGTGGTGCGGCGCATTTTGCTGGTCAGGTTCGTCAGCGGGCTCGCCCGCCGAAGCGTTGGCGAAGGCGGGCAACGCGGCAAGCTCCTTCGACAGCTCGATCAGGATCGGATCCGCCGTCGCGTCGATCTGGCTGCGAAGGCGCGCCAGGATGTGCGATCGCCACTCCACGAGATTGATGATGCGGGGGGCGAGTCCTTCCGGGTGGAGGCTGACCCGCAGCACATTGATTGGCGGAACGAGCTGCGCGGCGGGAACGCCGCCGAGCAGCCGCCGTGCCGCATTGTTCGCCGTCACGAGCGTCCAATGCCGGTCCACCGCGACGGCCGGATACGGTTCGTGGCCCGTCAACACGAGATCGACCGCGCGGCGCGCGGCGGCGAGCGCCGGGTCGTCGAGCGGGCGCTCGGGAAAGAAGGGCGCGAAGCCGGCCGCCATCAGCAGCACGTTCCGCTGGCGCAGCGGGATGCCGAGCAGCTCCGCGAGGTGCAGCACCATGTCGCGGCTCGGCTGCGATCGGCCCGTTTCGAGAAAGCTCAGATGCCGGGTCGACACGTTCGCTTCGCACGCGAGCTCGAGCTGGCTCAGGTGGCGGCGCTGACGCCATTCGCGAAGCTGCACGCCGACAGGCGGCAGGGAGCTCACCATGACGCGATCCTACTGCCAGGAACGCGGCATCTCCATTACCTCTGACGTAATCGACAGTGGGCCGACGCGCATCCGATCATGACGTCACGAAAGGAGAACTCACATGGCCTCCGGAACCGCATCATCGTTTCTGAAGCGCGTGCTCATCGCCGACGCGGCTGCGACTGGCATTACCGGCCTCCTCATGGCGCTCTTCCCGCGGATGCTCGCCGACCTGCTCCTGGTCTCGGGGACGCTGTTCTTCTGGGCGGGTCTATTTCTGGTTCTCTATGCGGCCGGCGTGGCGTATCTGGCGATGCGCGATCCGATCCCGCGCCGCGCCGTCACGGCCGTCATCGCCTGCAACGTGCTCTGGGGAGTTGATTGCCTGCTGCTCGCACTTTCCGGCTGGATCGCGCCGAACGTGCTCGGTTACGCGTTCATCGCGGTGCAGGTCGTCGTCGTCGCGGCGTTCGCCGAGCTGCAGTGGGTCGGGCTGCGGCGAACGCCGGCGACGGCATGACCCGCGCTACGATCCACGCAGGTTCTTGTTGAAGAAGTCGATCGTGCGCTGCCACGCGAGCTTCGCGGCCGCCTCGTCGAAGCGCGGCGTCGTGTCGTTGTTGAAGCCGTGCTGCGTGCCCGGATAGATGTAGGCGGTGTACCTGACGTTGTTCGCCTTGAGGGCCGCTTCGTACGCCGGCCAGCCCGCGTTGATGCGATCGTCCTTCTCGGCGTAGTGGATGAGCAGCGGCGCCTTGATGTTCGGCACGTCCTCGGCGCTGGCCTGGCTGCCATAGAAGGGGACGGCGGCGCCGAGATCGGGCATCCGCGTCGCCAGCATGTTCGAGATGCCGCCGCCGTAGCAGAAACCGACCACGCCGAAACGGCCCGTGCAGTCGGGTCGCGCCTTCAGGTAGTTCGCCGCGGCGACGAAGTCTTCGCGCGTCTTCGTCTGATCCAGCTTTGTGAACAGCTCGCGCGCCTTGTCCTCGTCGCCCGGATATCCGCCGAGCGGTGTGAGCGCGTCCGGCGCGAACGAGACGAATTTCTCGAGCGCCACGCGGCGCGTGATGTCCTCGATGTGGGGATTCAGCCCGCGGTTCTCGTGCACGACGAGGACGCCCGGCAGCTTGCCCGATTCGGCCCCCGGCCGCGCCAGGTAGCCGCGCATCTTGCCCGTCCCCTGGGGCGAGGAATATTCGACGTACTCGGTCTTCAGTCTCTTGTCGTCTTTCGCGACCTGCTGAGCTTCGGCGAACCGGGGGTTCAACGCGTCCAGCAGCATCGCGGCCGTCATCCCGCCGACCGCGAACTTGCCGGCGCGATCGAGAAAGCCGCGTCGATCGATCTGCCCGTGGACGTACTGATCGAACAGGTTCAGAAGTTCCTGGTCGAAATCGCTTGCCTTCTTTCGATCCATGCCATGCCCTCCCGCGCTCGCAGCATACCCGCGAACCGGGGTCACGGCAAAAGATCGATGCAGGGCAGCGCTAACGAGCCGCTGCGACGATGAGGACGGTGACGACTTCGGCGAGACCGAGGAGCGCGATGCTCAGATAGAGCTGTTTGCGGTCGAACATGCGACCTCCCTGATGCATCTCGCGCGAGCAATGGATGTACCGCGACGGCGGCAAGCGGGATTCGCCCGTAAGATGGCACCGAACGAGATCGGCGAGTCTCGCCGCCGCCTCACGGCAGCAACCAAATTCGGCGTCGGTATCACAGTTGTGATCGACGGAATTACATCGTCCGTCGATTCTTCGACGGCGTTTGACGCCCTGACCCCTGAGAGAGCGCCGAAATTCGCAAGGAAATCACAGACGTCACTCACGCGGGCCGGCCTGCGTTTTGCCATCCGTCGTTGCCGAACCCCTCAATCCGAAGGTAGGTCCAATGAAACGGGCTTGGATCTCGCTCGGCGTGTTCGTGGTCGGTACGCTGCCTAGCGCAACGCCGTCGATCGTCGCCCAGACGAAGCCGGCGTCACTCCTTCCCACAGTGCAACGGATTCGGGCCGAATACCCGACACCGATGACGCAGCCGCAGATGGGAGAGCTCCTCAACCGCGTCGCCTGGGAGCATCGGGCGGAGGGTTGGGGAATTCTGAAGAAGACCGGAGGATTTCGCTGTCCGGCGCCGCAGGGAACCACCGTGGCGTGCGACATCCTCGTTCACGCGCCGACCGTGTGGCACTACGACGTCCTCATCAACGCGGGGATCGAGTCGCGGCCCGCGTGGCAGGACGTCGGACCCTGCGTCATTCCCGGATCGGGCTGCGAAATGAGCCGGTTCCTGGCGCCGGTCCCAGTGCTGACGGCGCCGCCGAATCTCAGGGTCGTTCGCTAGACAGCAGAACGGGCAGCCGGCCGCGTCATCCCTTCCCGGCGAGACGCCAGAACTGCGTCTCGTTGAGAAGCGTGATCCGGTGCCCCTTCTGGCGAAGCCGCTTGATCTCCATCAGCTTCACGCCGGAGTCCTTCCCGGCCGCCTGCAGAGGATTCGGCCTGCCCCGGACGACGACGGTCGTCCGGACCGATGGGCCGCTGTGAATGATCGCGCCGGCCCGCCTGGCGGCGCGCATCGCCTCGACGCGCGTTCGGCTGAGGATGCCGGTGAACGCGAGGTGGACGCCCTTGAGCGTTCGCAGCACGCCCGACTTCAGCCGCGGCGGCGGGTTGCGCAGCGCCTCGATCAGTTCGTCGGCGCTCTCGTACCGTTTCCGCCGTTCGCCGATGCAGCGATACACGATCTCCTTCAAGTGATCGCTGCAGCGGAAGCGCCGGACTTCGAACGGCCTGACCCGCTCCCGCGCGTCCCCTTTGACCAGCATCCCCAGCAGCTGTCCCACCTGATACACGTCATCGCGCGCCTGCCACTTCGGGACGGCGCGTGCGAGGAAGTCGCTGGGCACCATCGCAGTGTTCAACGTCCGCGCCGTGATGCCGCGCGAGTCGCTCTGCTGCCGGACGATCCCGAAGTCGCCGAGCTTCAGACGCGGGCCGTGGCAGACGAAGACGTTCATCGGCGTCAGGTCGCGGTGGAGCATCTGCCCGCGGTGGAGGCGCCCGAGAACTTCGAGGATGCCGGCGATCTCGCGGCGCGCCATCGCTTCGGACCAGGGCCTGCCGGCGCGCTTCAGGAAACTGCTGAGGTCACCATGACGCGCGTACTCGAGCGCCAGGTAGTAGAGCACCTGCCCGTTCGCCCGCATCAGCGGAAACATGTCGTAGACGCGGATGGCCCGCGGATGTCCGTCGAGGAGCTGTCCGAAGTATGCCTCGCGCAGCCAGCCGTCGATGCTCGCACTGACCTTGATGCAGACCGTGTCGGGTACGGTCGACGAACGGCCGCGGCGACGCGCCAGGTACACCTGGCCGAAGCCGCCCTGGCCGAGGAGTCGATCGATCCGGTACTCGATGTGCGTCTCGGGACTGACGATGACCTGCGACGGCTGGAGCAGCTGTCCCGGGAGATCGATCGGCACGTGGATCGATCGCGTGCTGCGGGTCGTGGCGTTCGCCATGCTGCGCAGGGTCATTGACCCCCCAGCATAGCTGATCGCTGTGTCAGCGGGATGCGCCGGTCTTTCGAAGCTCGCGCCGCTCGATGTACTCGCCCTGAATCAGCAGGTAGGTCACGTAATACTTGTAGATGTTGCTGACGTAGGTCACGGTCTCGCGGCCGATCCGCTCCGCCGCGATGCGCTCCACGTTGTCGAACCAGATGTTTGGATTGAGCCCGCGCGCCGCCGCTTCCCTCCGCAGCTGTCGTACGCGGCCGGGTCCCGCGTTGTACGCGGCG
>DATAFJ010000030.1:0-15395 GCA_036257535.1 Vicinamibacterales bacterium | reverse complement strand
AGTTCGGCGAGGGCAGCTCGCCCGCGCTCCACGGCAACACGGTCGTCATCGTCTGGGATCACCAGAAGGAGTCGTTCATCGTCGCGCTCGACAAGCGGACCGGCGACGAGCGTTGGCGGGTCGCGCGCGACGAGATCGACTCGTGGGCCACGCCGCTCGTCGTTTCCGCCGGCGGCCGAGCGCAGGTCGTCACGAGCGGAATGAAGCAGGTTCGCAGCTACGATCTCGAGACGGGACAGCTCGTGTGGACCGCGCCCGGCCTGACGATGAACCCGATACCGTCGCCCGTGGCGGCGGACGGCATCGTCATCCTGACGTCCGGCTTCCGCGGCAACAACCTCAAGGCTGTCCGCATCGCCGACGCGCGCGACGACATCACGAACACGCCGGCAATCGTGTGGACGCTCGACCGCGACACGCCGTACGTGCCGTCGCCGCTCCTCTACGACGGCATCCTTTATTTATTGAAGTCGAACAGCGGCATCCTGTCCGCCTTCGACGCGGCAACGGGGAAGCCGCACTACCACCTCACGCGGCTCGAAGGCGCGCCCAATGTCTTCGCCTCGCCGGCCGGCGCCGCGGGCCGCGTGTACATCCCGGGCCAGGACGGAACGACCGTCGTCCTCAAGCACGGGCCGGCGTTCGAGGTGCTCGCGCAGAACAAGCTGGACGACGGGTTCAACGCCTCGCCGGCGCTCGTTGATGGAGAACTCTATCTCCGCGGCGCGAAGTCGTTGTACTGCATCACTGAACAATAACCCTGCACGTATGGTTCAGGGTTCAAGGTGCAGGGTTCAAGGTCTGGTGCAGAGTTCGGAGGTCGGGGTTCAAGGAGCAGGGTTCTGCGTGGAACCCAGAACCCCGCATTCAGAACGTTGAACCCTGCACCCAGAACCCTGAAGGTTCATCGTCGTCGTCAACGAGTTTGTGTAAAGACCGGTTGCGTGACGACGACAACCGTCGGACTCGTGGCGGCGCGCGTGTAGCCGTTGTTCAGGAACAGCCGGAACTCATACGAGCCCGGTGTTGTCGGCGCGGTGACCGTCCACGTCTTCGTCGTCATTCCGGCGCCAACGTAGGTGAACCGGATGTAGCTCGTGTTCGGAGCCGAGACCAGCGCGAACGCGAGCCAGTCCGCGGACCCGCCAGGCGCGTTCGTCAACGTGACGGTGACGGCGGCGCCGGGCGCGACCGTCGTCGCGCTGACGGCAAGCTGCGGCGGCGAGCCCTGCGCGATCGTGAACGTCAGCGCAGACGACGTGCCGCCGCCGGGCGCCGGTGTGAAGACGGTGACGCTCGCCGAGCCGACAGACGCGACGTCGGTCGCCGGAATCGCCGCGCGAAGCTGCGTCGCGCTCAGGAACGTCGTTGGCCGATCCACGCCATTCCATCGAACGGTTGACGACGACACGAAGCTCGATCCGGTGACCGTCAGGTTGAAGCTCGCGCTTCCCGTGGCCGCTGACGATGGAGACAGCGAGGTCAGAACTGGCGTCGGGTTCGACCCGCCGCCCGAGCTGCCAACGACGACGGTCGGGCTCGTTGCAGAGCGCGTGTAGCTGCCGTTGCGGAAGTATCGGAACTCGTAGTTGCCGGCAGTTGACGGCGCGGTGACGGTCCAGGTCCTCGTGGTAGTTCCACTTCCAACATAAACGAACGACGAGTAGCTGTAATTCGCCGCCGTCGTCAACGCGAACGACAGCCAGTCGGTCTGTCCACCGAATCCATCCGTCAGCGTCACGGTCACGGTTCCGCCGGGCGCCACAGACGTTGCATTCACCGAGAGGCTCGGCGGACCTGTCGCGCGGAACGTCGCCGGCGCCGACGTCCCTCCACCCGGCGGCGGCGTCACGACCGTGACCGCCGCTTCCGCGACCGACGCGATGTCCGAAGCGGTTATGGCCGCCTGCAGGCGGGTGGCGCTCACGAACGTCGTGGGCCGATTGGAACCATTCCACCGGACAACAGACGCGGACGTGTATCCGAATCCATTGACGGTGAGCGTGAACGCCGGTCCACCGGCCACTGCCGAAGCGGGCGACAGGGAAGTGATCGACGGCGGTACGGTCTGCGACGTGTCGATGGTGATCGGCGCACTGCTCGCCGCGAGCGTGTAACCATCGTTCAGAAAGAGCCGGAACTCGTATTGCCCGGCGGTGACCGGCATGTTCAGAGACCACGTGCGATTGACGACGCCCGGGCCAACGTACGTGTAGACGAGGTAGCTGGTGTTAGCGGATCCGACGCGCGCCAGCGCCATCCAGTCGCGCGTTCCGCCGTAGCCGTTGGCAAGCGTCACGGTCACCGGGAACCCGGGCGGGCCAATCGTTGCGCTCGGGGTAAGCGTCGCAGCGGGATCGACCGGGATCGTCAGCGATGCGCTCGTGCCGCCGCCCGGCTCGGGCGTCACGACATAGACCTCTCCAGAACCGGCGGAAAGATCCGCCGGAGTGATCTGCGCCGACAGCCGCGTCGAGTTTTCCACCGAAGTCAGCTTCGGAGCGCCGTTCCAGTACGCGATGGATGACGCGTCGAACCCGGTGCCGATGAGCGTCAGCGTAGCGGGCGAGGGACCCATGCGCAGGCGCGCCGGCGACGTCGACGTCAGAACGGGCGGCTCGTGCGTGACCGGGACGAGAGACGTGAGCGCGTCGAAGATCCTCACGCGCGGGATCGTCGCGCTTCCGCCCGGTCTCGTGTCGGTAATCGGAAGGCCGGTCTGCCGAAGCGTGTTGAGGATCAGGCCGACACCCGCCGAAGGAGCCGCCTGACGGATGACCGCCCACGTTCCAGCCACATGCGGCGTCGCCATCGACGTGCCGTTGAACGCCCGGAACGTTCCGCCCGGGACAGACGACGTGATGGCGCCGCCCGGCGCGAAGAGCGAGAGGAACGATGCAACGTTCGAGAACGAAGAAACAACGTTGCTCTTGTCCGTGGATCCAACGCTGACGGCGGAGGAGATGCAGCCGGGCGCGGAAAGAGCGTTGGTCGATCCGCCGTTGCCGGCGGCGATCACCGTCGCGACACCAATCGCGCGCAGGTTATCGATGACCGGCTTGTAGGGCTGCGTGTCGCAGGGCGCGGTGAACGTCGACACGCTGCCGAGGCTCATGTTCACCGCGGCGATGTTGCGCGATGAAGCGATGCCGTACACGTGCTCGAGCGCCGCGAGGATGTCGGACGTGAACGCGCCGAGGCATGATCCGGTCGCGCAGGAGCTCGCGTCGCTGACGATCGAGAACGCCTGGATCGCGACGATGTCGGCGCCCCGCGCGACGCCCGAGAACGTCTGGCCGGCGGACGCGCCGTCACCGGCCGCGATGCCGGCCACGTGCGTGCCATGAAGGCAGTCAGGGTGCGTGCAGGGCGCGGCCGAGCCGCTGCCGATCTGTTGATCGGTTCCGTTCGGGCAGGTCGACGCGCTCAGGCCCGGGATGGTCGTCGAGAAACAGGCTTCCTCGACGACCTTTCCCGCCAGGAACGGATGGTTCGAGTCGACGCCGGTATCGATGATCGCGATCGCCGTCCCCGTTCCGTCGTAGCCGACCGCCCACGCCTGATCTCCCTGGATGAGCGGCACGCTCTGGGCGAGCGTCGGGAAGTGAATCTGATCTTCGAACACGCGAACGACGTCCGCCGACGCGGTCTCGAGCTCGGTGAGGCCGGCCGCGCTGATGTCGAGCGCCACGTACGGCATCGTGCGGTAGCGATAGAGCACACGGCGGTAAGTGGAGCGGAGCTTCGAGTCGATGCGTGGGAAGGCGCTCAGCTGTCGCAGCTCGACGAGCACGCGCACCCGGCCCTCGCGCTCGGCACGCGCGCGCAGCTTGCCGGGTACCAGCTGCCCGCGGCTTTCCTGCGCGGGCGTCCCCACCGCGAAAACGATCCCCGTGAGCGCCAGAAGCACCGCGACAAATGCTCGAACAGCAGCCGCGTGAGCTCGCGTCATTAGAACCTCGGAGAGAGCGTGGATCATCTATATGGCCCGGCTGAGGTCGGAGCAAGCCGTTTCTGCAGGCTTTCAACGAAAAATCTGCGGCTTACGAAATTGGGGTACCGGCTACCCTCAGTAGTCTCCCTGTCGAAGAACTAACCGTGCAGAACTGACAATCCTCGGCACTCGTATCTACGACCATGTTCGTAGATCTGAAGCAGGCCGTGCGCCTCCTCGTCCGAAGCCCGCTCTTCACGATCACGGCCGTCCTGTCGCTCGCCGTTGGTGTCGGCGCGACGACCACAGTCTTCACGGTTGCCGATGCGCTGCTGCTTAAACGGCCGATCGGCGTCGCCGATCCCGATGGCGTCGTCGACATCGGCCGCACGCGGAACGGACGCGAGTTCGACAACAGCTCGTATCCGAACTTCAAGGACATCGCGGCGCAGGCGAAGACGTTCAGCGGCATCTACGGGCTCGACCTCGAGCCGCTGCCGGTGGCACTCGGCGGCGGCACGGGCGCCGAGCGAGTCTTCGCCATTGTCGTCAGCGGCAACTACTTCCAGGTTCTCGGGGTGACGCCGCAGCTCGGGCGACTCCTGGCGCCGGACGATGACAAGGCGCCGGGCGGCTCGTTCGTGATCGTGCTGAGCGACAGGCTGTGGCGGCGCCGCTTCGACGCCGATCCGGCGATCGCCGGGAAATCCGTCGTCCTGAACGGCGCGCCGTTCACGATCGTCGGCGTCGCACCGCCAGGGTTCCGCGGGACGTCGATCATGAGCCCGGACCTGTGGGCGCCGCTGACAATGGCGCCGGAGATCCAGCCGCGCATGACGCCGAGCCTGTTCACGTCGCGCGGCGCGGTCTGGATGCTGATGGGGGGCCGCCTCGCGGCGGGCGTTGGCATCGAGCAGGCGCAGGCGGAGATCAACGCGATCGCGAAGCGGCTCGAGGAGATGTATCCCGACACGAACCGCGAGATGGGCTGGAAGGTGATGCGCGCTACACCCATTCCGGGCGACGCGAGCACGTACGTTGGCGCATTCATGGCAATCCTCGGAACAATCGTCGGTCTCGTACTGCTCGTCGCGTCGATCAATATCGCGGGCATGATGCTGGCGCGGGCGGCGGCACGACGGCGCGACACGGCGGTCCGGCTCGCGCTCGGCGCGTCTCGCGCGCAGCTCGTCCGCCAGCTCCTGATCGAGACGATTGCCGTGTTCGTGCCCGGCGGCGCGGCCGGTTTGATCCTCGCGCGCTGGATGACGAGCCTGCTCGTCGCGATGCTGCCGTCGATTCCAGTCCCGCTGGCGCTCGCGCTGCCGCTCGACGCGAGGATCGTGGCGTTCGGCCTCGCGATGACCTTTGTCGCGGCGCTCGCGACCGGGCTCCTCCCGGCTTTCCAGGCATCTAAGCCGGATCCCGTCGAGGCGCTCAAGGGCGATCGCAGCCCGGGATTCGGAAAGATCCGGTTGCGTCAGGTGCTCGTCGCGTCGCAGGTGGCCGGCTCGGTTCTCCTCATCGTTGTCGCCGCGCTCTTCGCACGTGCACTCCAGCGCGCGTCCACGATCGACCCAGGCTTCGACTCGACCCACGTCGAAATCATGGCGCTCGATCTCTCCCTCGCGAGACACGACGAAAAGTCCGGACCCGCGTTTCTGCGGCAGGTCGTGACGCGCATCGAGGCGCTGCCGGGCGTCCAGTCCGTCACCGCGGCCATCGATCTGCCGCTCGACGGCAGCCGGACCGGCCTCGGGACCGTCTGGGCGGCCGGCAAGACAGAGAAGGAAGCGGTCGATATCGACTGGAACACCGTCGAGCCCGGGTACTTCCGGACGCTGCGGAGATCGCTGCTGCGCGGGCGTGACTTCGGCCCTGCCGATACGCTCGGACGGCCCGAGGTGGCGATCATCAATGAAGCGGCCGCGTCCCGGCTGTGGCCGGGGGAAAATCCGATCGGCCGGCGGCTCGTGCGGACCGTGGAGGGCGGCGACCGGCGCGAGGTGGAGGTCGTCGGCGTCGAGAAGACCGGCAAATACGTCACGCTCAACGAGCCGCCGACGCCATTCATCTACATGCCGTACGCGCAGGCGTACATCCCGCGCGTGTCGCTCGTCGTCCGGACGGCCGGGCCAAGCGCGGTTCCGGCGGTGCGTGCGCTCATCGGCGCGATGAATCCGAACCTGCCGGTCGTGGGGACGATGACGCTGACAGATCTCTCGACGATCGCGCTCCTGCCGCAGCGGCTCGCCGGCTGGATCGCCGGCGTGCTCGGGTTGGTCGCACTCGTCATCGCCGGCATCGGCGTCTACGGCGTGACGGCGTACATGGTCGCGCGGCGGACGCGGGAGCTCGGGATCCGCGTCGCGCTCGGCGCCACGCGGCGCGACGTTCTCCGGCTCGTGTTCGGGCAGAGCACGCTGCTGACGTCCATCGGCCTCGCGCTCGGGCTCGGCCTCGGTCTGGCTTCCACGCTGCTGCTATCGTCGCTGCTCTTCGGCGTGCGGGCGGCCGACCCTATCGTGTTCGGCGTCGCCGCCGCGATCTTCGGCACGCTCAGCCTGGCGGCGTCGGTCGTCCCGGCGCGGCGCGCGCTCGCGATTGATCCGACCGTCGCGCTGCGGAGCGAGTGAGCCGAGGTCAGTCAGTCTTGTTTGGAACGGTCGCCGTGCAGATGTAAGCGCGGGCTGCGGCCAGGTCTTTGGCCGCGGCGAGCTGCGCCTTCGGCAGGTAGAGCAGCATCAGTTCTCTCATCCGCCTGTTCGAGTCGATTGCGAGGCCGCGGCGCGTGACAAAGCCTTCGGGATCTTCGTCAGGCAGCCCGAAGATCAAGGGTTCGCGGACCGCCTCCAGCCGTTTCATTGTGTCTTTGAGCGCTGAAGTCGGAGTCTTCAGGCCGCTCGCGAGAAAGTAGTCGAAGACGATCCGGCTGCCCGGCGCAGCGTTCGACGCCACGAAGCGCAGCGTCGCGTCGACCGCTTCTTCCGGAAGGTAGAAGGTGACGCCTTCCCAGACGAAGATCGTTTTGACCGCGCGATCGTACCCGGCCCTGGCGAGCACCGTTGCAAGATCCTCCTTCGTGAAGTCGATCGGGACATACGTCACGTGGGAGGGCAGCGAGCCCAGAATCTCGCGGACGCGCTTCTTCTTGTACTCCTGCGTCGGCGGAAAATCGACTTCGAACACTCGCGTCTGGCGCACGCCGTCGGGCGCACGATAGGCGCGGCTGTCGAGCCCGGCGCCGAGGAGGACGACCTGACGTGCGCCGCCCGCCAGGGCGTCGGCGAACACGGCGTCGATGTGGCGCGTCCGTGTGTGGATCGCGAACGCGAAGACTCTGCGGATGCCGAGACTTTCCCAGGCTGGTTCGGTTGCCATCTCGAGCGCGGCAAGGATCGATTCCGATCCTCCTTTTTTGAGGAGGGCGCGTTCGTCGGGCCCCAGGAACCGCTCGGCCAGCGAGTCGCCGTTGCGGATCGCCGCATCGGGATGTTTCGCGCCGATCGCGCGGTAGGCGGTCACTTCGAGCGCGGACAGGGACGGCTTGCCTGGTTCGACCGCAGGCAACACGGCGACGAACGCCACCGATATCACAGCCGCCGGAAGAATAGGTGACCTCACAAGCGCGGAAGCTACACGCGCCCCACCGTGATGTCAACGGGCAGCGAAGAGGAGATTAGCTACGCAGCGTCAGGCTCGGGTCGAGCCGCGCGGCTCTGCGCGCCGGCACGTACGACGCGATCGCGGCGACGGCGCCGAGCAGCAGCGGAACCGAGACGAGCGTAATCGGATCCGAAGGTCGGACGCCGTACAAGAGCGATCCGAGACCACTCGCGGCGATGACCGCGACGGCGAGACCAGCGGCCGCGCCCGCGGCGGTCCAGATCAGTCCGCGGCCGACGATCATCCCGACGATGTCGCGGGGCGCGGCGCCGAGAGCCATCCGCAGTCCAATCTCCTGCGTGCGCTGCGATACGGTGTACGCCAGAACGCCGTAAAGGCCGATCGCCGCGAGCAGGAGTGCGAGGCCGCCGAACGCCGCCACGAGCAGCGCGATTGTCCGCGGCGCCCAGAGCGTCTGATCGATGAGGCTGCGGAGCGTAGCAACGTTGGTGAACGGGATCTCCGGATCGATCTCGCGCATCGCGCCGCGCGCGATCGCCGCGGCGCCCGACGGATCTCCAGTCGTGCTGACGAGGAGCGCGACCGGCGTCACCGACGGCGTTTCCTGCTGCCACAGCGCAATGTAGAAGAAGGGGGTCGGATCTTCGCCGAGCGTCAGGTACTTGCTGTCGCGCGCAATGCCGACGACCTCCAGGGCATGAGGAGCGTTCCGCTGCTGGATGCGCTGGCCGATGGCGTTCCCGGCAGGCCAGAAGCGCTTCGCCATCGTCTCGTTGATGATCGCCACGCGGCGCGATCCGGGACGATCACTCTCGTCGAAGTCGCGGCCGCTCACGATCGGGATGCTCATCGTGGCGAAGTAGCCGGGCGACACGGCCGCCATCTCGACGAGGAAGCCGAGCGCGCCGGGTGGCGGCGTGCGCCCGGCGACGTTGATCGTGTGCGCCTCGCCGCCGCCCAACGGCGTCCGCGTCGCGAGCGCGGCCGAGCGGACACCGCGGTCGACACGCAGCCGCTCGAGCAGCCGCTGGTGGAGCACTCTCGCGCGCGGCACGTCGTACCCGCCGCCGCGGGTGTTGTAGAACATCATCGCGGTGCGATCGACGTCGAAGCCGGGATCGATTCGCTGCGCTTCAAGCAGGCTTCTCAGCAGCAGACCGGCGACCGTGAGCGCGACGATCGACAGCGCGACTTCGGAGACGACGAGCGCGGCGCGCAGCTTCGGCCGTGACGCCGCCGAAGGCGTGCGCCCCGTCTCCTTCAGCGTTGTATTGACGGCCGAGCGCGACACCTGCACGGCCGGCAGCAGGCCGAATGCCAACCCGGCGACGAGCGAGATCCCGAAGGTGAAGAGCAGGACACGGCCGTCGAGCGTCGGGCTGAACGCGGCGAGCTGGAGGTTGGCGGGCCGTGCCGACCAGAGCCACTGCTGAGTCCACCAGGCAAGGAAGAGGCCCAGCGCGCCGCCCGCCAGCGCGACCACCAGGCTCTCGGTGACGAGCTGCCGGACGATGCGTCCGCGGCTCGCACCGAGGGCGAGGCGCACGGCGACCTCACGCGATCGCGACGCCGCGCGCGCGAGAAGCAGGTTCGCGAGGTTGACGCAGGCCACGAGCAGGACGACGCCGACGACGGCGGCGAGCATCCATCCGGCGCGCACGAACGTGTCGTGGCGATCCGGATTGATCGTCGCCTGCGCGAGCGGCACGATCGTCAGGCCCCGGCCCGTGTTGAACTGTGGAAACTCCTTCGCGAGCCGATCGCCCTGCACCACCGTGTCGGCCCGCGCCTGCTCGAAGCTCACGCCGGGCGCCATCCGGGCGACGATGTTCAGCCAGCGGATGCGGCGTCCTTCGAACCATTCCGTGCCCGGCACGAGCGTGTCGTACATCATGAACGGGACGAAGAGGTCGGGTCCGAACAGGCCGAACGTGCCGTTGAATCGCGGCGGCGCGACGCCGACGATCGTGAAGGGATGTCCGTTCAGCCTGATCGTGGAGCCGACGACGGAGGGATTCGACCCGAAACGATCCGCCCAGATCCGATGGCTGAGGACGACAACCGGCGATGCGCCTTTCGCGCGATCGTCGTGCGGTCCCAGCGTCCGTCCGAGAGCGGCGCGAACGCCAAGGACATCGAAGTAGGTGCCGGTGACGGCCTGGGCGAACGTCTCCTGCGGCTCGCCGTTGCCGAGAATCCTGACGGGCAGGAACGTGTACGCGGCCGCGCCGGACAGCGTTTCGCTCCGATCGCGGAGGTCGCGGAAGTTGTCGGTCGAGAGCGGTGAATACCCCGGATTCTGGCGGTCGAGCGTCTGCACCGACACCAGCCGCGACGGGTCGGCGACCGGCAGCGGGTTGAGGAGGACGGCGTTCGCGAGGCTGAAGACGGCGGTGTTCGCGCCGATGCCGAGCGCGAGCGCGAGGATTGCGGAAATCGTGAACGCAGGCGAGCGGCGCAGCACGCGAATGGCGTAGGCGACGTCCTGACGGAGCATCGCGAGGTGCTCGCGCGGCGCGAGCCGGAGCATACCGCCGAACGTCCCCGTCCAAAGCCGCGCGGACGCCGACATCCCGCGGGCGTCGCGGTGCTGCTCGTCGAAGACGCCCGCCATCTCTTCGCCGTACTCGCGGCGGAAGTCGAAGGGGAGCAGGCGGAGCAGCGCGCGGTAGAGGCGCGAGCTCATGCTGGAGATCTCCGTGCCAGGGCGCGCGTGGCTCTCGCCGCGGCGACCACCGCCTCGAGGCGGTCCGCTTCGGCCCGCGCCATCTCGCGTCCGAGCGGGGTGAGGCGGTAGACTCGCTTGCCGTCGCGAGCCGTGCGATCCGCGATGGCGCCGTCGGCGAGCAGGCGATTGATGATGCCGTAAAGGGTGCCGGTGCTGAGGCGGACGGTGCCATCGGTCTGCGCTTCCACGGCCTTCAGCAGGGCGTAACCGTGGCGCTCCTCGTCGGCGAGCGCGACGAGGACGTGGAAGACGGCGGATGTGAGGGGAGCGGGCCGATCCTGTCGATCGCGTGCCATGTCGGCCAACGATATGTCGCCTGACGACATGTTGTCAACTGAACGCCTGGCTAACCGTGCCGGGCTGTCGCCGTCAAAAAGCGCTGGAGAGGTCCGTCATGACGTTCTTCCACGATATCCGCCACGGGCTGCGCACGCTGCGCCGGGTGCCCGGGCTCGTTCTCGTCGCCATCGTCACGCTCGCGCTGGGCATCGGAGCGAACACGGCGATCTTCAGCGTCATTTATACGGTTCTCCTGAAGCCGCTCGTCTTTCCGCAGTCCGACCGGATCGTGCAGATGTGGATGACGTTCCCCGAGCGCGGCGTCGAGCAGGCGTCCTGGTCGCACGGCAACTTCTGGGATGCGCGCGAGATGGTCCAGGCATTCGACGCAATCGGCGCAGTCGAGTTCAACAGCGCGAACCTGACCGGCTCGGGCGAGCCCGAACAGCTCGAAGCGGTCCGCGTGAACTCGGGGTTCTTTCGCGTGCTCGGCGTACCCGCGGCCGCCGGCCGGCTCTTCCGCGAGGGCGAGGATGCGCCCGGCCAGGACTCCAACATCGCGATCCTGACGTATCGCTTCTGGACGCGGCGCTTCGGCCGCGATCCGGCGATCGTCGGGCAATCGATCAGGCTGGACGGCGTGTCGCACCAGGTCGTCGGCATCCTGCCTGCCGGGACGCCATATCTCGACTGGGCGGACGTCTTCCGCCCGCTCGTGCGCACGCCGGATGCGCAGCGCGGGAGCTGGGAGATGGTGGGGATCGGCCGGCTCAAGCCAGGCGTGACGTTCGAGGCCGGGCGCGCCGATCTGCAGCGCGTCATGCGCACGCTGGCGCAGCGCTACCCGAAGGAGAACAAGGGCATGAGCGGCGACCTCGGGCTTCTGAGCGAAGTCGTGGCGGGCGACAGTACGCGCCGCGCGCTCTGGGTGCTGCTCGGCGCGGTGGGGTTCCTCCTGCTCATCGCCTGCGTCAACCTCACGAACCTGCTGCTCGCCAAAGCGGCGGGCCGCACGCGCGAGATCGCGCTCCGCGCGGCGCTGGGCGCAACCCGCGGCCGCATCGTGAGCCTCCTCGTCGCAGAATCTCTGCTGCTCTCGGCGGCCGGCGCCGGCCTTGGCCTGGTGTTCTCGTACTGGAGCCTCGAAGTTCTGCGGTCCGGTAACGTCTGGGACATGTCCCGCCTGGACGAGGTCGCGATCAACGGATGGATTCTCGCGTTCACGACCGCCGTCGCCGTTCTCACCGGCGTGCTGACCGGCCTGATGCCTGCGCTTCATGCGTCGCGCAGCGATCTCGCGCCGTCGCTCCGGGAAGGGGAGCGCGGCGTGGCCGGAACGCCGCGTCAGCGGCGTCTACGCGCGGTGCTGGTTGGAGCCGAAGTGGCGCTCACGCTCGCGCTGCTCGTCGGAGCGGGCCTGCTCCTTCGGAGTTTTTCAGCACTCCTGCGCGTCGACCGTGGCTTCCAGACCGAGAGCCGGATTCTCGTCGAGGTCAACCTCCCGCAGACGGGCGGAACACCCGAGGAACGGGGCAAACGCGCCGAGCAGTTCGTCCAGGATTTCGAGAGCCGCGTGCGCGCGCTGCCGCAGGTACAGGCCGTCGCGTCGGTCAGCGGACGGCCGTTCAGTCCGGGCAGTACGGGAATGGGAATCGTCGCCGCCGAGCGGCCCGACGTCTCGCGCGAGATCCCGTGGGCGAGCTGGCGCCTCATCACGAAGGACTACTTCAAGGCGATGGGCGTGCCGCTTCTGAAGGGGCGCACGTTCGATGAGCGCGATCTCATCGCGAAGCCGTGGCGCATCATCGTCAGTCAGCGGCTCGCGGACCTGCTGTGGCCCGGGGAGAATCCGGTGGGCCGGCAGGCACTGCTCTGGAAGGGGCAGGGCGACAATCCCGCGGAGGTCATCGGCGTCGTCGGCAACATGCGCGAGCGAGGCCTCGCCGAACAGCCGACGCTGGCTGTCTACCTGCCGACGTACGGAGCTGGCGCTGAACACATGTACTTTGCGATTCACACGACCGCGTCCAAGCAGGCTCTGATCCCGATGGTGCGAACGATCCTGTCGGGCATCGACCGCGATCTGCCGCTCGCGACCGTCCAGACGCTCGAGGAGCTCGTCGCCGCGTCGACATCGACCCAGCGGTTCACCGTGATCCTGCTGGGTGGGTTCGCGCTGCTCGCGCTGATCCTGGCGCTGGTCGGAATCTACGGCGTCATGTCCTACTCGGTATCGCGCCAGACGGCGGAGATCGGCGTCCGCATGGCGCTCGGCGCCAGCCGCGAACGCGTGCTCCGCTTCGTCATCGTCCAGGGGATGAAGCCGGTGGTCATCGGGCTTGCGGTGGGTCTCGCGGCCGCCCTCGCGCTGTCGCGCGTGATGGCCGGCCTGCTCTTCGGCGTCAGGGCGTACGATCCGCTGACTTACGCCGCCGTCGCCGCGTTACTCGCCGCAACGGCCGTCCTCGCGTGCCTCCTGCCGGCGCGCCAGGCGTTGCGCGTAGATCTGGTGTCAGCGCTCAGGGCCGAATAGGTCCGTCATCCCGAGCGCAGTACCGGCGCCGGATCCAGGCGCGAGGCGCGATAGGCCGGCAACGCGCAGGCGACGAGCGCGACGACCAGAAGTACGATCGGGACCAAGCCGAACGTGACGAGATCGTGGCTCTCGGTCTCATACAGGAATGAAGCCACCGTGCGCGCCACCGCATAGGAGGCAACGATCCCCAGCACCAGCCCCACCGACACCAGCTTCAATCCATGTCCGACCACCATCCGAAGAACTGCTCGCGGCTCGGCGCCCAGTGCCAGCCGGACCGCGATCTCGCGGACGCGTTCGCTGACGTTGAAAACAAGCAGGCCGTACAAACCGACCGCCGCCAGCAGGAGCGATCCGATCGCGAACGCGCCGAGCGTCATCGCGCTGAAGCGCCGCGGGGCGACGACGTCTCCGAGGCGTTCGTCCATCGTCGCGATCGATTCAACGGCGAGCTGCGGATCGATTCGGGCGATCTCCGCACGCACGGCGGAAGCGAGCGTCTCCGGATCCATCTCCGTTCGAGCGGCCAGCCTGATCTGGCGGCCGAACGTCGTCGGAATGTTCTCCAGCACGATATCGGGGAACTGGCTGAACGGCTCGTACGCGTGGAAGGATGGCTGGACGCCGGGCGGCCCATCGGCGACATCCCCGATGACGCCGACAATGGTGAGCCACGGATTCTTGTTCTCCGGCACGTTGAGGCCCCACCGCAGCCGCTTTCCCACGGCATCCTCGCCCGGCCAGAAGCCTTGTGCCAGCCGCTCGTTGATGATCACCACGCCTCTCGGCTCGATCGTTTCGACATCCGAGAACAGGCGGCCCCGCATCAACCGGATCCCGAGCGTCTGAAAGTAGGGTCCGTAGACCCACGACAGACTCGTGCTGCCCGGAGCATCCGCCGGCTTGACGCCCTCGCGAGAGAGCGTGCGGTGCTCGTAGCGTTCGAGCGGCAAATCCGTGACGAGCCCTGCCGATCGCACACCCGGCAGAGACGACGCGCGCGTGAAGAGCGCATGGTAAAACCCGCGAACGCTCGCCGCGGTGCTGTATCCGGCGCGAGGCAGCGTGAGCGCTGCCGTCACCACGCGCTCGGGGTTGAAGCCCGGGTCGGTTGCCATCAGGGCGGAGAAGCTTCTGATGAAGAGTCCCGCAGCCACCAGAAGGACGCAGGCGAGCGCGACGGTCGAGACGACCAGACCCGCCTGCAGGCGATGCCTGCGGACGCCCGATGTTGCACGGGAGGCCTCTTCCTGAAGCGCGAGGCCCGGACGCCCGCGATCGATCGTGACGAGCGGGACGAGCGCAAAAAAGATCGAAGCGGCGATGGCGACGCCGGCGGTGAACCCGAGCACCCGGAAGTCGATCGAGATCTCCCGTGTCGCCGGGAGGGTGTCGGCAACGGACGCAGGGAGCGCGCCGACAATGAGCCGCGAGGCCAGAAGGCCGAGCAGACCTCCGGCGATCGACAGGACGGCAGCCTCGATGAATAGAAGCTGAACAAGGCGGGCGCGGCTCGAGCCGAGCGCAGTGCGCACGGCGATTTCGCGCGTGCGCGACGCGGACCTTCCCAGCACGAGGGTCGCGACGTTCGCGCACGTCACGAGGAGCACGAGGCCGACCGCCGCGAGCAACAGCAGCAGCGGCCTCTCCATCCGTCCGGAGATGTCGTCTCGAAGCGGCTCGGCAGACAGGCGGATCGAAAAACCCTCGCGCAGCATCGCCGGCGGATAGTTCGAATTGATCCGTCGTGTGAGAACGTCGAGCTCTGCCCCTGCTTCAACAATGGATTTGCCTCGCCTCAGCCGACCGATGACGCTGTAGATGAACTGGTTGCCGCGCCCCGTTTTCTGCGAATCGGTGAACGCCACCGGCACCCAGACGCTGGCGGGGCTGTTGTTCCACTGCGGGCCGGGCCGCGGAAACTCGAAGCCCGCAGGCATGACGCCGATCACGGTATAGGGCCGGCGATCGAGCGAGACGGTCTGGCCGACGATCGATCGGTCTCCGCCGTATCGCATCTGCCAGAGCCCCCAGCTCAGCACGGCGACGTTCATGCCCGGCCGGTCCTCGTCGGGCCTGAAATCGCGGCCGATGAGGGGCTGCACGCCGAGCAGCGAGAACAGGTTCGACGAGACTTTCGTGCCATCGATCCGGATCGGCTCGCCGCGTCCGGAGAGCTCGAACGGAACGTTCGTATATGCCGCCACGCCCTCGAACGAACGCTGGTCGCGCTGGAGGTCGAGAAAGTCAGGGGCAGAGAAAGGTGGAATCGCTCCCTCGAAACCGCCGAG
>DATAFJ010000051.1:0-5151 GCA_036257535.1 Vicinamibacterales bacterium | reverse complement strand
GCAATGCTCGCGACGACCGGCATCGGCGCCGTCTGGTCGGCTTGCGCGCCGGACTTCGGCGCGCGAGGCGTCCTCGACCGGTTTTCGCAACTTGCGCCGAAACTGCTGTTCTGCGTCGACGGGTACCAGTACGGCGGCCGGTCGTTCGACCGTAGTGCAGAAATGCGCGCGATCGCCGGCGAGTTGCCGACGCTCGAGCACGTCGTGCTCGTGCCGTATCTCGAACCGGGCGACCATGTTCAGCTGCGCGCCGGATCGCTGCTCTGGCGCGAGCTGCTCGACGGCGACGACGTGCCCGAAGATTCGTTCGCGTTCGAGCAGGTTCCCGCGGACCATCCGCTCTGGATCCTGTTTTCTTCGGGTACAACGGGGCTGCCGAAGCCGATCGTGCACGGTCACGCAGGCATCACGATCGAGCAGATGAAGAACACGCAGTTCCACATGGACGTGCAGCCCGGCCAGCGAATGTTCTTCTTCACGACGACCGGCTGGATGATGTGGAACTTCCTCGTGAGCGCGCCGCTGTCCGATGCGATCCCCGTGCTGTACGACGGCAACCCGGCGTGGCCGGGTCCGGACGTGCTGTGGCGGATGGTCGAGCAGGTTGGCGTCAGCTTCTTTGGCGCTAGCCCGACTTACCAGCAGCTGCTCGCGCGGCAGGGCCTCGTGCCCCGCGAACACTTCCAGCTCTCGCGGCTTGAGACAGTCACGCTGGCCGGTTCGCCCGTCACGCCGGAATGCATGCTGTGGTTTCACGAGAACGTCAAACGCGACCTCTGGGTGCAGTCCGGCAGCGGCGGCACCGATGTATGCAGCGGATTCTGCGGCGGCGTCGTGCTTCAGCCTGTCTACGCCGGCGAGATCCAGGCGCCGCAGCTCGGCGTCGCGCTCAAGGCTTTCGATGCACAGGGCAAAAGCGTCATCGACGAAGTCGGTGAGATGGTGATCACCGAGCCGATGCCGTCGATGCCTCTCGGCTTTTGGAGCGACCCTGAGGGCCGGCGCTACCGCGAGTCGTATTTCGAGCAGTATCCGGGGGTCTGGCGGCAAGGAGATTTCTTTCGCATCAATGCGCGCGGCGGCTGCTTCGTTCTCGGACGGTCGGATGCGACGCTGAACCGGTTCGGCGTGCGGATCGGCACCGCGGAAATCTACCGCGGTCTCGCCGGATTGCCCGAGGTCGAGGATGCGCTCGTCGTGAACCTCGACCTGCCCGGCGGGCGGTTCTTCATGCCGCTCTTCGTCAAGTTGCGCGATGGACTGCAGCTTGATGACGAGGTGGAACGGGCGATCAAGGACCGGTTGCGCACCGCGTATTCGCCGCGCCACGTGCCCGACCGCATCGTGCAGGCGCCGGCGATCCCATACACGCTCACCGGCAAGAAGCTCGAGGTGCCGGTGCGTCGCATCCTTTCCGGCGCGGCGCCCGAGAAGGCTGCGAACCGCGATGCGATGGCCAATCCCGCGGCGCTCGACTTTTTCATCGAGTACGCACGGACGCAGCGCGACTACGCGCTGTAGCAGCTGCGGCTGGAGGCTGGAGACTGGGGGCTGGAGGTAGAAGGGAATCCTTCGCCGCGTGCCTGCTTTTAGGTGCGCGATTGCCGCTCGCTCTTGTCCTTTCTCTCTTTTCTACCTCCAGCCTCCAGCCCGCAGTCGCCAGCCTGAGGAGCGACGGAGTCGCTGTGAAATTCTCAGTCGCTGAAGGTACGCAGCAGCTCGGGCACCTTGTTCGGCATCGCGAGCGCCGCCTGTGTCGCGGGCCGCGCCTCGATCCGCGCGAGCCACGTCCAACTGCGCGGCGCGAGCTTCTCGTTCAGGATCTCGGGGAAGATGCGCCGCACGCCCGAGACCATCGGGTACGCGTTGATGTCGGCCAGCGAGTAGCTCACGCCTGCGATCCACGGCGAGCGCTCGAGGATTTTCTCCAGCTTGTCGATCGATACGGCGACCTTGCGTTTCGAGTCCTCGAGCTGCCCCGCCGTGAACGATTCGCCCGCCACGGTCGCCCACTTGTCGCGTTGCTCCTTGAGGGGAATCCGGCCCAGGATCTGCTCGAGTTCGTCCTTGGCGAGCCGCTGCGCGACCCGGCGCACGAGGATGTGCCAACCCCACATGCTGAGCGCCGGGCAGAAATACTCGTCGACGAACTTGCTGAAGATTCGCATGCGAGCTCGCTCCACGGGATCAGTCGGGCGCAGCGGCACGGTGGGAAACACCTCGTCGAGGTACTCGTTGATCACGGTCGATTCGGTGATGATCGCGCCGTCGTGCACCAGTACGGGCACTTGCCCGTTCGGGTTGATCCGGATGAACTCCGGCGTGTGCTGCTCGAATCGGAGCAGATCGACGTAGTGACTCACGAAGTCGAGCCCCTTTTCCTTGAGGCAATGCAGGCACTTCATCGAATTGGCGCCGGGTTCGGCGTGATAGAGCTCGAGCATCGCGTTGGACTCCGTACAGCCTGAAGCAGTTACATTTGCAGGGGCGTCGCGCTTACTCAATACGAATGACGACCTTGCCGAACAGGGAAGAACTCTGCTGGTAGCGGTAGGCCTCCGCGGCTTCATCGAACCCGAAGACGCGATCGATGACGGGTCGCAGGCCGTTCACCTCGATCGCCGTGTTCATCCGCTCGAACATCGCCCGGTTGCCGACGAAGATGCCGTGCAGGCTCGCGCCTTTGCGCATGATCGGATGCGGGTTCGTGTCGCCCTGCAAACCGGCGAGCACGCCGATCAGCGCGATGTGGCCGCCAGAGGCGACTGCCTGCATCGACTGGGCGAGCGTGCCCGGGCCGCCGGTTTCGACCACGTGCGTCGCGCCGGCGCCGTCGGTGAGTTCGAGCACCTTCTGCGCCCAGTCGGGATGTTGGCGGTAATTGATCCCACCCCAGGCGCCGAGAGCGCGCGCGCGTTCGAGCTTGTCGTCGCTCGATGAGGTGAGGATGACGCGAGCGCCCGCCGCGCGTGAGAACAGCAAGGCGAACGTGGCGACGCCGCCGGTGCCAAGCGCGAGCACCGTGTCGCCCGGCCGCACACCGCAGGTCTCAACCAGCGCGCGCCACGTGGTCACGGCCGCGCAGGGGAGGGTCGCCGCCTCTTCGAAGGAGAGGCTCGGCGGGATGCGCACCGCGTCCTGTTCGTCGAGCAGTGTGTACTCGGCGAGCATCCCGTCGGCGGGCGCGCCGCGCGTTTGATACGGGCCCCCGGGCGGCCCATCGGTCCAGCCGAGAAAGAAAGTGCCGGCGACGCGCTCGCCCTTTTTGATGCGCGTGACGCCGGATCCCACCGCGACGACCTCGCCAGCGCCGTCCGACAGCGGAATGGTGTCGCGCTGCACGGCGCCGCCGAAGTAGTTTCCGGTGATCACGGCCTGGTCCCGGAAGTTGAGCGATGTGGCGCGCAGGCGGACCAGAAGCTGGCCCGGTCCGGGCTCAGGATCGGGCCGCTCAATGCGCCGCAGCGCGTCGAGGCTGCGACTCCCCTTCGGTATTTCGTACGCCTTCATCGCAGCCAGCCTCCGGACGACGGGTTCGTCAGAACCGGCCGCGCTCTTCAGAACGGGTACTGACGAGGTGTCGTCTGAATCGTAATCCAGCGCAGCTCGGTGAATTCGTCGATTGCCGCCTTGCCGCCGAAGCGCCCGTAACCGGACGCCTTCGTGCCGCCGAACGGCATCTGCGCTTCATCGTGCACCGTCGGGCCGTTGATGTGGCAGATGCCAGTGTCGATCCGCCGGGCGATCGCAAGACCGCGTGCGATGTCGCGGGTGAAAACCGCCGCCGACAACCCGTACTCGGTGTCGTTGGCGAGCTGCACAGCCTCATCGTCGTGCGCGAAACGCGTGATCGATGCCTGCGGGGCAAACGATTCCTCGTGGAATAGATCCATCGCCGGCGTCACCCGGTCGACGAGGATGCCCGGCATGATCGTCCCTTGTGCTTCGCCGCCCGCGAGCACGGTTGCGCCCTTGGCGACGGCGTCCGCGACGAGTCTCTTCGTCCGCTCGACGGTCGGTTCGCCGACGACCGAGGCGAGCACGAACTCGCCCTGACGCGGATCGCCGACCGGCAGCGCGGCGACACGCTTCGCGAGCCGTGACGCGAACTCGTTCGCGATCCGCTCGTGGACGATCACCCGCTCGGTCGACATACAGATCTGGCCCTGATTCGCATAGGCGCCAAACACCGTGGCGCTGATTGCGGCGTCGAGGTCAGCGTCATCGAGCACGATGAGCGGAGCCTTGCCGCCCAGCTCGAGAAGGATCGGCTTCAGGTGCTTCGCGGCCTGCTGAGCGAGCAGGCGGCCGACGCGCGTGGACCCGGTGAAGTTGATGCGTCGAACCGCCGGATGGGAGATCAAGGCCTCGACGACCGCTGCATTGCCGTCCGCCCCACTCGTGACCACATTGACGATGCCGCCGCCGAGGCCCGCCTCACGCAGGACCGTACCGATCAGGCGATGCGTCGCCGGACAGACCTCGGAGGCCTTGAGCACAACGGTGTTGCCGCAGGCGAGCGGCATCGCGAGCGCGCGCACTCCGAGGATCACCGGCGCGTTCCACGGAGCGATGCCGAGGACGACGCCTGCTGGCTGCCGGATCGCCATCGCGACGCTGCCGGGGACGTCCGAGGGGACGACTTCGCCCGTGATCTGCGTCGTCATCGCAGCGGCCTCACGCAGCATCCCGGCAGCCAGGTGCACATTGAAATGGCCCCAGCCTGCGGTACAGCCCGTTTCGGCCGTCATGATGGCGGCGAACTGCGCCGCGTGCGACTCGAGCAGGTCAGCCGCCTTGTTGAGGCGTGTGCGACGTTCGCCGGGACCACTCGCCGACCACGTCGCAAACGCAGCGGCGGCCGCGTCGGCGGCAGCGCGTGCGTCCGCGACGGAGGCCGCGGCCGCGCGCGTCGCGACCTCACCGGAGAGCGGATTCAGCCGGTCGAACGTGGCGCCGCCGGAGGCGGCGACGTTGCGGTCGCCGATCAGCAATTCGATCGTTTCCATTGTGAAAGCTCCTCCGCAGATGCTAGCCGCTCGCCCCGCCCGCAGCTTTCCCTATCGGTTGAATTGAGGTTCATCGAGGGTCGAGCCTCCCTGGCGCCGCTAGCGCCAGATAGCGCGCGATCTGCCCCGCATGTCCGGAGAG
>DATAFJ010000049.1:0-24816 GCA_036257535.1 Vicinamibacterales bacterium | reverse complement strand
GGAAGCGAAGGGCCGGCTGCTCGACCTTTTCAGTCTGCCGTCCGATCAGGCGGCACTCGATCGGCCTCTCGTTGGAATGGTGTCGCGGATGACCGATCAGAAGGGTTTCGATCTGCTGGCGGTTTCGGTCAAAGGCTTGCTCGCGTTCGATGCGTCATACGTCCTCGTCGGCACCGGTGAACCGGCGTACGAAGCGCTGTGGGCGCGGCTCGCCGCCGAACAGCCTGGCCGCGTCGGCGCCTGGATAGGCTTCGATGAACACCGAGCGCACCTGGCCGTTGGCGGCGCCGACCTCTTCCTGATGCCTTCGCGATTCGAGCCGTGCGGACTGAACCAGATGTACAGTCTCAGATACGGAACCGTCCCTGTTGTGCGAGCGACCGGAGGACTCGCTGACACGGTCGCGAACTACAGCGAGAAAACCGGTAAAGGCACCGGGTTCACGTTCCGGGACTACTCGCCGCCGGCCATGCTTGGGGCCGTCCGCCGGGCGCTGGGCGTGTATGCGAAGAAGGAGAGCTGGCAGTCGATTCAGCTCGCAGGCATGGAGCGCGACTATTCCTGGGACGTTTCGGCCCGGGAGTATGTCAAAGTGTATAGGAGCGCCTCTCTGAAGCGTCGTGGACGGAGTGGCGCGTAAAAGGGTGGAGAATGGCAGCAGCGAATGTAGAGACGTTCACCGACAGCGACTTCAAGCAGAAGGTCCTCGATGCCACTTCGCCGGTGCTCGTGGATTTCTGGGCCGAGTGGTGCGGGCCTTGCCGACGTCTGGCGCCGACGATCGAGGAGCTGGCGACTGAGTACCAGGGCAAGGTGATTGTCGGTAAGCTGAACGTCGACGAGAATCCGGAAGTCGCGATGGGCCGGTTTCAGATCAGGGGTATCCCCACACTGTTCCTGTTCAAGGGCGGGCAAGTCGTCGAACAGGTCGTCGGCCTCGCGGACAAACACACCTTGAAGCGGCTCATCGACAAGCACGTCCAGTAAATGCGTACGGTCATCATCATCGGCTCAGGACCGGCCGGGTTGACGGCGGCGTTGTACGCCGCGCGGGCCAACCTCCGGCCTCTCGTGATCGAAGGGCTCGAGGCGGGCGGGCAGCTGATGCTCACGACGGAGGTCGAGAATTTCCCTGGCTTCCGCGACGGCATCATGGGTCCAGCGCTGATGGCCGAGATGCGGGCGCAGGCGGAGCGCTTCGGCGCCGAGTTCGCGACGGGGAACGTCACGAGCGTCGACCTGTCGCACCGCCCGTTCGTGGTCAAACTGCACGATGCCGAGTACCAGACGCGCGCGCTCATCATTGCGACGGGTGCCACGGCGCGCCTGCTGGGGCTGCGGTCCGAGCGAGCGCTGATGGGGCACGGCGTGTCGACGTGCGCCACCTGCGACGGGTACTTCTTCCGCGGCCGCCCGATCGCCGTCGTCGGCGGCGGCGACTCCGCGATGGAAGAAGCGATCTTCCTCAGCAAGTTCGCCTCGCACGTCACCGTCGTCCATCGACGGAATACGCTGCGGGCGTCGAAGATCATGCAGGACAAGGCATTCGCCAACCCGAAGATCTCCTTCGAGTGGAACTCGGAGGTCGAAGATGTGACGGGCGTCGACGCGGTCGACGGACTCGTGCTTCGCAACACGGCGACCGGCGAGCGCAAGCGCCTGGAGATCGATGGCCTCTTCGTGGCGATCGGACACACGCCGAACACGACCCTTTTCACCGGTCAGCTCGACATGGATGCCAACGGCTACATCGTCACGCACGATGGAACGCGTACGAGCGTGCCGGGTGTCTTCGCCTGCGGCGACGTGCAGGATCACGTGTACCGTCAGGCCGTCACCGCCGCCGGTTCGGGTTGTATGGCCGCTATCGACGCGGAGAAGTATCTCGAGGGATTACCGCAGCACCTGGGCGAAACAGAAGCCGTGGCGGTTCAATCGATCCAACCTCCGCCCAGAACCATCTCACCGTCATAGAACACAACGGCCTGTCCGGGCGTGATGGCGCTCTGCGGCTCGATGAAGTCCACGCGCGCCCTGCTGTCGGGGAGCGGCGTGATGGTGGCATCCGCCTCACGATGGCGGTAACGAATGCGCGCAGACGCCCGTACGGGTGTCGACGGCGTTCGACCTGAGATCCAGTTCACTTCGGAGGCGGTCAGCGTGCGGCGCTCCAGCGCGTCGCGCGGGCCGACGACGACCCGGCGGTCCGCGGCGTCGATGTCCACGACGTAGAGCGGCAGCCCGGTACTCAACCCGAGTCCCTTGCGCTGCCCGATCGTGAACCGGTGCGTGCCGTCATGGCGACCGAGCACGCGGCCGTCGCGGTCGGCGATGACACCCGCCCCGACCAGCTCGGGTGCGTGCTGCTCGACGAATGCCGCGTGATCCCCGCCTGCCACGAAACAGAGCTCCTGGCTGTCAGGCTTCTCCGCGACGGAGAGGCCGAGTGCGCGCGCCGCGGCGCGCACGTCGTCCTTCGTCATGTCTCCGACCGGGAAGCGGGCCGAGGCGAGCTGTCCCTGCGTCAGCGTGAAGAGAAAATACGACTGGTCCTTCGAGTGATCCGCGCCGCGCAGGAGGAGATACCCGCCTGATTCGTCCCGCTCGACGCGCGCGTAGTGTCCTGTGGCGACCGCCTCGGCCTCGAGCCCGCGCGCGCGATCCAGGAGCGCCGCGAACTTCAGGTCGCCGTTGCAGTGCACGCACGGGATGGGCGTCCGCCCCAATGTGTACTCGCCGATGAAATTGGACAGGACGCGCTCGTTGAACTCGCGCTCGAAGTTGACGATGTAATGCGGAATGCCAAGCGAGCGAGCCACGCGCCGCGCGTCGTGCAGATCGTCGATCGTGCAGCAGCTCCCGAACTGCAGGTCTCCCTGACGCTGGTCGTACAACTGCATCGAGAGACCGACGACCTCGTGCCCCTCGGAGGCGAGCCTTGCCGCGGCCACCGATGAATCGACGCCGCCCGACATGGCTACGACTATGCGCATGCTTTCGTCAATGCCGAATGCCTAATGTCTAACGCCTGCTGCCCACAGGCTGTCGAGCGCCCGTCAGGCTCCGCAGCTTCTCGACGATCCCCGGGAGGATGCTCACGACGTGATCCACCTCCGCCTCTGTATTTCCAAGACCCAGGCTAAAGCGAATCGAGTTCTGAGTGCGGTGAGCTGGGAAACCCATCGCGCGTAGAACGTGCGACGGCTCGAGCGTGCCCGACGAGCAGGCCGAGCCGGTCGACACGGCAACGCCGGCGAGATCGAGGGCAATGAGGAGCGACTCAGCTTCGACGCCGTCGAAGCTGATGTTGGTCGTGTTCGCGACACGCGGCTCGCGCGCGCCGTTGACGGCAGTGCCCGGAACGCTGGCGAGCACTCCACTCTCGAGCCGATCTCGAAGCGACGCGAGACGCGGCGGCTCGGCCGCAAGCTTGCCGCGCACGATGCCGGCGGCGGCGCCGAGACCGGCGATCCCAGCCACGTTCTCGGTGCCGGCGCGGCGGCCTCGCTCGTGACGCCCGCCCGTCAGGATCGCCGTCAGCCGAGTGGCGCGGCGAATCCACAGCGCTCCGACACCCTTCGGCCCGTTGAACTTGTGAGCCGACAGCGACAGCAGATCGACGCCGAGCGCCGCGGCGTCGACGGGAATCTTGCCCACGGACTGGACGGCATCGGTATGCACGAGCACGCCCCGCGCGCGCGCCGCGGCCGCGATCTCCGCTACCGGCTGGATCGTGCCGATCTCGTTGTTGGCGTGCATCACCGATACGAGCGCGGTGTCGTCTGCAATCGCCTCGACGACGCGCGCTGGATCGACGAGGCCGTTGCCGTCGACGGGTACGAGCGTCGTCCGCCACCCGCGGCGGGCGAGGGCCTTCAAGGTATTGAGGACTGCTTCGTGCTCGATCGTGCTGGCGACGAGATGCCGCCGGCCTGCCGGCTCGAGCGCCTCCGCCACGCCGCGGATCGCAAAATTGTCAGCCTCGGTGCCGCCGCTCGTGAATACAATCTCTGACGGTTCGCCGCCGACGAGCGCGGCGACGGCGCTCCGGGCTTCATCGAGAATCGCCTTTGCCCGCTGCCCGTAGTAATGAACACTCGAGGGATTGCCGAAATCTTCTGTATGCACGCGCGCCATCAGGGCGGCGGCCTCGGGGTGCAGGGGTGTCGTGGCGTTGTGGTCGAAGTAGATACGCATCAATACTTTACCTTTCATGATACCATTGCCAGGATCGCTCCCCACGAGCTAAGCCTCGAGCAGCCCTGCGACGTGCCCTAAGTCTGGGAGAAACATTGCGATGTGGAAACGGGATGAAGCCGTCAAGCCAACTGGAGTCGACACGACGCCCACGTCGGCTCAGCCGCCGGTGCCTGCGCCCCGGCCGGCGCCGGGACGAGAAGAAGCGCGCACCGCGCTGGGGAGGGATACGGTGAACATCGGCAAATCGGTTGTCATCAAGGGCGAGCTGAATGGCAGCGAGGACCTGACCATCGAGGGGCAGGTGGAAGGCAAGATCGAACTTCGGCAGCATGCCCTGACGATCGGTCCGAACGGCAAGATCAAGGCGCAGATTTTCGCCAAGTCCGTCATCGTGCTCGGCGAAGTCCACGGCAACGTGACCGCGACCGAGAAGGTCGACATCCGCGACAACGGATCGGTCGACGGCGACATCGCCGCGCCGCGGGTGGCGATCGCCGAAGGGGCCCACTTCCGCGGCAGCATTGACATGCAGCGCGCGGGCGCGCGTGCCGGCGACGGCCGCGCGGACGCGAAGAGCGAGTCGAAACCCGACGCGAAGCCGGCCGCGGCCGTCGCGCCCGCCGTCCAGCACTGACGTCTGGCTAGTCAGGGCACGGTGGCTCGCGGTCTCGCCGATCTTCTTCGTCTGGGGCCTCGACGCGCGGAAGCGCCGCCGGCAGCGGCCGGCGGCGACCCGGACGCCGGGGCATTTCACTCGAAGGGATTCGCTCGTTTTCTTACGGCGCTGTCGGGGCGTGAGGCGCCGGTCATCGTCGATCTGGGACCGGTGGTCGGCTCGAACGTCACGTTCTACGGGGAGCGGCTCGGCTGCAAGCTCTTCGTGGAAGATCTGTTTACCGATCTCGAGCGCTTCGCCAAGTCCGAGCGGCTCGAGGAACTGCCAGAGCATCTTTCGACGCGACTGACGCACGCAGACGGCAGCGTCGACGCGATTCTCTGCTGGGACCTGTTCGACTATCTGCCGCGTTCCGCGGCTCACGCGCTCGCGCGGGCGCTCGTGCGCGTCCTGAAGCCCGGGGGCGCGCTCTTCGGACTATTCGGCACCCTCTCGCTCGAAACCGCCCATCAGACCCGCTTCATCATCGTCGACGATGGGCGGCTGCGGCATCGGACCTACCCGTCGGCACCGTCGAGGCGGCAGGTCTTTCAGAACCGCGACATCCAGAAGATGTTCGACGGCCTCACCGTCTCCGATTCCTTCCTGCTGAAGACCAATACCCGGGAAATCCTCCTACGCAAGCCGTAGGACGCCAGCCTGCAGTACGATTGGCTCCGGGGGCAGGGGGCCCCTGAGAAAAAGTAATGCCGCGGCCGATCATCGCGCTCCTGAGCGACTTTGGAACGAGCGACCACTACGCCGGCTCGATGAAGGGCGTGATCCTCGGGATCTGCCCCGATGCCGAGCTGGTCGACATCTCTCATGACATCCCGCCGCACGACGTCCTGACGGCCGCCGTGGAGCTGGCGGCCACCTACAAGTATTTTCCGTCCGGCACGATCTTCCTGACGGTCATCGATCCCGGGGTTGGATCGGCGCGCCGCGGCCTGGCGGCGGAGACTGCCGATCACAAGTTCGTCGCGCCCGACAACGGTGTGCTGTCGGCCGTATTCCATGAGACCGCTCCACGCCGTGTCGTCGAGCTCACGGAACGGCGCTACGCGCGACCCACCGTCAGCCGGACGTTCGAGGGGCGAGATCGATTCGCGCCCGCCGCCGCGTGGCTCGCGAAAGGGATTCAGCTGTCCGCGCTGGGCAGGGCTGTGACCGACTATCACCGAATCGACCTGTCGCCCGCGGAGGCGGCTGCCGACGCGATAACCGGACGCGTGATGCGAATCGACCGGTTCGGCAATCTCGTCACGAACATCGACCGCCGAACGGTCGAGCGGCTGGCGCAGGGAGGGGGGATTCAGATCGAGGCCGGCTCACACCGTGTCGCCAGACTCGTAGCGACGTACGCGGAGATTGGCGAGGGTGAAGTCTGCGCGCTCTTCGGCAGCACGGACCACCTGGAGATCGCGGCCAACGCGGCGAGCGCCGTCGAACGACTCGGGCTGGCACGCGGCGCCGAGGTCGTCGTGCGCCGCGCGTGATCCGGGCCTGAACGATCACATCAAGCGTTCAGGCCGCGGGCGCTCTTCGTACCAGTCCTCGTGAAGCGACCACCCGCCGCACCGATGACACACGGTCCAGCGCCACTGGTGCGCGCACCCGGGACATCGACCGCGGGTGAGGAACGTGTTCCAGGACGTTCCACAACCCTCGAAGAGAGTCTCGGGTGTTCCACGACCGTAGCAGCACCACGTGCTCGAGGCCGTCGGCTGCCATCGACAGAGCGGGCAGCGGATCCCCCGGAAGTCCTTGAGGTCGTCGAGCTCAAGGCTCGAGTCGATTGTCTCGTCCGGATGCGGGTTCTTCTGCAGCAGCCCAAGTCGATGGTGCGCCGTGGGCCGCTGGAATTGACTCCGGTCCGCAGCCCGGCCAAAATGAGTGTTTCGTCGCCCGCTTTCGGGGCCATTCATCATGATCAATTTCGATCTTACCGAAGAACACCGCCTGCTCGAACAGTCCGTGCGCGAGTGGGGAGCGCGCGAGGTCGCCCCTCGCATCCGCGATCTGGACCGCGAGCACCGGTTCGATCCCTCCATCCTGCCGAAGATGGCGGACCTGGGGCTGCTGGGCTGCTCCGTCCCGCAGGAGTACGGCGGCGCCGGCATGGACTACATCAGCCTGGGCCTCATCAGCGAAGAGCTCGAGTACGTCGACACGTCGCTGCGCGTGATCATGTCGGTCCACGCCGGTCTCAACTGTCTCACGCTTCTCGCGTGGGGCACCGAGGATCAGAAACGCCGGTACCTCGTGCCGCAGGCGCAGGGCAAGAAGATCTCGACGTACGGCCTGACGGAGCCGGCGGCCGGCAGCGATGCCAGAGGCATTCAGACCGTCGCGGTGAAGAAGGGCGACCGATACATCATGACCGGGGAGAAGATGTGGATCTCTCTCGCCGACGTCGCCGACAACTTCCTCGTGTTTGGCTGGTCCGACCTCGAGAAGAAGAAGCAGCGCGACCCGTCCGGCATCAGCGCGTTCATCGTCGAGCGCGGGTTCAAGGGTTTTTCGAGCGGCACGCTGAAGGAAAAGTGGGGCATCCTCGCCGGCAACACCGGGTTCTTCAAAATGGAAGAGGTCGAGATTCCGGAGGAGAACCTCGTCGGACGGCCGGGCGAAGGGTTCAAGATCGCGATGTTTGCGCTCGATCAGGGCCGGTATACGGTCGCCGCCGGCGCGACCGGCCTCATCCGCGCGTGCCGCGATGCGAGCGTGAAATACGCGAGAGCGCGGAAAACATTCGGCGTCGAGATCGGCGAGCACCAGCTCGTGAAAGAGATGATCGCGCAGATGGAGTCCGACTATCAGGCGGCGCGCCTGCTCTGGCTGCGCGCCGGATTCCTGAAGAACGACGGACGCCGCAACACGCGCGAGACCGGACTTGCGAAGTGGTTTGCCACGGTCGCATCCGAGCGCTCCGCCGGCGACGCCGTGCAGATTCATGGCGCGAATGGTTACTCGGACGAGTATCCCGTCGGGCGCTTCTACCGCAACTGCAAGGGTGCGGTGATCTACGAGGGCACGCGCGAGATTCACAAGGTGATGCAGGCTGATTACGTGCTCGGCTACCGGGCGGATCGCCCCACGCGCTGCGAGCTGCCGCCGCATCGCGCGACCGAGGCGGCATCGAGAACATGACGAGCGACCTCTCGCTCGAGTTCCTCCGCGTTGTCGAGCAGGCGGCGATCGCGTGCGCGCACACGATGGGGCAGGGTGACCGCCACCGATCCGATCACGCGGCCGTCGAGGCGATGCGCGCCTGCATGGACAACGTCCCGATCGACGGAACGATCGTCATCGGCGAAGGAGAGCGTGACGAAGCGCCGATGCTGTTTATCGGCGAGAAGGTCGGCCTGGCGCACTCGTGGAAAGGAAACAGCGGGGCAAGGTTCCCGCAGGTCGACATCGCCGTCGATCCGCTGGAGGGAACGAACCTGTGCGCGACGGGGGCGTCGAATGCCATCGCCGTGCTCGCCGCCGCGGGACCGGGGGAGCTCCTCCACGCTCCGGACCTCTACATGGAGAAGCTCGTCGTCGGTCCGAGCTCCCGGGACGCCGTCGATCTCGACGCGCCCCCCGGCGACAACCTGAAGGCGATCGCACGCTGCCTCGAGCGCCGCGTCGAAGACCTGGTCGTGATCGTGCTCGACCGGCCCCGGCATGAAAAGCTCATCGCGGATATCCGGGCAACCGGAGCACGCATCCGGCTGATCGGCGACGGCGACCTGTCGGCGGGCATCGCGGCGGCAGTCGTGGGATCCGGCGTCCACGCGGTAATGGGCACAGGCGGCGCGCCCGAGGGCGTGCTGACCGCAGCGGCAATGCGCTGCCTCAACGGCGAGATCTTCGCGCGCCTCGTGATCAGCAAGCCCGAGCACGAGGAACGTTCGCGCGCGATGGGGATTACCGATCCCAAGCGGGTGTACACGTCGAAGGATCTCGCGTCAGGCAACTCGATCATCTTCGCCGCGACCGGGGTGACCGACGGAACGTTGATGCGCGGCGTCCGGTTCTTCGGCGACGGCATTCGGACGAGCTCGCTTGTCATGCAATCGAGTCCACGTCTGATCCGATTCGTGGACACCATACACGTCCAGCAGGGCAAGGACGTCAAGATTCGATTCTGAGTCCGCACAGTGCCTCGTGGCGGCGGAACGTCTTCGCCGCCGCCGCCGCCACGTTCATCGGGTTCACCGGCTTCACGCTGGTGATGCCATTCCTTCCGCTCTACTTCCGGCAGCTCGGCGTTACGGACGTAGGCGAGATCGCCATGTGGTCCGGCCTGTCGCTCGGCGTCACGCCCGGGCTCACGGCGCTGCTGGCACCGCTCTGGGGCCGCCTGGCGGACCGCTTCGGCCGCAAGATCATGATCGAGCGATCGATCGTCAGCTTCGTGATCATCATGACCCTGATGGCCTACGTGCACGCCCCGTGGCAGGTGTTCGCCTTGCGAGTGGTCCAGGGGCTCTTCGCGGGCTACGGATCGCTGGCGGTTGCGATGGCGGCCGAATCGGCGCCGGCCAGCAAGATGGCGCAGGCGATCGGCACCGTTCAGATGGCTCAACGGCTTGGTCCGGCGCTCGGTCCGGTCATCGGCGGGATCGTCGCGAGCCTCGTCGGCCTGCGCCACGCGTTTCTCGTAACGGCGGGGTTCTATGCCGCTGCGCTGATCCTCGTGTTCGTGCTCTATCAAGAACAACCGGCGGTCGTGCGCAGGACGCGGCCGTCGGGACGCGTCACGTTCCGCGACATCCTCGCGTTCGAGAATTTCCTGCTTCTCATGGGGGTCATCTTCGTGGTGCAGCTCGTCGATCGCAGCACGGGTCCCATCCTGCCGCTGTTCGTGGCACAGCTTGATCCCGGGCTGACGCCGGCGCGGGTTGCACTCATCGCAGGCCTGTTGTTTTCACTCTCTGCCGGTGCGGGGGCGCTGGGCAATCAGCTGTCGGCGCGGATGCTCCGCCGGATGCGGCCGCGCAAGGTATTGACGCTGACGGCTGCCGTCGCGGCGGCGTCGGCGCTCGTGTACGCCAGTTCCTCCAACGTGTGGCCGCTGTTTGCGGCGACGCCGTTCTTTGGCGCCGCGGTCGGGGCGGCCATGACCTGCGCCTACGCGACCGCGGGAAGCGTCATTCCGAGCGGAGCGAGCGGCGCCGGTTTCGGCGTGCTCACGACGGCATCGCTCGCGGGCCTCGCGATCAGCCCTGTTGCAAGCGGGCTGCTGGGCGCCACGAGCATCAGAGCGGTCTTCATCGTCGACACGGTTGCGCTCGTAGTCGTCGCGATCCTCGTGAGGCGCGTGATGATGGACTCGCCCAGCGCGCATGGCGCTCCCGCGCCCACTGTCGACCACGGGTAAAGGTGAAGTTCGTCCAGGGTTCGTCATAATCAGACAGGTGCCTTCCGTCGTCAGCATCGATGCCGAGCGTCCCGATCCAGCCGCGATCGAGCGGCTTGCCGCGCTGCTAGCGGGCGGCGGGATCCTCGGCATTCCGACCGACACGCTCTACGGCCTCGCCGTCAACCCGCAGGACGATTGCGCAGTCGCCAGGCTGTTCGAGCTGAAGGGGCGGGATGCGTCGATGGCCCTTCCGCTCGTGGCGGCGGACCTCAGTCAGGTCCTCACGCGCGTAGGCCGGCTCACACCTCTGGGTCAGCAGCTGGCTCTGCGCTTCTGGCCCGGCCCGCTCACGCTCGTCATCAACGCCCGCAGCGATCTCGCGACCGGCGTGCGGGCCGCCGACGGCAGCGTCGCGGTTCGAGTACCCGCTCATCCCGTGACGCGGGCCCTTGCGCGGAGGTTCGGCGCGCCGCTGACGGCGACCAGTGCGAACAGATCGGGTCAGCCTCCGGCCATGGATGCGGCAGCGGTCATCGCGTCGCTCGGTGACGATGTCGATGTCGTGGTCGACGCTGGTCCGATTCGCGGTGGTCTGCCGTCGACGGTTGTCGACGTTCGCGACGAGACGCCGCGGCTGTTGCGCGACGGCGCGATCCCGTGGGCGGCGGTGCTAGAATCGCTGAAATGAAATCCTCGCGCACGATGGCGCAGGAGCGAGCAGCGCTCGTTGGGCTGACGAGCCGCTCACTCGGAAGCATCGATCCCGATCACGCGCTCGACGAGCTCGCCGGCCTCGCGGAAGCGGCCGGGGCAACAGTCGTCCTGCGCGTGCTTCAGGAACGTCCGAAGCCCGATCCCGCGACCTTTCTCGGAAGCGGCAAGGTTGACATGCTCGCGCTGGGCTGCGCCGAAACCGGCGCAGACCTCGTGATCTTCGATAACGAGCTCTCGCCGGCGCAGCTGCGAAACCTCGAAGCGCGGCTCGATCGCAAGGTCATCGACCGCACGCAGCTCATCCTCGACATTTTTTCACGGCGCGCGAGGACGCGCGAAGGCAAGCTGCAGGTCGAGCTCGCGCAGCTGAAGTACCTGTTGCCGCGCCTCGTCGGCTCCGGCGCGGCGTTGTCACGGCTGGGCGGCGGCATCGGCACCCGCGGACCTGGTGAAACGAAGCTCGAGACCGACCGCCGCCGGATCCGCCATCGCATCAGCACCCTCGGACGTGAGATCGATGTCGTCCGCCGCAGGCGCGAACAGCTCCGTGAGCGCCGGCACAAGTCGGATGTACCCACGGTGGCGCTCGTCGGCTATACGAACGCGGGCAAGACGACGCTGTTCAACCGGCTGACCGGGGATCACGCGCACGCCTCTGATGCGCTGTTCGTCACGCTCGACCCGCTCGTGCGGCGTGTCCGTCTGTCCGATAGCCGGCAGCTTCTGGTCTCCGATACGGTCGGGTTCATCGATCGACTCCCGCATGCGCTCGTGGCCGCGTTTCGCGCGACGCTCGAGGAGGTCGCCGCCGCGGATCTGCTCGTCCACGTGATCGACGCGGCGAGCCCGGACCGCAACCGGCGTACGGACGCGGTCCACCGCGTCCTGGCAGAAGTCGGAGCGTCCGGCGTGCCGACCCTCGACGTCTTCAACAAGTGCGATCTGCTCTCCGAGCACGAAGTCCGCCGCCTGGAGACGTCGCACGCTTCCGCTCTCTGCATCTCGGCGCTGAACGGGGACGGCCGGCAGCAGCTCGTAGATGCGATCGCGTCGCGGCTGGCGCTGGATACCACGCGCGTCACGCTCGAGTTCGACGCCAGCTCGGACCGCGATCGCGAGCGGATCGCGAGCGTCTACCGGCACGCGCATGTCCTCCGTCACGTTACCCGCAACGGCCGGATCTCGCTCGAAGCGGATGTGCCCCGGCGCCTTCTCAGCCAAATCGGTGCGTAAGCTCCTTGGCACGTCGTTCCTCGTGCCTCGTTCATTGTTCCTCGAAGGACGAAGGACGAAGACCGAAGTACGGAGGGCAGGGCAAACCAGGCTTCTGCTTTGTCTGGTTGCCCTTGCGGCTTGTGCGGGTCCTGCCTGTGCGCCCAAAACGATTCCGCCGCCAGCCGTTCCTCGCTATCCCGCGTTCGCCTTCCCCCCGGTTCCGCAGGCGTTCGAGGGCTCGGCAGCCGCGGCCTCACACCGCGTCGCGTGGAACGCGCTCCAGTCCGGAGATCTGAGGCAGGCAGAACGCCGGTTCGGCGCCTCTCTCAAGACCGCGCCCGACTTCTATCCAGCGGAAGCGGGTCTCGGGTACGTGGCGCTCGCACGAAAGGACCTCGAGACCGCGGCCGACCGGTTTACGCGCGCGCTCGCCTCGGATCCGACCTATGTGCCGGCGCTCCTCGGCCGCGGAGAGGCGCTCCTCGAAGCCGGCAAAGGAGAGGAGGCATTAGCGAGCTTCACCGCCGCGCTCGACGCGGACGCCTCGCTGACCGATCTGCGCCCGCGAATCGACGTCCTCCGCCTGCGCGTCGTCGAACAGCGAATCGCAAACGCGCGCCAGGAGGCGGACGCAGGCAGGTTCGAGTCGGCGCGCGAGCGCTACGCCCAGGCGATTCAGGCCTCGCCGGAGAGCGCATTCCTTCATCGCGAGCTCGCGGCCGTCGAACAGCGCGCCGGCCGGCTCGACGAAGCGCTGGCGTCAGCGCGCCGGGCCGTCGAGCTCGACTCTGGCGATGCGCGCGCGCTGGTGACGCTCGCCGACGTGCACGAAGCACGCGCCGAGGCCGACGCTGCCATCTCGGCGCTCGAACAGGCTGCCGCCCTCGAGCCGAGCGCCGAGTTGACCGGTCGAATCGAGCGACTGCGAGAGCGCGCCGAACTGGCGAAGCTGCCGGCGTCCTTTCACGCGATCGGCCAATCACAAACCGTCACGCGAGGCGACGTCGCGGCGCTCATCGGCATCCGCCTCAGTGAGCTCGTCGCGAGCGCCGGCCGGCGGGCGCCGGACGTGATTACGGACACGCGCGGGCACTGGGCGGCTGCCTGGATCCTCGGCGTCGCGCGTGCCGGAATCATGGAGGTATACCCGAACCACACATTTCAGCCGGCCGCGGAGGTTCGACGGGGCGACTTTGCCGAGACGCTCGCACGGGCGATCGAGGTCGTCGCGGTCCGCCATCCCGATGACGGCCGCAAGTGGCGCGAGGCCCAGCCTCGCTTCCAGGATCTTGGTCCCGGGCATGCGAGCTATCCGGCCGCCGCACTTGCCGTGGCGGCCGACACACTTGCGCCCCTGGAAGGAGAGACCTTTCAGCCGGCCCGCCCCGTCACCGGCGCCGAGGCGGCGTCGGCGATCGAGCGCCTCAGAGCGCTCTGGACGCGCAAGCCGTGACCGGCTCGTTGACCGCGGCAAACCAGCTGACCCTGCTCCGCGTTCTCTTGATCCCCGCGTTCGTGATCTGCCTTGTCTACGGCTATCCCGGGTGGGCGCTCTTGACGTTCCTTGCAGCCGGCGCGACCGACGCGCTCGACGGCCTGATCGCGCGGCGAACGGGGCAGAAGACGACGCTCGGCGCGTGGCTCGACCCCATGGCCGACAAGCTGCTGCTCGTCACCATGTTCATCGTGCTCACCCTGCCCGATCTGGGGTATCCGAATCGCTTCCCGCTCTGGCTGACAATTTTGATCATCAGCCGCGACGTCGCGATCGTCCTCACCGTCGCCATCGTGAACCTGGCCGTCGGCCGCCGTACGTTTCATCCATCGGTCTGGGGCAAGGCTGCGACGGCGATCTACCTCATCACGGGCGTCACCATGCTGACGTTCAACTACTTAGGGCGCCCGTCCCCCCTCGTGACAGCGCTCGTCTACGGCTCCCTCGCAATCACGCTCGTCTCGGGCGTGCATTATGCAGTCCGCGGGGCCTCATCCCTGGGGTCGCACTGACCGAAAAGAAAAAGGGGACAGTCACCTTTTTCCAACTGGGCAGAAACGGCGGCGAAAGAGGAAAAAGGTGACTGTCCCCTTTTTCTGCCCGGCAGGGGAGCATCATGCTGGACTCACTCAAGAAGCTTGGAACAGGGAGCAAGCCCGCCCGCGAGCAGGCCGACGAGCTCGGGACGCTCATCGGCACGGCGCGCGAGGAACGGGGCGCGCTCAGCACGATGCTGTCGCAGATTCAGCTGCAGGCGACCAGGCTGTCGCAGGCGTCGAAATCGCTGCAGCAGGTGGACGAGAAGGCCACAGCGGTCCAGGCCCGGATCGACGAGATCTCCGGGCGGATCGCTCAACTCGACGAACGAGTCGCCGAGGTCGATGCCCTCGGCGGAAAGATCAAGTCGCTCGGTGAGACCGTCGACGGCGCCCAGCGTGAGGCGCAGGCGCTGGTCGCACCAGACGGCGAGCTGCAGCGCCACCGCAAAGAGATACAGCACCTGTCCTCGCTGTCGATTCAGACGCGCTCCAGCCTCGAGGCCCTGAAGAAGGAGCAGGAGCAGCTCGATGGGCTGCGCGACGAGCTCCGGCAGGCGGTCGGCGAGATGAAGGACGCGGCCGGCCAGGCAGGGAGCCTCGGCGCCGACGTCGAACGGCTGCGCGCGGCATCCGGACAGCTCGATCAGGACTACACGAAACTGCACGACCTGACGCGACAGTCGCGAGACGAGGCGACCGGCATCACGGAGTCGGTCAAAGAGGTCGAACGCAAGCTCGCGGGACTGGCGGCGCTGCAGGAGATGAGCCGGACCGTCGGAGAGCGCATGACGGCGCTCAACGCGCTGTCCGAGCACGTGTCGCAGAAGGTTAAGGCTCTCGAGCAGCAGAAAGTCACCGTCGAGCACGCCGTCGTCGAGTCGAACCGCCTGAACGAAATGGTCTGGAACATGGAGGTCCAGATCGGAAAGCTGGACGAGGGGGCGAAGCAGGCGGCCCGGACCGAGGAGATCATCGACCGGATCGAGAAAGTGGCGCGGGAATCCTCAGCGGAGCTGGAAAACGCCCTCAAAGCGAAAGAAGTCTTCGCCCTCGACGTCGCCCGCCTCGAACGCGATCGGACCTCGCTGGGCACGTTCATCCGCGGCTACCTCGAACGGATGTCCGTTGAGCGCAAGGAGCTCGACGCCTTCGACCAGCGGGTAACGGCGCTGCATTCGTCGGTCGCTGGCGCTGAAAAGGCTATCGAGGCGCTCGCGGCGCGCGAAAAGGAGCTCGCCGCCGCAGGCCAGCGCGTCGACGTTCTCGCCAGAGAGCTGCAACGCCTCGATGGAGAGGCTGCCGACCTTCAGCAGAAACAGGCTGCGCTCGACGCGCTCAAAGACAGCCTGACGAACGTCGACCAGCTGTCCGAGAAGACCGCGCGCCAGCTCGACACCCTGGGCCAGAGCCGCAACGACATCACCGCGCTTCGCAACGAGATTCAGGATCTGCACAAGAACCAGGCGGCGGCGGCGCAGCTCGCCGAACGCCTGTCAGCCGACCGCACCGCGCTCGAGCGCGCCGCCGAACGTTTGACGACGTTCGGAACCGGCGTTCCCGACCTGGAAGCCAAGGTCAACGCGATCGTCGAGAGGCTGAAGGCTGTGGACGAAGCGATCGAAAAGACCGCCAGCCTGACGTCGATGACGGGTGATCTCGACGGGCAGACTGCCCGGCTCGAGGCGCGACAGCAGCTGGTCGGGCGGATTGAAGAGCGTTTGAATGCCTTGAGCAGCCTTGCAGTGGACGTGGATCGACGGCTGGACGATCAGCTCAAACGGCGCGCCGAAGCCGAGTCGCTCAAGAATCTCTGCGATGCGGTCGGTGTTCAGGTCGCGGACGCCCAGGAAAAGCTCGCGTCGCTCATGGCGTCGCAGGAGAAGCTGCTGCCGCTCAGAGAGGAACAGGCACGGCTGCGGAAGGGGATCGACGAGCTCCGCGAGAACTATGGCGTTGCCAGGAGGGAAGAGGCAGAGATCGCGGACCAGGAGTGGCGGCTGAGCGAGCTCGTCGCCGCGGGTCGCACCCTGTCGACGGAGACGGCCGATCGCCAGTCGCAACTGCAGCGCCTCATCGACGATCTCGGACGCGCGACGGCCACGAAAGGAGAGCTCGTCGAAGAGCTCGCGCGCTCGCAGTCGCGCCAGCGCGAGGTTGCGGCGCAGGTCGAAGCGGCCGACGATCAGCTCGCGCGGCTCGAGGCGGCGCTCAAGCAGCTCGAGCAGCGGCGCTCGCAGATGGCCTTCGCGGAAAAGCGGATCACCTCATTCGAAGCGCGCCTCGGGGAGCTCAGGCAGCTGTCCGACGACGTGGAGCGGAAGACGCAGGCGCTGTCGGCGCGCGCGGCGGTCGTCGACGCCGTGAAGCAGGAAGTCGACGCCATTCACGAGCTCAGCGCCCGCAGCAAGGCGGACCTGCAGTATGTCGAGGAGCATCGGGGTGACGTCAACGCGCTCAAGTCGCGCGTCGACGAGGTAATCGCGGGAATCGACGCCACCGAGGCGCGGCTGCAGGAGATCAACTCGCGCAAGGGCCTCGTCGGCGAGGTGCAGCTCAAGACGAACGCCATCGTCAACATGCTCGAGGACGTTGAACTCAACATGGAGGCGCTCGGTGAGCAGAAGGCGGTTCTGGACCACGTGATGGCCGACTTGTCGAGGCTGACCGAGATGGTCCGCGAAGCGCAGGCGACGCTGAAGGCGCTTCAGACCGAGCGCGAGCTGGCGGAGCGGATCCAGCGCGGGATCAAGCGCCTCAGATCGAAGACGGCGAGCTAGCAGTCGGTGGCGACAGCACGCGAAAAAGGGGACAGTCACCTTTTTCGGCAGGTCAGAATTTTCAAGAAAAAGGTGACTGTCCCCTTTTTCTTCACCTCGGCACGGACTGCTGCAGCCCCGGCAACCGTTTCACCACGGGGCTGCTAGCGGGCAGCCAGCGCCGTTCGGAAATACTCGATCGTGGTCGTAAGGCCTTGCTCCAGGTCGACCTTCGGCTCCCAGCCGAGCAGTGTCCGCGCGCGGGTGATGTCGGGACGCCGCACCTTCGGATCGTCTTCGGGCAGCGGTCTGTAGCCGATCTCACTCGTCGACCCCGTCAATCGCTTGATGATCAGGGCGATCTCCTCGATGGTCGTTTCCTGGGGATTGCCGATGTTGACCGGCTCGCGCACGTTCGACGCCATCAGCCTGAGGATTCCGTCCACCAGGTCGGTGATGTAGCAGAAGCTCCGCGTCTGTGTGCCGCTTCCGAAGATCGTCAGCTCTTCACCGCGCAGCGCCTGGGAGATGAAGGTGGGAACCGCCCGGCCGTCATGCGTCCGCATGCGAGGTCCGTATGTGTTGAAGATGCGGACGATTCTCGTCTCGAGCCCGTGAAAACGCTGGTAGGCGATCGCCATCGCCTCGGCAAACCGCTTGGCTTCGTCGTAAACTCCGCGCGGCCCGATCGGGTTGACGTTGCCCCAGTACGTTTCCTTCTGCGGGTGCTCCAGCGGATCGCCGTACACCTCTGACGTGGAGGCCAGGACGAACGTGGCCTTCTTCGCCAGGGCGAGCCCGAGCGCCTTGTGCGTTCCAAGCGCCCCTACTTTCAATGTCGGGATCGGCAGCTCGAGGTAGTCGATCGGGCTCGCCGGACTCGCCCAGTGCAGGACGTAGTCGACGGCGCCCTCGATGTAAATGTAGTTCGTGACGTCGTGCTTGATGAACGTGAAGTCGCGGTTCGCGAGGTGCCCGATATTAGCGGTCGAACCTGTCGAGAGGTTGTCGATCCCGACGACCGTGCACCCGCGGTCGAGGAGCGCTTCGGCGAGATGCGACCCGATGAAGCCCGCCGCCCCGGTTATGACAACCCGCGCCCCCTTCATGCGACACGGGAGAAACCGCGGACGAGCGTCAGCCACATGATCTTGAGATCGAGGCCAACCGACCAGTTCTCGATGTAGTACAGGTCGTACTCGATTCGCTTTTCGATCGACGTGTTGCCGCGCCAGCCGTTCACCTGCGCCCAGCCGGTGATCCCCGCCTTGACCTTGTGACGAAGCATGTATTGCGGAATGCGCAGTTTGAACTGCTGCACGAAGAACGGCCGCTCCGGCCGCGGGCCGACAATCGACATCTCTCCCTTCAGGACGTTCCAGAACTGCGGTATCTCGTCGAGGTCCCAGCGTCTCAGGAGACGGCCAACCGGCGTGCACCGTGGATCGTCGTCGCGGGCCCAGACCGGGCCGCTGTCCATCTCGGCATCGGCGTACATCGAGCGGAACTTGTAAACGGTGAACGCCTTCCCGTCGAGGCCCATGCGCTCCTGCCGGTAGAACACGTTGCCCGGGGACGTCAATCGGACGAGGAGCGCGATGAGGCCGGCGGGCGCCACAAGGAGCAGGAGGGCGACACCCGAGATCGCGACATCGATGACGCGCTTCAGTGCGCTGTTCAGCCCCTGGAGCGGGACGTCGTGGATGCTGACGATAGGCACGCCATCCAGATCTTCGAGCCGCGCTCTCAAGGCCATGAACTGCAACAGGTCGGGGACGACGTGGATGTCGCTGAGCTCGCGGCTCGCCTGCTCGATGACGGTCAGCATGCGGGCGTGCGCTTCGAGCGGCAGGGCGACGTAGACTTCGTCAATCCGTTCGCGCTGGCAGATTTCTCCGGTGTCGTCGAGCGTGCCGAGCAGCGGAAGGCCGCGATAGCCGATGTGATCTTCCGTGGCCGAGTCGTCGACGAATCCCGCGATACGGAACCCGAGCTCGGCATGCTCGAGGATCTTGTCGGCAACGAGCCGCCCCAGATCGCCCGCGCCGGCAATGAGCACGCGCTTGACGCCAACGCCGGCGCGCCACCTCCGCTCGAGCGCGCCGCGCACGAGCGACCGCGCGCCGTAGGCCAGCGCGACGTTCAAAACGAGGAACAGCGCCCAGACGTACTGCGAGACTTCGTACGCGCCGCGATCCTTCGCAGCGTCCGACGCCAGATACGTCTGTACGTAGAGGGTGCCGATCAACCCCAGCACGATCGCGACGATGGTGCCGACGAACACGGCAAAGAAATCATCGACACGCGAGCGGCCGCGGCGCAGACGGTAGAGCCCCTGTGTCTGGAAGGCAAGCGGAACCAGCAGCCCGACGAACGGCGCGAGCGTCGCGTACTGAGAAAACGGGGGATAGCCTTTGGTGACCGGGATGAGACCGGTCTCGAACCTCACGAAGTAGGCAAGCGCAAACGCGGCCATCCCGAGGACGATGTCCGCGAGGACGTAGTACGTCGTCAGGAGCCGGCTCTGGCGTCTTACCATCGCGGGTTTCCGGCGCCGAGCGCGTCATCCATGACCCGCCTCATTCCCGACAGGAAGTGCTCTTCGGAGAAGCGTTCTGCCCGCGAGCGGAGCGTGTCGGCGTCGAAGTCGCGTTCGACCGCGGTCCGGACGCCTGCCGCAAACGCCTCGACGCTGTCGTCCTTTACGAGGACGCCGGTCACGCCATCTTCGACCGTTTCGAGTGCGCCGCCGCGGCCAAGGGCGACGACCGGCCGGCCGCACGCCTGCGCTTCGACCGGGACGATGCCGAAGTCCTCTTCGCCTGGCATCAGCACGGCCCGTGCGCCGCGATAAAGCTCACGGATTTGCTCGTTCGAGACACGTCCAAGAAACTGCACCGATGGACCAGCCTGTCGCTCGAGGCGCCGCCGTTCGCCGCCGACGCCGGCGATCTTGAGCGGCAGCCCGACCTCTTTCGCCGCCGCGATCGCGACATCGAGCCGCTTGTACGGAACGAGCGCCGACACAACCAGGAGATACTCGCCGCGAGAAGTGCCGTCGGGGTGAAAAAAGGCCGTATTGACGGGCGGATGCACCACCGTAGCCTCGCGATTATAGTATCGGCGGATCCTGCCGGCAACATACCGGGAGTTGGCGACGAACCGATTGACGCGCCCTTCAGTCGCGGCATCCCAGCGCGCCAGCCGCCGCATCACGCGCCGCATGACGGCTGACCGGACACGACCGAGGCGCGCCTCGCCGAAATAGGCGTCGAACTGATCCCACGCATAACGCATCGGCGAATGGCAATAGCACACGTGAATCGCTCGTCCCGGCGTCACGGCCGCTTTCGCCGCGCAGTGGCTGCTGCTGATCACGAGATCGAAGCGATCGAGGTCGAGCTGCTCGATGGCAAAGGGGAAGAGCGGCAGGTACTGGCGGTAATGCCGCGCGGCGCCCGGGAGGCGCTGGATGATTGACGTGTGGATCTTGCGCGACTCGATCGCTGGCGACACCGCGCCGCGAACGTGAACAAGCGTGAAGAGCTCTGCCTGCGGATACATCTGACAGAGCGCTTCGAGCACTCGCTCGCCGCCGCGCATCCCCGTCAACCAATCGTGCACGATCGCGACCCGCGCGCTCATCCGGCCAGCACCTCGTGGTAAATCGCGCGGGTCCGCGCAACCGATTCGCCCCATGTGAACGTGCGCGCACGTACCAGGCCGCGCTGCCGCAGCTCTTCTCGCAGCGTGCGGTCGGTGAGAAGCAGATAAACCGCGCCGGCGATCGCCTCGGGATCCTCGGGATCGACGAGCAGCGCCGCATCGCCTGCGACCTCGGGCAGAGACGAGACGTTCGAGGCGACAACCGGCGTGCCGCTCGCCATCGCCTCGAGGGGCGGCAGGCCGAAACCTTCGTACAGCGACGGGAAGACGAAGACGCTGGCAAGCCGGTACAGGACGGCCAGAGTTTCGTCGGGCACGAACCCGAGAAAGCGAACGTACTTGTGCAGCTGGTGGCGATGCACGGCACGCCGGAGCGTCGCATAGCGCGAGATCTCGTGGCCGATGATGAGCAGCCGCAGGTCCGGGCAGCCCGAGCTCCGCAGGCGATAGAACGCGTCGATGACCCTCTCGAGGTTCTTGTGCGGTTTGATGTTTCCCGCGTAGAGCAGGAACGGATCGGTGAGCTGGTAGCGTTCGCGGACACGGATCACGTCTTCTTCGCTCGGCGCCGTCCAGAAACGTTCGTCGATGCCGTTGTGAATGACTTCGATCTTCTCGGGTGGGATCTGGTAGAAGCGCAGGATGTCCCGCTTGGACGTTTCCGAGACGGTAAGTACCCGATCGGAATGGTGCGTGGCGACCCACATCGATGCCCTCGCGTACGCCCACGCGAGCCGGTTCGGCAGGTACTGCGGGAACATCAGGTGAATACAGTCGTGGATCGTCACGACAGATCTGCACCCGACAAGGGGCGGCAGCACGTAGTGCGGAGCGTGGAAGAGATCGACGCCTTCACGGCGCAGGTCGAGGGGGACCGTCACCTGTTCGAGCATCGAATACGGCCGCATCCGCTCAGTGATAGCCCGGAAGTTCGGCCCCAGGCGATTGACCGCCTCGGTGTCGTCCGGACGGCAGAGCAGCACGTATTCGGTCGATGAATCCTGCCGCGCGAGCTCGCGCAGCAGGTTCCTGACATAGGTTCCTATGCCGTAGTCGTGAAGTTTGCGGGCGTCGATGGCGATGCGCAAGGTGGACTAGGTTCGATCGGGTTCGAGCTTACCCCGAATCCGGAGGTATCGACGGAGTAACCCGGCCCATCCGGGGTGATGTTTCTCGTAAAAGGCAATCTGCGCGCGCCGGTACGCCTCCTCGGTCGCCGCCGGCGCCGATGCTCTCGCGCGGCCTCTCAGATGAACGATCTCGGAAGCCGGTGTGAACAGGATCCGGCGTCCACGTGCGCGCAGCGCGGCGCAGAAGTCGACATCCTCCAGATACAGGAAATATCGCTCGTCGAGAAGGCCGACCGCCTCGGCATCGGCGCGCCAGACGAGCAGGCACGCGCCGCTGACCCAGTCGACAAAGCGTTCCCTGCTGGTGCGGCGCTCGGCCACGGATGTCGCGGTGCGCCAGCCAGACTGCTGCAGTCGCGTCATCATCTTCTGATGAAGTTCGGCGAACGGAGCAACCATCGGACCCCACGACAACTCGACCGTGCCGGACGCGTCGACCAGCCGCGGCCCGGCCGCTGCCACACCGGGATGGGCAAGCAGCCGGTCGATGAGGCGATCGAGTGCTCCGGCGGGGACGACGGTGTCGGGGTTCAGCAGCAGTATGAGCGGGGCGCCGCCCTGGCGTGTCGCGCGAATGCCCTCGTTGGTGGCGGCTGCAAACCCGAGGTTGCGCTGGAACTCCAGGACGAGGACGTCCGGCCAACGGTCGCGAACCGCTGCGGCAGATCCGTCCCTGGACGCGTTGTCGACGACGACGATCTCGTGAGTGGCGGCCGGCGGGTGGACATGGAGTGATTCCAGGCAGCGGGTGAGGTCCTCACGAACGTTGAAGCTCACGATGACGACCGCGACCCGTGGACGCGCCGTCACGCGCGCGCCGCCCGTTCGAGGACCAGCAGCGTGTCGGCTGCGGTGCGATCCCATGAGTACATCGCCACCACGTCTCGGCCCAGAGCCGCAACTGCGCGGCGGTGCTCCGGCTGCTCGAGCAACGTCGAGATGGCTTCGGCGAGAGCCGGTACATCGCCGAGAGCGACCCTTACGGCGGCACGGCCGTAGATCTCCCGCGAGAGTGGCGTGTCCGCGACCACAACGGCGGCGCCGCGAGCCATGGCTTCGAGAGGCGTGAAGCCGAAGCCCTCGTACTCGGAAATGAAGGCGAAGACCGCGGCGCGCGCGTAGAGCGAGGCAATCTCCGTGTCGGAAGCGTATCCCCGTATCTCTACCCGATCACCGGTACCAAGGGACTGCGCGAGCGCCTCGGGGTCTTCTGCCGGATACGTCCGGTTTTCGCCGACGATCACCAGACGGGCGTCGGGGAGCCGCTGCACCACGTGCGAGAACGCTCGAATGAGGTCAGGCACTCTCCTTCGGTTGAAGATGGATCCAACGAACAGGACGAGTCGTTCCTTGCTGTCGCTCTCGGGGTTTTCCGGGTCCGGACCGCCGTAGTGCGTGACGTGAACCCGGTCGCGTGGCACTCCAAGGCGTTCCACGATTTCGCTCGCCGAGAACGCGGAACCGGTCAACACGGCGCTTGCCTTGCGCACCGCGAGCCTGGTGCTCAGCCGGCGGCGCACCCCTTCACGCCATCGAAACCACTCGGGATGCGCCATGTATGACAGGTCATGAATGGCGACGACCAGTTTGGTCGTCACCAGGAGTGGCGCGGTGCCTCCGGGAGCGAAAAGCACGTCGGGCCGTTCTTGCCGCAGCGCGCGAGCGAACACCGTCTGCTCCCACCTCGTGCCGCCGTCGCCGGCCAGAACGACTTCGTGCCGCAGGAAGGGGACATCTGCCGGGAGCGGCGCGTGCGAGTACAGCACGAAGCGATGCCGGGCCGCGGCGAGCGCGAGGTCCGACTCGGGCTGCTTTCCCCCGTCGCCAGACCATCGCCGCAGGAGCTCGAGGAGATAGCGTCCGACGCCGGTGCGATGCCCGGCCAGCTCACGGGCGTCAACGGCAATGACGGCCATCAGGCGGCGGATTGTTCCCGGCGGGCGAGGGCGGTCGCGTACGCGTCTCGCAGCACGCGCGCCGAGTGTTCCCAGCTGTAGTGCGCGGCTCGCTCGAAACCGCGTGTCTCCATTTCTGCTGCGAGGGCAGTATCGTCCAGGATCCGTTCGATCGCCGCCGCAATGGAACCCGGATCGTTCGGATCGATCAGGATCCCGGCGTTTCCAACGAGCTCGGGCAGGGCGCCGCGATCGCTCGCGACCACCGGAATCCCCAGTGTCATCGCCTCGAGCGCCGGCAGCCCGAATCCCTCGTCGAACGACGGCAAGAGCAGCAGGCTCGCCCCCTCGTAGAGCTGCCGGCGAAGGGTCGGATCGATGTAGCCGGTCAGCTTTACCCGACCCGCAAGCGGCGGACGCTGCGTTCGCTCGACCACGCCATCTGCACTCGCTGTAGCCCTTCCAGCGATCCAGAGATCCGGGACATCCCGGCGCCGTTCGAGCAGGCGTTCGTAAGCGTCAAGAAGGCCGCTGACGTTCTTGCGAGGCTCGATCGCTCCAACGAACAGCAGGTAGCCGCCGGCCGGCCGCCGCGTGTGCCGCTGCCATTGCGGCGCGCCAGCAGGACAGACGAGGATCCGCGCCGTATCGATACCGAAGGTCGAAGCGACGTCGCGCCCGACGAAAGGCGAGGGTACGACCACGAGATCGGCTCGCGCGGCGTGAGAGCGGGCCAGCGCAGGGTAGTCGCGGCGCACTTCGCGGTGCGTGCGTTCGGGATGACGAAGGAAGTCGAGGTCGTGGATCGTGACGACCTGAACGGCGTCGCGGGCGGGGAGTAGCAGCGGGTGCGGCGAGTGAGCGATATCCACGAGGCCGACGCCGAGCAGCTCGACCGGCGGCCACTCGAGGCGATGCCACGCCAGGTTCAGCAGCCGTACTGGCACGCGGCGATCGACGGCACGTGCCCTCGGGATGTCCCGCACATCAATGCGGTCTTTCCACGAGCTCGAAAAGAGCACAATCTCGTCGGGGCCCTGAGCCAGCGCACGCGCGATCTCGTGAAAGTATTCTCCAACGCCCGTCCGCTCCCGAAGGGCGGGCCGATAGTCGATCACAATCCGCAATGGCTGAGAGTAGCACAACTCCTTATCCATCAATATGTTGACCTAGTTTTTTGGACGTGCTAGGGTAA
>DATAFJ010000012.1:0-9352 GCA_036257535.1 Vicinamibacterales bacterium | reverse complement strand
TACACTATGGAGGGGCCGGTCTTGAGACCGGCCTCTCCTAGTTATGGCGCTCACGACGCGCGTCTGGAGCGCCGGCAAACTGCTCCTGCTGGCCGGTGCGCTGCTGGTGACGTATCTGCTGTTCGCCGCGGCGGCGATGCGGGTCGCGTTGAGGACGCGGGACGTCGTAGCGCCTGATTTGCGCGGGCGAACGGTGAACGAAGCGAGTGTCTCGCTGGCGGACCTGGGTCTGCGTCTGAAAGTCGAGGAAGGGCGCCGGCTGGATCCAAAGATGCCGCCCGGCCGGATCGTGCTTCAGGAGCCGGCCGCGGGAACGACGACGCGGAGGCAGCGCAGCGTGCGTGTGTGGGTGAGCGCCGGACCTCGACTGGCGAACGTGCCGGGCGTCGTCGGCGAGAGCGATCGGACCGCGCAACTCCGGCTCCGCGAGGACGGCTTCGAGATCGGGCCGGTCGCGGAAATCCGCACCGGCGGCACGCCGGCGGGCGCCGTGGTCGCGCAGGAGCCGCCACCGTCGGCTCCGGGGACGCGCGTGGCGCTGCTCGTCAATCGCGGCGAGCGCGACGCAACTTACGTGATGCCGGACTTGATTGGCGTGAGCGGCGATCGCGCGGCCGACATTTTGCGCCGTCGCGGGTTCAGGGTGGCGCTTGTCGGAGACCACCCCTATCCGGGTGTTCCCGCCGGGATCGTCATTCGCCAGATCCCGCAGGCCGGTTTCCAGATTGCGCCGGGAGAGGCCATCTCGCTCGAAGTCAGCCGATGATTCGCATAGCGCCTTCGATTCTCTCCGCAGACTTCGCTGCGCTTGGCGACGCGATCCGCGCCGTGGAGCGCGGTGGCGCGGACCTCATCCACGTCGACGTCATGGACGGTCACTTCGTACCGAACATCACGATCGGGCCGCCCGTCGTTCGGGCGCTCAAGCGGATTGCCTCGGTGCCGCTCGACGTGCATCTGATGATCATGGATCCGGACCGCTACATCGGCGCGTTCGCTGAAGCGGGGGCCTCGATGATTTCCGTGCACGTCGAGGTGCTGCCGCACCTGCACCGGACCATCACGCTGATCCGCAGCCTGGGAGTGAAAGCTGGCGTCGTGTTGAACCCGTCGACGCCTCCGGGCGCGATCAGCGAAATCGCCGCGGACGTCGACTACGTGCTCGTCATGTCGGTCAACCCCGGCTTTGGGGGGCAGACTTTCATCCCGCGCAGCGAGTCAAAAATACGGGCGGTCCGTACGCTGCTCGACCAGGCCGGCAGCCGGGCTCCCGTCGAGGTGGACGGCGGCGTCGATCAGACGAACGCCGCCCGCCTCGTTTCAGCAGGCGCGTCCATTCTCGTCGCGGGAAACGCCATCTTCGGCGCAGGCGACCCGGCCGCCGCTACCCGTGCGCTTCGCGAGGCGGCCGAAACAGGCGTGGGGCGCCCGGCCTGATCGTGCCTGCTTCCGTCTCAACAGTACGCGTCCGATACGCCGAAACCGACAAAATGGGCGTCGTGTACTACGCGAACTACTTCGTCTGGTTCGAAGTCGCTCGCGCGGATCTCCTGCGCACCCTCGGATGGACGTACCGGGAGATGGAAGCGGAAGGCGTGGCGCTTCCGGTGATCGAGGCACATTGCGAGTACTTGCGCGGCGCGCAGTATGACGACGAGCTGGACGTGAGGACGAAGGGCACGGTGGTTTCTCCGGTTCGAATGCAGTTCGACTATGAAGTGGTCAGGCGGACGGACAGCTCGGTGGCCGCGGTCGGCCGCACCGTGCACGCGGCGCTCGGCCCGGGCGGCCGTCCGTGCCGGCTGCCGGATCGTATTCGAAAGGCGTTCGCATGATCGCGCTCGTGACAGGCTGCGCGGGGTTCATCGGCTCGCACCTCACTGAAGCACTCCTGGGCCGGGGTGCGCGCGTGATCGGACTCGACTGTTTCACAGACTACTATGGGCGCGCCGCCAAGGAAGCGAACCTCGCGTCGATTCGCGGGCGGGCCGAGTTTTCGTTCATCGAAGACCGCATCGAGCGCGTCGACCTGGGAACGCTCCTCGACGGCGTCACCCACGTGTTCCACCTCGCCGCTCAGGCAGGTGTCCGAAACAGTTGGGGACGCGACTTCCGAACCTACACCGTCGACAACATCGATGCGACGCAGACGCTGCTGGAGGCGGCAAAAGGCCGACCGCTTCATCGATTCGTGTATGCGTCGACCTCGTCCGTCTATGGGGATGCGGCTGCGATCCCGATGAAGGAGGATGCGGCGCTCCATCCAATCTCTCCTTACGGCGTAACAAAACTGGCGGCGGAGCATCTCTGCATGCTCTACAACACAGCCTACGGCGTGCCGGCCGTCGCGCTCCGCTACTTCACGGTCTACGGGCCGCGCCAGCGTCCCGACATGGCGTTTCACAAGTTTCTGCGCGCGGCGCTCGAAGGCCGCCCCATCGTGGTGTTCGGCGACGGTGGCCAGACGCGCGACTTCACGTTCGTCGCCGACGCCGTCGCCGCAACCATGGCTGCCGGCGACCGTGGAACGCCCGGCGCCGTCTACAACATCGGCGGCGGCTCGCGGATTTCGCTGAGCGATGCGCTGACCATCATCGAACGAGTCGTCGGCCGGCCAATTCCGGTGCGCCGCGAGCCGTCCCAGAAGGGAGACATGCGAGACACGTACGCGGATACGTCCCGCGCGCGGGCGGATCTTGGGTTTGCCCCGTCGGTGACACTGGAGGAGGGCCTGGCGGCCGAACATGCCTGGCTCGCCGCGTCGGTCGTCGACCAACGCTCATGAGGTTCATTTCAGCTCTCCTCGGCACGCTGCTGGTGGCCTCCTGCGCCACCGGACCTAAAGATCCGCCGACCGGAGTGGCCGAGCCCGACAAATTTCTGTTCGAGCGCGGCACCGAGGCGCTCGGCGACCGCAAGTGGCTGAACGCACGCGAGTATTTTCGACGCCTCGTCGACACCTATCCCCAGAGTCAGTTCCGCGCCGACGCGAAGCTCGGGATCGGCGACAGCTACCTCGGTGATGGGACGACTGAGGGCAAGATCCTGGCAATCAACGAGTTCCGGGAGTTTCTGACCTTCTTCCCCACCCACGGCCGGGCCGACTACGCTCAGTACAAGCTGGGGATGGGCCATTTCGAGCAGATGCTGTCGGCGCAGCGCGATCAGACCGAAACTAAAGAAGCGATTAAAGAGTTCGAGGTGTTTCTCGAACGGTATCCGAACAGCGAACTGGGCGGCGAAGTCCGCACGAAGCTGCGCGAGGCCAAGGACCGTCTCGCATCCTCGGATTACGAGGTCGGCGTCTTCTACTACCGCAATCGGTGGTATCCGGGCGCGATCGATCGCTTCAAGGCGCTGCTCGCGCGCGATCCGGAGTTTACGTTTCGCGACGGTGCGTACTTCTACCTGGCGGAATCGCTCGTGAAGATGAACCAGAACGCCGAAGCGCTTCCCTACCTCGAGCGGCTCGTGAAGGAGTTCGAGAAGAGCGAGTATCTCGAGGATGCGCAGCGACGCATCACGGAGCTCAAGGCAGCACATGCAAAATCCAATGTCTCGTAGTACACGGTATTCGGCGGCGGCGGCGTTGTTCTCGATCCTGTGTGCCGCGCCTGCGGCGGCGCAGCTCGCGCCGAGCCGCGGCGGCCAGCCCCGCTCCGGGGAGCTGGACATCGCGTGCGGCCCGCGCGCGGTGTACGGCATGCCCTCGACGGTGCTCACATTGACCGGATCCGAGCGGGAGACGACGGGCCTCATCCCTCCCTATCACGGCCTCATCGTCAACGCCGGGACCGACCAGGGAATCGCCGTCGGCCAGGAGTACTACGTGCGCCGCATCATTCCGCCCATGGACCGCGGCAAGTGGGTTCCAGGCGAACCGATCGGTATCCACACGCTGGGCTGGATCAAGATCGTGAGGGTCGAGGCCGATCAGGCGGTCGCGGATTCCCTCTACGCCTGCGCGGGATACGAGATTGGCGACTACCTCGAGCCGTACAGCGCGGCGCCGGCCGAGCCGAAGCCGCTGCCGCCTGGCGAGCCGGACTTCGCCAATCCTGGGCACATCCTCTTTGGCGACGAGAGACGTGCGATGGGCGCGGGTTCGAACCTCATGGTGATCGACCGCGGCAGCGACCACGGGCTCAAGCCGGGTCAGCAGCTCACAGTGTTCCGGCGTGGGGTGAACGGGACGGGCCCGATCCTGTCAGTCGCCCGCGGCACGGCGATCTCGGTGAGCGCCGAAACCGCCATGGTCCGCCTGGAAGGGGCGCGGGACGCGGTGTATGCCGGCGACCTTATCGCCCTCCATCGCTAGCGGCTTCGGCGAGAGCACCTGCTGGAAGCGGCGGTAGTAGTCGACGCCCGAGACGACCGCCGCCCCCATCGCCACCCACAACGCCACCCGCCCAACGATCACGAATTGCTGCAGGTGATCAGTGCCCAGGATGAGCAGCAGGATTGCCATGACTTCAGCCGCCATCTTGAACTTCCCGAGCGGTGATGCCGGGATGCTGACGTGGCGCGCGTACGCGACGCTCCGCAGCACGGTGACGGCGAACTCCCGCCCGAGAATCACAGCGACCATCCACGCTGGCGCGAGATCCATTTGAATCAGCGAGATGAGCGCTGCCGTGATGAGCAGCTTGTCGGCGAGCGGGTCCATGAGCTGGCCGAGAACGGTGACCTGCTTGCGCCGGCGCGCGAGGTAGCCGTCGAGCCAATCGGTCAGTGAGGCGATCGCGAAGATCGCGGCGCCTACGAGCTCCTTCCGGACGCCCAGGATCAATCGCCCTTCGAACTTCGTCAGCAGGACGACGACCAGAAGCGGCACCAGGAACAGCCGCGCGAGCGTGAGCGTGTTTGGCAGGTTCATGCGTCGGCTGCCGCTTCATTCTAGATGATATGATTGCCGATTGTCATGAAGGCCATCCTGCTGGCCGGAGGCAAAGGCACGCGACTGCGGCCGTTGACGGTCCACACGCCGAAGCCGATCGTGCCGATCTTCGATCGGCCGTTCCTCCAGTACCAGCTCGACCTGCTGCGGAAGCTCCCTGAGATCGACGAAGTCATCCTTAGCCTGAATTACCAGCCTCGCCGCATCGAAGAGATGTTCGGCGACGGCGACGCACAAGGCGTCCGCCTCCGCTATGTGGTCGAGCCGGTTCCGCTCGGCACGGCCGGCGCCGTCAAGTACGCGGAGCAGTATCTGTCCGACTCCGTCGTCGTTCTCAACGGCGACGTGATGACGGCTATCGATCTGCCGGCGGTCCTGCGTCTGCATCGGGAGCGGCGCGCGAAGGCGACGATCGTGTTGACACCGGTCGAAAATCCGAGCGCGTACGGACTCGTCGAGACGGATTCCGCAGGCAATGTGCACCGGTTTCTCGAGAAGCCGTCGCCGGATCAAATCACCTGCGACACGATTAATGCCGGCATCTACGTGCTCGAGCCGGACACCTTCGACCGCATTCCTGCCGACACCGCCTGGTCGATCGAACGCAGCTACTTTCCGTCGCTCGTCGAGCGCGGCGAGACGTTCGTCGCGTACGTGGATCGCGGCTACTGGATCGACATCGGGACGCCTGCAAAGTACTTACAGGTCCACCGCGACATCATGGACGGACGGTTCGTGGCGCCGCCCTTCACGAACGGCGCGAACGCCGCATGGATCGCGGCTGACGCGCGCGTCGAGCCGGGCGCCGTCGTCGAAGGACCGTGCTTCGTCGATTCAGGGGCGGTCGTGAAAGCGGGGGCGCGCCTCCTTCCCTACTCCGTGATCGGCAAGCAGGCTCACGTCGAGGAGGAGGCAGTGGTGGACGGCGCCATCGTGTGGGCCAATACGTGGATCGGCCGCGAGGCCAGCGTCAGGCAGGCTATCCTCGGCCGCAACTGCCACATCGGGCGCTCCGCGACCGTGAATTCCGGCGCTGTGCTGGGCGATAAGTCGGTACTCACGGATTTCTCCAGAATATGAATCTCGATCCGGGCGTTTTCAAGGCGTACGACATCCGCGGTATCTATCCACGGGAGATCGACGAAGCGGCGGCGCGGGAGATCGGGCGCGCCTTCGTGGCGTACCTCAAGCCGGGGCGGATTGCCGTCGGGCGGGACATGCGGATCTCGGCTCCATCGATTGCGGCCGCCTTCATCGACGGCGCGCGGGCGCAGGGCGCGGACGTGGTCGACTACGGGCTGATCGCGACGGACATGCTGTACTATGCGGTCGCGCGCGACGGGCACGATGGCGGCGCGCAGATCACGGCGTCGCACAACCCGAAGGAATACATCGGGATGAAGCTCGTTCGCCGGGAAGCGTTTCCACTGAGCGGCGACGCCGGCATCGGTGACATCCGCGACATGGTCGTAGGCAAGAGCATTCCGAATCCGTTACGATCGCAAGGGAGCCTTGCCACCCGCGCGATTCTGAACGAGTACGTCGATCACGTGCTGTCGTTCATCGACATCGGCGTCATTAAACCCTTCAACGTCGTCCTCGACGGGGGCAGCGGGATCGCGGGGCTCGTGGCGCCTCCTGTCTTCGACCGGCTGCCCTGCAAGACGACGAGGCTCTGCTTCGAGGTGGACGGAACGTTCCCCAATCACGAAGCGAATCCGCTGATCGAGGAAAACCGCCGCGATATCGTCGAGCGCGTGATGAGAGACAAGGCGGACGCCGGCATTGCCTGGGACGGCGACGCCGATCGCTGCTTCTTCATTGACGGGAACGGCGAGTTCATCGCGGGGGACTTCATCACCGCGCTCCTCGCGGAGGCGTTCCTGATGAAGCATCCAGGCTCAAGAATCATCTATGACTTACGGGCGAGCTACGCCGTCAGGGACGTCGCCGCGCGGTACGGCGGCACGGCGCTTCTCAACCGCGTCGGCCACGCGTTCTTCAAGCGCCGGATGCGGGAGGAGAACGCGATCTTCGGCGGCGAAGTCACGGGGCACTACTACTTCCGCGACAACTTCTACGCCGACAACGGGTTCATTCCAGCGCTGCTGATCCTGGAACTGATGTCCCGCAAGGGGCAGACGCTGGCGGAGCTGCTGGAGCCGCTGCGCGAGAAGTACTTCATTTCTGGCGAGATCAACACGAAGGTGCCCGACATGAAGACGGCGGAGGCGAAGATCGAAGGGCTGGCCGCCAAGTACGCCGACGGACGTGAGTCGAGGCTCGACGGGATCTCAGTCGAGTATGACGACTGGCATTTCAACGTGCGGCCGTCGAACACGGAACCACTGCTGCGGCTGAACCTCGAGGGACTCACCGAGGAGATCATGGTCCGGCGCCGCGACGAAGTTCTGGCGTTCATCCGGTCCTGACGGACATCACCAGATCACCAGGTCGCCAGATCGCCAGATGGTATAATTTCGTCGTGTTGCGGGCTTAGCATAGTGGTAATGCTCTGGCTTCCCAAGCCAGCTAGACGGGTTCGATTCCCGTAGCCCGCTCCACTAAATTTCTCGCTCGCAAGTACTTCCGCTCGTGACCCCTCGAGTGTCCAAAATATCTCCAAAATTCTCGAGCGGTTCAAGACCGGAGTGTCGTCCGTCGAGCAATCGGATCGCGTCTTCGGTCTGCGTGACCGGCGAGCTCCTGGATGGCCCGCGCCGGTGCGTCCCTTCATCGCCAGGTGCGAACAGAACGATGTGACTGCTCAGATGGATCATTTTTACGAGTTCGTTCTCACCCGCCCCGACGCGGTCGCCGACCTACTGCGCAAGCACGCGATGCACCAGACGGCGAGTACGGCGTGGAGAGCAACCGCCGGCCACATCAGAACGCCGACGAGTCTCACGCTCGCGCCAGCGTTTGCGAGAACCACGACAGCAGCGGAGTTATACAGCAGCATCGCCGCGACCAACCCGCGCCGGGCGCGGCTCGGTCCATCATCGCGCGCCAGCCAGCAGGCGGCGCCCAACGAGAGCAGCGCAGCGCCGGTGATTCGGCCCACGATCAACGCGGCCGGCGCATCGAGTGGTACCCCGAGCAACAACCCGGCAACAAGGGGCGGTGACAACAGCAAGGTCACGCCGACCCCCGTCTCGGCTAACGCAGTCACAACCAGCAGCGTTCTGGCCACCACTAGCTGTACCAACAATCGCTGAATCTCATGGGGATCCATTCCTTCTTAGCCCGCTGTACCGGGCCGCGCCCGCCGGCCGTGTCACCCACGCCGTGAACGCTCGGAGGCCGAAGCGCACACCGCCCGAGCTCGGTCCCGTGTTGTGCCTGCCCCTTTGGGCTCGTTGGCTATCTACTCGGATGGCTCCAGAGGCGTCGCTCCAAAAGGACCGGAATGACTGAACACCGCTACCGGCTGGCGAGACCCTCATCGCACAACGCGTATCGCGGTTACGAGAGTCGCGGACTTCCCTTCCTGTTCCGCCGTCAGCTCGATCCCGTAATCGCCGTTCGACAGCGGCGCGAGGTTGACGTCGGCCACGAGCCATTTGAGTCCATCCGACTCGCGCTCGCTGACCGCGACCGGAACCTCGAGCGGCTGGCCGGCGCGATCCAGCACGCGCCCGCTCGATGCGCGCGCCGCGCCTGCGAGCGGCACTTCCAGGCGTATGCGCTCCGTGCGGTTGAAACGGAAGTCGGCGGCTGGCCGCGGCGGAGCACTTGCGCTGCTCATGCGGAAGATGAGCGACTCGCCCGCGGCAAAAGCTCCGGCCTGCGGCATCGACACCGCGACTGCGTCGCCGATCGCCGACCCCGTGCCTCCCTTTGGATTCATGCGCGCTTGGACCTGCATGTCCCCGTTTGCGTCGCCGGCGTTTGTCTGAATAAGAAAGCCGCGCGCCCCAGGCTCGATGGCGCCGCGCGCGGCGCCGCCACCGCCCGCCGACCCACTGACGATGATCGAGACGTCGGCTCCGGACGCCCAGGCGGTACGCGCCGCCGTGGTTTCGAGCTCGCCGGCGATCCAGACGCGAAGGCCGGCCGGCGTCTTCACGCCGATCGCATGGAGGCGAAAGGGCGCGTTCGGCCGGATCTGCGACAACCGTCCAAGTGCGGCGGAGAGTGCAGGCGACACGGCCGCGCCCGAACCCCCCGGCATGATTGGCGCCGAGACGTTCGTGCTGAACGGTCCCGACGCGGCGCGCGGTGCAGCTTTGGGATCGGCGGCGGTAATCTCCTCCACCGTCGCGGCCCGATACCCCTCGCGCGCGCGAACCTGAACTCCGGGGCGCTTCACCCGAACGCGAATCCTTCGGTACTTGCCGTCAAGTTTCGTGTTCGTCGAGTAGTAGCCGAGCAGGTAGTACGACGTGAGGTCGTCGGCGATCCGCTTCAGGCCGGCGTTCAGATCGTTGCTGTTGGTGACGGAGATGCCGTCGG
>DATAFJ010000006.1:0-2128 GCA_036257535.1 Vicinamibacterales bacterium | reverse complement strand
GCGGCGCAGGAGGCCTCGCCACAGTATGTCCAGGCGGAAGCGATGTTCGCGCTCTGGGATATGGAGGTGCGCGAGCGGAACCTCGCCGACGCGATCGTCGTCGCCCGCGCGCTCGCACGGGACTTTCCCGATAATCGCGAGCTGACGAAGTTTCTCTACACCTACGACCTGCAGGGAACCCGCTGAGGTCCGGCTGAAGCCGGACACTACGGATCTCTGTCTCTGCGTGGCCGGTAACCAATGGTCCGGCTAAAGCCGGACACTACGACTGATCGTCGCTACTGAAGCCGGACACTACGTACGGATTGCTACGTACGGATTGCCGCGGATTGCTGGCCGGCGATGCGACCGAACACCGTGCCGATCGTCATGCCGATCCCGGCGATGTATCCGCGACGAAGAATGTTGCCCGCCATGATCTCGCCGGCCGCATAGATGTTGCGTGCCGGTGAGCCGTCGGCCATCAACACCCGCGCGCGGTCGTCGACCTTGACGCCGAGGTACGTAAACGTGATGCCCGGGCGAAGCGGGTAGCCCCAGAACGGCGGCGTGTCAAGACGCCGGGCCCAGTGCGTCTTGTTCGGAGCCAGACCTTCCGTACGACAGTCGTCGAGCCTGGTGTGGTCGAAAGAGCCCGGGTGGACTGCGCTGTTGAATGCTGCGACCGTCTCCCGCAGACGCTCCGCAGGCAGACCGAGCGCGACAGCAAGGTCATGGATGGACGAAGCTGCAACCGGCGGGAACACAGACGGCATGAACGTTCGTGTGGCCTTCGCATCGACGATTGAAAACGCGAGCTGTTCGGGCTGGGTGGCAATCAGCCGCCCCCAGATTGCGTAGCGCTTCGGCCAGGCGTCCTCGCCTTCGTCATAGAACCGTTCGGCGTGTTTATTGACAACGATGCCAAACGGGAGCGAATCGAGGCGGGTGACGATGCCGCCGTCGAGTCGCGGGGCACGGGCGTCAACGGCGATCGCATGACACTGCGACGGATCCCCCACCGCCTGCGCGCCCGCATCGAGCAGCAGCTTCAGCAGCGTTCCCTTGTTGTACGGCGTGCCGCGAATGATGAAGTTGTCGGCCGCCGCGCCCCAGATTTCGCGGAGCCAGTCGATATTCGCCTCGAAGCCTCCCGCCGCAATGACGACTGCCGCTGCTGTGACCTCCTCCGTGTGCCCTTCGACACGCACTGAGGCTGAGCGAAAGGCGCCCTCGTGAATATCGAGGCTGACGACTTCGGCGTCGTAGACGACGCAGATGCCGGCACGCGCGGCCGCGGCGTAATAGCTGTTCATGAGTGCCTTGCCGCCGCCCAGGAAGAACGCGTTCGTCCGCGACAGGTGGAGGGTACCGCTGAGCGACGGCTGAAATCGCACGCCGAACTGCGCCATCCACGCGGGACACGACGCTGAGAGATCGACGAGCTGACGCGCAAGCGCATCGTCCGACTCGTTGTTGGTGACGCGCATCAGATCCGCGAGAAACTCGTCTTCGGAATACGACTCGGTGAGGACATCCGTCGGCGCCGCGTGCGCACATCTCAGGTTTCGCGTGTGGCGACTGTTGCCGCCGCGGAAATCGCGAGGCGACGCTTCGAGCACGATGACGCTGGCGCCAGCCTCTCGTGCCGCCAGCGCAGCACTCAGGCCCGCATTCCCGCCGCCGACCACCGCGACGTCGTACGTGCTTCGCTGGGACATCAGTTGGCTGCGGGCTTCACGTCCGCGTCCGTTACCACCCAGCGCTCGACAAGCCGCGGACCGAGCAACACCAGGACAGCCAGCACCAGAAGCATGGCCGCGAGAGGCCGCGTGGTGAACACGGAGAGGCTGCCTTCACCGATCGCCATCGCGCGGCGGAAATGCTGCTCGGAGAGAGGACCCAGAATCAGGCCGAGAACAGCAGGTACCAACGGAAAGTCGTACGCGCGCATCGCGCAGCCGACGGCGCCGACGCCGTACATCAGGGCGAGATCGAGCATCGAACGGTTCAAAGTGTACGTGCCGAGCGACGCCAGCACGAGAATGCCGCCGAAGAGCAGCGGCCGTGGCACGAGCATGATGCGCGCCCACACGCCCGCGAGCGGAAGGTTCAGCACGAGCAGCATTAGGTTTCCAATGTAGAGGCT
>DATAFJ010000001.1:0-20882 GCA_036257535.1 Vicinamibacterales bacterium | reverse complement strand
GGACGCGAATCCGTCGATACTTTCCGTCCAGCTTTGTGTTCGTCGAGTAGTAGCCCAGCAGATAGTACTGAGAGAGGTCCGCGACGACCTTCTGCATCCCCTTCGAGAGATCGTTGGTGTTGTAGACCGCGACGCCGTCGGTGGCCGTCGCGAGCGAGACGAGCGAGTCCTGCCGCAGCCGCATCAGCGTGCGCAAGGTGTTCGGGTCGAATAGCGACGAGACGTCGAAGCCGGAGCGGAGGCCTCCGGAGTCCACCGGATAGAATGCGGCATTCGTTCTGTTCGCTTCTCCCGTGATGTCGCGGAAGTACTGATCGTTGTCCTGATTTGCGAGCGTCATGCGATCGGAGTCGCACTGCTGCTGCGTGGCGCCGCCGTAAGAGCTCGGGTCCCTCATGCTCGGCTTCCCGCCGCGGCCGACGAAGATCTGCGGCACTCCGGGCGTCGTTCCGTCGAGCGACGTCATCAGCCCCTGATTGGAGCGGAACAGAATCCAGCCCTCGCTGACGACGATGATGGCTTTTCGCTCGTCGCGCAGAATCTGAAGATGCCGAACGACGTCGCGCAGCGAATCGAGCGTCAGCCGCTCCCTGCGCCGAGCGACGAGCTCCATCGCCAGACGTTCGGGATAGCAGCTGTAGTAGGAGCTCTCGACGGCGTCGAGGCGCGTGTAGTCGTCGCCGACGCCCCAGTCCGCGCTGGTTGCAAGCCCCTGCTGAATGACCGACGCCTTGTGGCCGAGGATCAGATCCGTGACGTCCATCTCGGGCTTGGCCACTCCGACCAGATCCTCGGGCGCGAGCAGTTGATCCAGGACCCGCGCGAGCGCCTGCCCCGCGCGCTGCGAGTTCTCCCGCCTGACGTGATACGTATCGAGAAAGATGACGAACACGCGCCGGCGCGGATCCGCGGCGCGCTCGTTTCCTTCCCGCTGGCTGTTGGGATCCGTGACGGCCGGTGTCGTCGACGCGCCGCCGATCTTGACCCGCTCGAACGTCTCGATCTTCTGGACGACGCCGTCCTCGAGCACTTCGAAATCGGCCGCGGTCAGGTCCTCGACCGGGACGCCGTTCGCGGTGACGAACGCATCGACCCGGACGAGGTTCGCTTCGACGCGAAAGATCGGCTGGTCGGGCGGGCGCTGCTGCTGCTCCTGCGCTGCCGCCACGAGCAGCGCGAGCGCGACGATCGCCGCCCTCACGAGAGAATCCTGACAGCCGTGACGACGACGTCGCTTTTCGATCCGAGTGTGGCTGAAAGCTCGATGACGTAGTCACCCGGGCCGAGCGGGGCCGGGTTGACGTCGGCGACGAGCCACCTGAGGCCGTTCGTGGCGTCCTGGCGCTCGGTGACGCCGACCGGAACCGAGAGCGGCTTCCCGGTCCTGTCGAGCAGGCGCGCGTCCCCCGGCTTGGCGTCCGGCGCGAGCGGAAGCTCGAGCCTGATCCGCTCCGTGCGATACACCCGGAAGTCGGCAATTGGAGTCGTGCGCTGGCCGCGAAGCGTGTAGATGAGAGGCTCGACGGCGAGAAACGCCCGTCCCTCGTCCGGGCGCCGCGCGCTCACCGAGGCCTGGAGTGGCAATGCCGACTCGCCGCGCGGCCGAAGGCGTGCCATAAAGCTGACCGACTCGTTGCCGCCGCCTGCAACCGGCACCTGAACGACGAAGCTTCGGCCGGGAGGATCGATTCCGGCCTCGGATGAGGAACCGCCGCCCTTGCCGTCCGATACGACGACGCTCGCGTCTGCTCCTTTCGACCAGGTCGGGGTCCGGGACGTGGCCGAATCCAGCTCCCCTTCGATCCACGCTTTCAATCCTTCCGGCGCGCGAACGACGACGGCGTAGAGTTGAAAGGGTCGATTGCTGCGGGAGACGGACAGCCGTCCGAGCGCCGTGGAGACGGCGAGAGACAGCTGCGCTCCCGCCTGGCTTCCGAGCTGAGACTCGCCGTCGGATCCCGAGCCGCCGGAGGGTGCGGCCGCGAGGCGCGCGGCGCTGACTTCCTCGGCCGTCGCCGCGCGGTAGCCGCGGCGGGCCCGCACGTCGACGCCCGGCCGCTTGACGCGGACCTTGATGGCGCGGAACCGGCCGTCTAGCTTTGTATTGGTCGAGTAGTACCCGAGAAGGTAGTAGGACGTGAGGTCGGCCGCCATGCGCTTCAGGCCGGAGTCGATGTCGTTGCTGTTCATGACGGCGATGCCGTCGGTCGCGACCGCCAGCGTCCGGAGCGATTCCTGCCGGTTTCTCAGCGACACGCGATCGGCGTTGACGGGCAGCGGTGGGTCCGGCCCTATGGGAGTGTCGAATACGGGCAGACCGCGCGGATCGACCGGATAGAAGCTCGAGTTGGAACGGTTTGCCTCGTCGAGGATTTCCCGGAAGTGCTGCTCGTTGTCCATGAGGGCCAGGCGCTGCCGATCCGCGTCGCATTCGTACAGCGTCCCGCTGGCTGCGCCCGTCGGATCAGCTCCGGTCGTCGGTTTCCCCCCCGGGCCAATGTAGATTTGCGGGGTACCTGGGACGATCTCCGGACCCCGTTCGCGTGGCTTCAGCGCCCGCGCCAGATTGCGGTTCTCGCGGTACTGCATCCACCCCTCGGACACGGTAATGATGGCTTTGCGCTCCTCGCGAACGCCGCGAAGGTGCCGCACGAGATCCTGGACGGCATCGAGCGTGAGCCGCTCGCGGCGCCGGGCGATCATTTCCCGGATGACCTCTTCACCGTCCACCCACGTTCCGTAACACTCCCGATACTGGTCCTCTTTCGGATCCGGATTGGCGACCTGGAAGCGCCGGCCCCACACCCAGTTGTCCTTCAGCGCCCCCTCGAACACCTGCGTCTTGCGTCCGAGCGTCAGGTTTGCGGCCGACATCTCCGGCGTCATGACGCCGACCAGGTCTTCCTGGCCGATCACGCGGTCCATCAGTCGAACGAGCGGTCCGCCAATGTTGTGGGAGCCCTGGACCGACACGTGATACGTGTCCAGAAAGATGACGAACACGCGCGCGCGAGGGTCTTCCGCCATCTGGTTGCCCTGGCGCTGCGAGTCCGGTTCGGCACGCGTCTCCTGCGCGCCGGCCGGACGGACGACGACGTGTTCGAAGGTCTCTATCTTCTGCGTCACGCCGTCTTCGAGCAGCTCGAAGTCGACGGCCGACAGGTCCGCAATCGGAACGCCGCCGGTCGTCGCGAAGACGTCGACGCGCACGAAATTCGCTTCGGTCCGGAACGTGGGCTGGGGCTGTTGCGCCGTCAGGCTGACGGCAATGACGGCGAGAGCCACCGCCGCGAGGGTCAGTGCGTGCAGGCACACGCCGACCCTGTGTCTCAACGTTCGAAGGTGGAAGGGCACCTGGTCGTTCCGTGCGCTGGCAGGCTCGCTGGCACAGTGTATCTCAGGAATTGCTACACAAGCGTTTCACTGTCGCTGTGATTCTTTACACGGTTTCACCCTCTGGGTCGGGTGGCGGGACGCGGCCGTCGGTCGAGCTATCCCTGCCTCGATGAGGCAGTTGCCGTGAGGGACACCTCTGAATGAGTGACAGGACGCTTCGTGGCAGCCGGTTTGCTCTGGTGGGGGCGAGTCGTCATCCCGAGAAAAGGCGCTCGATGATCCACCTGGCTTCAGATGAATGGGCCCTGGAGGATTTGGTCCCCGCAGAAGATGACGCGGAGAACCCGGCGCTCTGGCAGGATCTGACGCTCGCCTCCGGTCTGGCGGTGGCGCTTCTGGCCACCGCCGCGTTTCTGCTCCTCAGCTAGCCCACGCCGCGCGGCCGGCTCACGTCGGCCGCGCCCGCCTTCAAATCACCAAATCGCCAACTCACTAAATCAAATGAAATTTGGTCGGGATGGCGGGATTCGAACCCGCGACCCCCAGACCCCAGTTACCAGAAGACCGTCCGCCCCTGTCCGCACCGTGCGATTCCTTAAGAAATTGGCGCGTCAGGCGTCCGACCGAGTCCGGGCTTTCCGCCGTTGTCCGCCCCGTAGTGTGTCAGTTACTGTGTCAAAAGTAGGGGAGTTGACCCCTGATGGCTGCAATGCGCAAGCGTTGCGTGTTCTGTGGCCGCTCCGATGTCCAGATCAGCAAGGGCACGCCTGGCCGAATTGGGTCAGAAATCTGTTACCGTCCGGGACATCGCGATCATTAGGGTCCGTGGCGACACGCCTGAAGTCCGATACGTAAAAGACAACGATATGGGGGTTACGGTTAACGCGGTCTGCCGAGCGGGCTGCAATAACGGATGGATGCGCACGCTAGAGGACAAACTGAGACCCCTTCCACACCATGATCCGGGACGGCGCCTCTGCGATGCTTTCACGCGATCAGCAACAGGACTTAGCGACCTGGGCGTGCAAGACTGCGATGGTTTTCGAGTTCACGTACCCGACTCAGCCCTTTTTCACGTTTGAGGAGCGCGATCGACTCCGACACTCGCTCCACCCTCCCCAATGCCTCTAAGGATCTGGGTAGGCCGGTACAGGGGCCGAGGGTTCATGAGCTTGGCGTATGCCAACCGCCTTGTATTCAACGATGTTCGGGATGTTGTGACAGGTGCCGAGATCGCGAAAACCATCGACTGACTCCTCGCGACGATCTCATTGGGTCAATTCGTCGTTCAGTTGTTTGCAGTTCGCACAGCGTTTTATGTTGAGCACGATCCAAGATGGGACCGGTTCGCTCGCCTCATTTGGCCAACCAATTCGCCCGGGGAGGACTGGTTGCCGGCGAGCGCGCTCGACGACCAACAGCTCCGCGGCTTCACTCGCCGCTATCCTTCAAAAGCTCGGCGTCACTGAACAGCCGCCGCGCCGCGAGTTGGTGCCGGAGCCGGACGCCCGCCTCGCACGCGGGATTCTCGCAAGGCATCCCGGGCCCCGCGCAGTCGCGTGCGGCCAGCCACGATCTGGATGTTCTTCGCAGGTCCAGCCGTCGTTACAGAAACGCGCGCCCTGGACGTACTCAACCGCGGGCAGTTGTTCCCATCCAGCCGCGACCGGTTTGATTTTCCATTCGCCGGCGGTTTCAATGAGCGGATCCGAGTCACGAAAGGCCCGCGCCCGGATTAGCTCATTGTTGACGAATAGGACAAGTTCCCATCCGTAGGGATGTGACCTGATGGTGCAACGTGCCGCGCGATCGTCGCCCTTTTTGAGCGACCAGGCCTGCCCGAGTTCGCGCACAACGCCGTCCCACTCGACGCGTTGCAGGCGAATCGTCATGCGTCACCGCCTGTCGGGTTCTGGCGAAATTCGACACGAACGTGAATCGACAGCCTCAACCGGCTCACAACGTCAGCCGGAGAGAGAAAGTATTCACACTCACCATGTGGCACGCTGCGCCCGAATCGCTTTTGAGCAGACAAGGACGACAGTGGCGATCATCGTGGCTCCGTCTTGACAGCGAGAAGGAACCGGACAAGCCGATTCTCGACGGACGAATTGAATAACGTGAGATACGCGAAGCCCACGAATGCGAGCACCTTCAGCGCCAGCGTAATTTGCCACGCGGTGGTCTCCGGTATCTCTTCCACAAGTGAACAGCCAAAAGTCAAAAAGACGGCAAACACGAATGCGAAGAACTGCCAATTCTCGGCTGTGAAGGTCCTCACCAGAGTCGCCTGAGGAGGAGTGACCGCGATCGTCTGCGGCTTGGCATCCAGCCTGTCGTCTGTCCTCGCGTACTCCTCACTCGATCCGTTGACGGACGTGTCTAATGGGGAGAACTGAGACAACGCGGACTCTCGACGCACACCAACTCCTAACAAGGTGCTCGCAGTCTGCAATCGCCGCCGGACAGCCTGAACGCGGGTGCGTATCGCTGCTTCCACAACAGGCTGACTGAGTTTGTCGGCAAGGTCATCAATCCCATCAAGTTCATTGTCGATTTCCCCGAGCACAACCAGGACGTTGTCTTCCTCGCCCATGTCCCACCACCTTTGTCGTCCCCTGTCAACCAACCACCGCGCGGCGAGCTCGTGCCGCAGCTTCCTGGCAGCCGGGCACGCCGGATTCTCAAGGGTATCGCGTGCGGACTTGCCTAGCCGCGTTTCCGCGGGATCTACCTCGCGGGCGCGGCGTTCAGTTTCAGCGTCGCACAGCTGCGGCATGCTCGTTCTGCTTTCAATTAGGTCCAGGGCAAGAAAGGCAATGGTCAGAATCGCGGGGACCGAAGCAATCGAAATAACCCAGACTTTCCCTTTAATCCTTATGCCTTTTTTTCGGAGGGAGAACGATGGACTTCGGAATCCGTGAGGCTCTCGGTCAGACTTCCATGAAGAGCCAGAGTTAGTGTGTCACCCCGACTTCAGCGGGCGACGCCAGAGAACAGAACGGCGAAACTGTTGATGAAAATTGGTCGGGATGGCGGGATTCGAACCCGCGACCCCCAGACCCCCAGTCTGGTGCGCTAGCCAGGCTGCGCTACATCCCGATCGTACTTGGTGAATTGCTGATTTTCTGATCTGGTGATCTTGTTACCGCCGACCTTTCTTCTTCGCCGCCTTCGGTGCGGGCTTTCGGGAGCGCGCAACAGGCCCCGCGGCAAGCGGACTGATCTCGAACAGCGCCGGCTTGGCGCCGCCGTTGCCGGCGAGCAACTCGAGAATCCAGCGGAGCCCCTGACGCACTTCCGAGATCCGCTCGCGCGCGTCGGCGCCGAAGAGCTCGGTCAGCGACGGCGCTTCGGCGGCCGGCTCGGCCGCGACGGCGTGCTCTTCTTCGAGCCGGCGCCGTGCGCCGGCCAGTGTCAACCCTTCGACGAACAGGAGCTCCTTGATGCGCAGCACACGCTGCACATCGGCACGCCTGTAGACGCGCTGGCCGCCGGCTCCCTTGGAAACGCCCAGGTCCGGGAACTCGGCCTCCCAGGATCGCAGCACGTAGGGTTGAACCTGAGCGATCTCGCAAACCTCAGGCGGTTTGAACAAGGACCTGTTCGGGATCTCTGCGCTCGTCATCTTTTACGGCGGCTGCGACGCTGCGACCGATGCGGAGGCGTCCGCAAAGTATACCAAAGATTCGAGTAAAATCCCGCCGTGCCTGCGTGCCCCTCGTGCGGCGCGGAGCTCGCGTCAGAGGCGCGCTTCTGCCCCGAGTGCGGCTCCGCCTTCGCCAAGGCTACAGCGGACAGGGTTCCGCTCTCGACGTCCAGCGAAGACACCGAGACTCGGCTCAGTCCCGCGGTGAGACAGCTCTCGTCGTCGTCATCGTGGCGGCCCCGCTGCGGTTCTCACTCCGGATGGCTCTCCACGACCGCCGTCGTCGACGAAGGGCGCTTCGTGCCGGGCGCGATCATGGCGGGACGCTACCGCGTTGTCGGTCCACTGGGACGCGGCGGCAAGGGCGAGGTCTAACCGTGCCGACGACCTCCGCCTGGGGCAGCCGGTTGCTCTGAAGTTCTTGCCCGAATCGATCGCCTCCGATCCGACACGGCTCGCCCAGTTCCACCAGGAGGTGCGGACCGCGCGCCAGGTCTCCCACCCTAACGTCTGTCGCGTGTATGACATCGGCGAAGTGGAGGGCCTCCCTTCCTGTCGATGAAGTACGTCGACGGCGAGGATCTCGCCACGCGTTCCGACGCATCGGCCGCGTGTCGCCCGACAAAGGCGCTCTACATCGCGCGCCAGTTGTGCGCGGGACTTTCGGCCGCGCACGACCGCGGCGTTCTGCACCGGGACCTGAAGCCCGCCAATGTGCTGCTGAATGGGAAGGGACAGATCCGGCACGCCTATATGGCACCCGAACAGCTCGCCGGGAAGGATGCCACTGTTCAGCGTCGGCCTCTTCTATCACTTCGTGCTGACCGAAACGGTTCTGACCTGGCACTGGGGCAGGTGGTACGCCGGGCCGACGATAGCGGTCCTCGCGGTGAGGAGCGGTCTCGCCCTCGTCGGTTACTACGCGGCGCAGGGTGACGAACCGCTCTTCGGCAAGGCCTTCGACTGATCAGGTTTTTTTCGTTCTGCGGCGGACGATCAGCCGGATCGGCGTGCCGGTCAGGCCGAAGGACTCGCGTAACCGGTTCAGGAGAAACCGCTCGTACGAAAAGTGGAAGCTGGTCGCCACGTTGGTGAAGAACACGAACGTCGGCGGCTTTACGGCGGTCTGCGCGGCGTAGAGGATTCGCACCTCCCGTCGTCCGGGGCTCGCAGGGGGATGCACGGCGGTTACCGCCGCGACGAAACGATTCAGCTCACCAGTCGGGATCCGGCGCGCGCGCGCCTCCGCGACGTGGTCGATCGTCTCGAGCAATCGGTGTGCGCGCTCTCCGGTCCGCGCCGAGATGTGAAGGATGGGCGCGTACTCCAGGAACTTCAGCTGAAACCGCAGCTTGTCATCGAATTCCTTCACGTAATCGGGTCCGCGATCCTTCATCAGATCCCATTTGTTGGCGGCGATGATGATGCCGCATCCGGCGTTCTCGGCTTCGCCGGCGATCGCTCCATCCTGGTCGGTTGCGCCTTCAGATGCGTCGATGACCAGCGCGGCGACGTCTGCGCGCTCGATCGCGCGCCGCGCCACGAGGACGCTGACCGCCTCGACGCCGCCTGCGCGCGCCACGCGCCCCGGACGCCGTATGCCTGCCGTATCAACGATCCTGAACGACTGCCGGTGCCACTTGAGCACCGCATCGACCGCATCGCGCGTCGTCCCGGGTTCCGCCGAAACCATGACGCGTTCCTCGCGCAGCAGACGATTCACGAGCGACGACTTCCCGACGTTCGGACGGCCGACGATCGCCACGGCAATCTCGCGCGACTCCTCCGGAGTGGCGGGCGTCACGCGCGCGCGGCGTCCCGCCGGTAACCGCGCGAGAACCTCGTCGAGAAGATCACCCACCCCCTGGCCGTGCTCGGCTGCGACCTCCATGACGGGCTCGAACCCGAACTGGTAAAACTCCACGGCACGGCCGCGCGCCCGCCGATCGTCAGTCTTGTTGACGGCGACGACCACAGGCACTCCGCGTGTTCGTAGAGCGCCGGCGATCTCCTGATCTCCCGGAACCAGCCCCTCGCGGCCGTCGACGACGAAGACGACAAGATCCGCGGTGTCGAGCGCCTTCCGACCGTGCTCGACGACGAGCTCGTGCAGCGGGTCTTCGCTCGCGCCAAACATCCCGCCCGTGTCGACAAGCGTGAACGAGACGCCGCTCCATTCGGCGGGCTGAGAGATCACGTCGCGCGTCGTGCCCGCCACGGGCGTGACGATGGCGCGACGCGTTCCACTGATGCGGTTGAAGAGCGTCGATTTCCCGACGTTGGGACGTCCGACGAGAACGACGGCCGGGCCTGCAGCAGCCGCGCTCATCCGCGGCCCCGCGGACGCCACTTACGGGCTGACTTGACAGCGTAAGTCACACAAATTATGATAGTTACGCTTTCCGAGGAGCGCCCAAGCATGATCAAAGTCGACATCGTAAACGAGGTGTCGCGGCTGGCGGACATTACCAAAGTCAAGGCTGAGGTAGCTGTCGACGCCGTCTTCGACGCGATGCGGCTCTCGATGCAGCGGGGCGAACGAATCGAGCTCAGAGGCTTCGGCGTCTTTCAGGTGAAGCCCCGGAAGCGCGGCATCGGCCGTAATCCCCGGACTGGCAAAGAGGTCCGCATCCCGCCCGGACGGACAATCCGGTTCAAGCCGGGCAAGGACCTTCAGAATATCGGAGGCTGAGCGCCTCGTCCCCCGTTTCTTGTCCGACCGACCAATCGAACCGCCTTTCGTGTCTCCGGAGGTTGCCGAGCCGTGGCAGCCGTGGAAACGCTTCCAGCATCGGTACTGGATCCACGCTGTCCTGCTGCTGCTGACGCTCGTGACGACGACGCTGGTAGGGGCTGCTCAGTATGCCTCCTATCGGATCGAGTCGGGTCAGCCTCCTGACCGGATCATCGCCGCCGACTATGTTCCCGGCGGTCTCTGGTACAGCCTGACGATTCTGGCGATACTCGGCGCGCACGAGATGGGCCACTATCTGATGTGCCGGCGTCATCAGATCGACGCGACGCTTCCCTATTTTCTGCCGGTTCCCTTGCCGCTGACGGGGACACTGGGTGCGTTCATCAAGATTCGCGAGCCATTTCGCAACCGCCGGGCTCTGTTCGATATCGGCGTCGCCGGGCCTATCGCCGGTTTCGTTGTGCTCGTCCCGCTGCTCTTCCTGGGCACCGCGCTGTCGCCGGCCGCGACGCCGCCGTCAGACCCGGGCGAAGGCCGCGTGGTAATTCAGCTCGGCGAGCCGCTCCTGTTTCAGTTTGCCGAATGGGTGATCTGGGGCAACGTCAATCGAGACTGGATCAACCTGCACCCGATGGCGTTCGGCGCCTGGTTCGGATTGATCGCGACCGCGCTGAACCTGATGCCTTTCGGGCAGCTCGACGGCGGGCACGTGTCCTATGCGGTGCTCGGCCGCCGTTCCACGATCGTTTCGCTGGTGACCGTATCGGCAGCGCTCGGGCTGACGTTCGTGTCCTCGAGCTGGTATGCCGCGGCAGGTCTGATGGTCCTGATGCTCCTTGTCTTCGGACCCAGGCATCCGCGAGTAGTCGATGAGTACGAAGAGCTGGGACGGCCGCGTGTCGTCACGGCGATTCTTGCCGCGGTCATCTTTATTCTCTGCTTTACTCCCGCTCCGATCGAAATCTCGGAGGCTATCCGGCCTCTTACAACACGCTGACCGGATCGACGTCGATCGTGACACGACGGCGGAGGTCAGACCGCCCGGCGAGCGCTTCGATGAGTGCCCGCCGCATCTCACTTCTCGCGGGTCCCTTGAGAAAGAACTGCGCGCGGTATTCGCCACGGAGCTTCCCGAACGGCGCGGGAGCGGGGCCGAGAACGCGAAAGGCCGAATCGTGTCGTCGCACAGCGCGCACAAGGTCGGCGGCAGCCTCGAGCGCTGCGCCCAGCGACCGCCCTCGCACGATGACGTTCACCATCGCGAGCGATGGCGGATAACGCATTGCGCGGCGGTACTTGATTTCCTCGTCGAAGAAGCCCAGATAGTCCTGCCGGCAGGCGTGCTGGATGCTGTAGTGGTCCGGGTAGAGCGTTTGAACGATCGCTTCGCCGGGCCGGTCACCGCGCCCCGCGCGGCCGGCGACCTGCGTGAGGAGCTGGAACGTGCGCTCGGCCGCCCGGAAATCTGCGAGACCGAGCCCTACGTCCGCGGAGATGACGCCGACGAGGGTGACGTTCGGGAAATCGTGCCCTTTGGCGATCATCTGCGTTCCGACCAGCACGTCGATCTCGTGCGCCGCGAACTTCCCCAGCGTCGACGCGAGCGATCCCCGCCGTCGCGCGGTGTCCCGGTCGAGCCGTGCGAGCCGCGCGTGCGGCAGGAGCTCTGCGGCGGCCGCCTCGACGCGCTCGGTGCCGAACCCGATGCGCTCGACGTAGGGGCCCGCACATCGCGGGCACCGCTTCGGCAGCGTCATCGAGTAGTTGCAGTAATGGCAGCGCGCGCGGCCGGCGGCGAGATGGACGGTCAACGAGACGCTGCAGTTCGGGCACTCGACGGTGGCCGCGCATTCCCGGCAGAACACGGCCGCAGCGAACCCGCGGCGGTTGAGCAGCAGCACGGCCTGCTCGCGCCGGTCGAGGCGATCCTGGAGCGCGACGGCGAGCGGCCGGCTCAGGATGACGTCGGGTCCGACGGCCGCATACTCGTCGCGCATGTCGACGACGCGCACGTCGGCGAGGGGACGATCGAGCACGCGCTTCTCGAGCGTCAGGCGCTCGTAGCGTGCGCCTAGGGCGTTCTGATAGCTCTCCATCGACGGCGTCGCGGAGCCCAGGACCGCGAGAGCGCCCGCCAGACGCGCCCGCATGACCGCCGCATCGCGACCGTTGTATCGCGGCGCCTCTTCCTGCTTGTACGAACCGTCATGCTCCTCGTCGACGATCACGAGGCCGAGATCGGTCAGCGGCGCGAATACCGCCGAGCGGGTGCCGATCACGACATCCACGGCGCCGTCCCGAATCCGGAGCCACTGGTCGTAGCGCTCTCCGTCGGCCATGCCGCTGTGCTGAACCGCCACGCGCTCGCCCAGCGCGGCGCGGAAGCGCGCGGTGACGGCAGGCGTAAGCCCGATCTCGGGCACGAGTACCAACACACGGCGGCCTGAGGCACGAACGTGCGCGGCGAGGCGAAGGTACACCTCCGTCTTGCCGCTTCCCGTTACGCCGTGGAGCAGCACGCATTGAAACCGCCGATCGTCTGCAAGTGCCTGAAGGCGATCGCCAGCAGCCTGCTGCTCGCCGGTCAACGCGAGCGTTTCATGGGCGCGGTCGGCTTCGAACTCTGCGACAAAGGTTCGGTCGACGCGGCGGCGCGAAACCGAAACGAAACCGCGCGAGGCCAGCCGCGTGATCACGTCGGGCCCGATCCCGCGCTCGTTCAGAGCCCGCACGTCGAGCCCTTCGGCGCTGCCGCTCAGGATCTCGAGCGCATCGCGCTGGCGTGCACCGAGCCGGCCGCTGTCCATCGCTTCCCGGCCGTGAGCGGTCACCGCCGCGACACGAACCGTCTTCGAGGCGTCCGCGCGTCCGCGAAGCGGCTGGCTGATTTCCAGGAGGCCGTCGCGGGCGAGTACGTTGACGACGGCGTTGATGGCACCTTCGCGCTTGCCCGGAAAGGCGACTCCGGCCAGGGAACGAATCGCCGCCGCACGCCCCGGCAGCAGCGCGGCCAGCACGCGGCCGGCCGCCCCTCCTCGCCCTGTGGCGGCCCGTCCCGCCTCGGTAATGCGCGCCTGGCGCTCGCTCTCGACCCAGGCGAGAGGCGGCATCGCGGCCGCAAGGGCCTCGCCGGGGCTGCAGGCGTAGTAGTCGGCGATCCAGAGTGCGAGGTCGACGATTGACGGTAGCAGGAACGGGGCGGCGTCGAGAACGTCGACGACCGGCTTGAGATCCCGTGGGCTGGACGGGTCGTCCGGACCGAGAGCGATGCCGGTCTCGACACGCCGCCCGACGGGCACGAGCACTCTTGCCCCGCGCGCAGGCGGCTCCCAGCCATCCGGCAGCTCGTACGAGAGAAAGTCGAGGAACGGGACCGCGACCGCGACGCGGATTACGCGCCTTCCTGGAGCAGCTCTCTCACCTTCTTCATGTCTTCCCACGTGTCGCGCTTGCGGTCCGGGCTGCGCAGCAGGTACGCCGGATGGAAGGTGCATACGAGTTTCGCGCCCTGGAGATCGTACACGCGGCCGCGCAATCTGGAAATGGGTGCATCGGTCGCAAGGAGCGTCTTCGCCGCGAAGCTTCCGAGCGCGACGATGACTTTGGGCGAGATCGCGGTGATCTGGCCGAAGAGAAACGGCTGGCACGACGCGACTTCGTCCGGCTCCGGATTCCGGTTTTCGGGCGGCCGGCACTTGATCACGTTCGCGATGTAGACGTCGTCGCGCTTCAGCCCGATGGCCTCGATGATCTTCGTGAGGAGCTGACCGGCACGGCCGACGAAGGGAATGCCTTGAACGTCCTCGTCATGCCCCGGCGCTTCGCCGACGAACATCAGGTCCGCGCCGGGATTGCCGACGCCGAACACGATCTGACGCCGGCCGAGCGCGTGGAGCTTGCAGCGTGTGCAGTCGCCGATCTCCGTGCGAATCGCCGCCAGAACGTGGGGGGGACCTTGTTGTGCCGGTCCAGCGACCGGCCCCGCGATACCGGCTCTCGCCCACTCCGGATCGCGCCCGAGACCCTCGACGCCGAGCTCTGCGAAGTATTCGAGATGAGCGGCGAGCTCGCGGCGAGGATTCACCGTGGTGTCGAGTTCTCACCGGGGGCCCCTGCCCCCCGAAGGCTTTTCGGCCTGGAGGCGAGCATCGCTTCGATACGGTCGAGGATTACGGCTGCGAGAGCGCTCTTCGATTGCAGCGGCAGCGGTTCGTCCCCCTCGTGCGTGACGAGCGTCGCGACGTTCGTCGGCACTTCGAAGCCCGCCCCTGGCTGCGAGACGTCGTTGGCGACTATCAGATCGGCTTTCTTGGACTTCAGTTTTTCTCGTGCACGGACCCGCGCGTCGCCCGTCTCCGCCGCGAAGCCGACGAGCACCGGTCGCGCGCGGTCGCCCCTGCTCGCGCCGAGCTCGGCGAGGATGTCGGGAGTGCGGACGAGCCGGATGGTTATCCGCTCGTCATCTTTTGGCAGTTTGGATGAAGCCGGGCCGTCCTCTGGCGTGTAATCGGCCACCGCGGCTGACATGACCACGGCGTCGGCGCCGGCACTCTGGCTGACGACGGCGTCGCGCATCTCGACAGCGCGTCGAACGCGGATGATCTCAGTACCGGCCGGTGCCGGCAGCTCGGTCGGCCCTGATACGAGCACCACGCGAGCGCCGCGCCTGGCCGCCTCGCCCGCGATCGCGTAGCCCATCCGCCCGCTCGAACGATTTCCGACGTACCTGACCGGATCGAGGTCCTCGTAGGTTGGCCCCGCGCTCACGACGATCGTGCGCCCTACCAATGAGCCGACCGGCCGCACCAGCGCATCCGCGGCGGCCGCGATTTCAGCCGGCTCGGCGAGACGTCCCTTCCCTATCCACCCACACGCGAGATAACCCTCTCCGGGCTCCACGAAACGGACGCCCCGGGCCGAGAGCATCTCGAGGTTCCTCTGAACCGCTTCGTGCGCGAGCATGTTGGTGTTCATCGCCGGCGCGAGAAGCACCGGTGCGCGCGTCGCAAGATACAGCGAGCTCAGAAAGTCGTCTGCGATTCCGTTGGCGAACTTGCCGATGATGTTGGCGGTGGCGGGAGCGACGAGAAGCAGCGAGATTTCCGACGCCAGCGAGATGTGCTCGATCTCGGCGTTGATGCCGCGCGCGAACTGGTCGGTAAGAACGGGCCGGCGCGTGATGGCTTCGAACGTCACCGGACCGACGAACCGCCGGGCCGACCGCGTCATGACGGCCCTGACGTCGTGGCCGCGCTGCTGCAAGAGCCGCGCGATCTCGACCGCCTTGTAGGCTCCAATGCCGCCGGTAACGCCGAGCGCGACGAGCGCCATCTTTTTTCCGTCTATCGTTTGACGGTCTGCGGCGGGTCCAGCTTCGCAACCGCGCCGGACCGCACTTCCCGCAGTGCCGTCTTCACCTTTTTAGACGCCGGTTCCACACGCGGGGTGCACCCGTCGAGCAGCTGCTTGGCCCGCGCACCCGCCACCACGACCAGCTCGAACTTCGAATCCTTCACAATTGCTCCTGTTGAAATGTCCCGACGATCTGCTCAGCCGCCGGTCGCATGACCGGTAAACGCGCCCGCTCCGCGAGAACGATCCCCTTGAGCCGCTCGACGCACGCGTCGAACTCGTCGTTGACGACAACGTAGTCGTACTCCGAGTACGCGGCTACCTCTGCCCGCGCCGTACGGAGCCGCTTCTGGATGGCCTCTTCGGCATCCTTGCTTCGTCCTCGCAGCCGGCGTTCCAGAATCTCGAACGAAGGCGGCAGAACGAACACCTGGACCACGTCGCGGAGTCGAGCCCGGACCTGCCGCGCGCCCTGCACGTCGATGACGAGCACGACGTCGCAACCCCGTTCCAGGCACCGGAGGGTGTCCGCCTCCCTGGTGCCATAGAGGTTGCCGAAGACATCCGCCCATTCCAGGAACTCCCCGGAGTGCGCCATGTCCTCGAAACGCTTACGGCTGATGAAATTATAGTCTACACCGTCCGCCTCTCCGTCGCGCGTCGCCCTCGACGTGTAGGACCTCGACATCGACAGGTTCGGCACGATCTGAACGAGCCTCTCCACGAGCGTCGTTTTCCCCGTTCCGGACGGGGCCGAAACCACGAACAGAATGCCCGGAGCCCCCCCTGAATTACTCGACATTCTGGACCTGCTCCCGCATCCGCTCGAGCTCCGCTTTCATCGTGACGACGAGCGGCGGCACGTCATCTCCCGGCGCCTTGGCGGCAATGGTATTCGCCTCGCGATTCATCTCCTGAATCAGGAAGTCCAGCTTTCGGCCGCACGGTTCCGGTGCTTCCGCCAGTGTCTGCCAGTGTGCGAGGTGGCCGCGGAACCGGACGATCTCTTCGGTGATATCGGAGCGCGCGACGAAGCGGACGATCTCCTGAGCGACGACCGAGGGATCGGCGAGCGCGCCCGCGACGTCGCGGACACGATCGGCGAGCCGTGATTCGAGCGTCGCTCGCCCGCGATCGGAGGCGCGCGCTACTTGTTCGATCACTTCGGCGAGCAGGGCTCGACGCGTCTCGAGGTCCTGTCCCAGAAAGGCGCCTTCGTGCACGCGCATGCCATCGAGCGCCGAGACAGCAGCCGTCACCACCGCCTCGATAGCCAGGCGAGCCGGATCGCCAATGCCGTCGCCGGATGTGTCCACCGTGTCCCGGATCGACAGCGCCTGCGGCAGGCGCAGCAGATCGCCGGGCTGGAGCGCACCCGTCACAACCCCCTTCGCGCGCGCCTGGTCGAGCGCCGCGCCGAGCGCCTCGAGGAGCGACTCGTTCAGCTCGACCGTCACCGACGGCTGCCTGCGAAACTGAAGATTGACGGTCAGCTCGATTCGTCCTCGCGAGATCCGTTCCTGCACGAGCGAGCGCAGTCGCGGCTCCATCTCGGCGCAGGATTGCGGCAGTCTGAGTTGGAGATCGAGGAAGCGATGGTTGACGGCGCGAACGGTCACACCAATCGTCACCGCATCCTCTTCGCGCACGAGCGATGCGAACCCGGTCATGGAGCGAATCATGCTCGAGTCGTCTCCCTGCGCGCTCCGGCGAACTGGAGCGTGTGGAGCTTCGCGTACGCGCCGCCGGGCCGGGCCACGAGCTCGTCGTGGCGGCCGGTCTCGACGATGCGGCCGCGGTCGAGGACGATGATGAAGTCGGCGCGCCGTGCAGTCGAAAGGCGGTGCGCGATAACGAACGAGGTCCGGTTCTGCATCAGCCGCGCGAGCGCGTCCTGGACGAGCCGCTCCGACTCGGTGTCGAGCGCCGACGTCGCCTCGTCGAGAATCAGAATCGGCGGATTCTTCAGAAGGGCTCGGGCGATGGCGAGCCGCTGCCGCTGCCCGCCCGAGAGCCGCTGTCCGCGTTCGCCGATCCGCGTCTCGTAACCCAGTGGAAGATGGCCGATGAACTCGTGTGCGTGGGCGGCGCGCGCGGCTGCCTCGATGTCGTCATCGCTCGCATGCGGCGAGCCGTAGGCGATGTTATGCGCGATCGTATCGTCAAAGAGGACCGTGTCCTGCGTGACCATCCCGACCTGGGCGCGTAACGACCGCAAGGTGACGTCGCGGATGTCGACACCGTCGATCAGAATCGCACCAGCCGTCAAGTCGAAGAAGCGAGGGACGAGATTGACGAGCGTCGTCTTACCCGCTCCGCTGGAGCCGACGATGGCGAGTGCCTGGCCGGCCTTCACCGTGAACGACACGCCTTTGAGAATCTGCCGGCCGTCCCCGTCGTCGTACTGGAAACCGACGTTGCGGAACTCGACTTCGCGCGCCAGAGGGGCGAGCGGACGCGCAGCCGGGCGGTCGAGGACTTCCGAATGGATATCGAGCATTTCGAAGATGCGTTCGGACGCGGCGATCGCTTGGTTCAACGTTGCATTCACACGGCTCAATTTCTTGATCGGCGTGTACATCATGAACGCCGCAAACAGGAACCCCGCGAAGTCGCCGGTCGTCAGCTCTCCACGCGCGATCTCGCGGCTGCCGTACCACAAGGCAGCCACGACAGCGAGACCGCCGACAAACTCCATGATCGGCGGGAGTGAAGAAACCGTGCTCGCGATTTTCAGGTTCGTGCGATATACGCGCCACGCCGCACGGTCGAACCGGTCCGCCTCGTGGCCTTCAGCGCCGAACGCCTTGACGATCCGGTGCCCCGTGAACGCCTCCGCCGTGATGTGCGACAGATCCTCCAGCGCCTCCTGACTCCGGCGCGTCGTCCGCCGAACGCGCTGGCCCAGGCGGACGAGCGGATAGAGCACCAGCGGCGTGCCGGTCAGGCAGACGATCGCCAGGCGGGCGTCGTACCAGAACAGCAGAAAGGCGTAACCCACGAGCGCAAGGGACTCGCGGATCAGATCGCCGATCGTTTCAGAGACCGCCTGCTGGACCTGTCCGACGTCGTTCGTCACGCGCGACATCAACTGGCCGCTCGTGCGGCGCGCGAAGAACCCGGCGGACTGGCCCAGGATGTGCCGGAAGAGCCGGCTGCGGACGTCGAGAACGACTCGCTGCCCCACGTCCGTCATCAGGTACACGGAGGCGTACGAGCCGAGCCCCTTGAGCAGGTACGCGCCGACCACGAGCGCCGTTACGAGACCCAGGCGCTCGCGCGACGGAAGGACTTCGTCGAAGATCGGTTTGATCTGAAGCGCCAGCAGCCACGAGGCGCCGGCATAGAGAAGCATCGCCGCCAGCGCGGCGGCAAGGCGGCCGCGGTACGGTCTGGCGTAGCGAAGCAGGCGGATGAAGGCTTTCACACGTTATGGGCCATCAGATCCGAACCTGACTCCGGTAACCCGTCGGGCGCCGGGATCGCCAGCGCCAGGCGGTCTCGACGATCGTCTCGAGCGCCTCGAACGTCGGCCGCCAGCCCAGCTCCTTCTTGATCCGATCGCTGGACGCGAAGAGAATCGCCGGATCCCCGTCGCGGCGCGGGCCGAGCACCCACTGCACACGCCGGCCCGTGACGCGCTCGACCGCATCGATCACCTCACGAACCGACGCCGGCCGGCCGTTGCCGAGGTTGTAGGTGGCCGATGGTCCTCCGGCCGCGAGCGACGCGAGCGCACGGACGTGCGCATCGGCGAGATCGGTGACGTGAACGTAATCCCGGAGACACGTGCCGTCGGGAGTCTTGTAGTCTCCGCCGAAGACCGTCAGCGGGTTGCCACCGTTCGCGGCCTCGATCGCCAGCGGCACGAGGTGCAGCTCGGGATCGTGGTCCTCGCCGAGATCGCCATCCGGATCCGCGCCGGCCGCATTGAAATAGCGCAGGCAGACCGATCTCAGTCCGTACGCGCGCTCGTAGTGTGGAAGGGCGCGTTCGATCGCGAGCTTCGTCTCACCGTACGTGTTGATTGGGACCTTCGGATGATCTTCGGTGATTGGCGTTTCGACGGGTGTGCCAAAGACCGCGGCCGTCGAGGAAAACACGAACTTCGTGACGCGCTCGGCCCGTGCCGCGTCGAGGACCGCCAGGCTGCCGAGGACGTTGTTGTCGTAGTAGCCGGCCGGATCGCGGACGGAGTCGCCGACGGAGAGCCAGGCGGCAAAGTGCATCACGGCCGTCGCGCCGCTGTCTCTCAGCGCCTCACGCACGCGATCGCGGTTCCGAACGTCTCCCTCGACGAGACTGACGTTTCCGTCGGCCGCGGAAATTGCCTCGATCGCGCCGCGATGCCCGGCCGCCAGGTTGTCGTAGACGGTGACGGCATGTCCGGCTCGCAGCAGGCCGCGGACGGCATGGCTCCCGACATAGCCTGCCCCGCCGGTGACGAGGATGCGCTCCATCTACGCGCGGCCGATCGAGTAGTAGGTGAACCCGAGCGCTCTCATCTGCGCCGGCGTGTAGAGGTTGCGCCCGTCGAAGATGACCGGCTGGCGCATCATCTTCCGGATCCGCCCGAAGTCGGGCTCGCGGAACTCGTTCCATTCGGTCACGATTGCGAGCGCGTCGGCGCCGGCGACCGCGTCGTAGCTCGATTCCGCGAGCGAGATTCGCGACCCGAAGAGTCGCCTCGCTGTCGGCTCGGCGGCCGGGTCGAAGGCGTGGACCTTCGCGCCGGCCGCGAGCAGGGCGTTGATGAGGTCGATTGACGGGGCCTCGCGCATGTCGTCGGTCCGGGGCTTGAACGCCAGTCCCCAGATACCGATGCGCAGGCCCTTGACGCTGCCGAAGTGCTTTTCCATCTTGCCGAGCAGCCTCTTCTTCTGCGCGGCGTTGACGTCCTCGACAGCCTTCAGCATGCGAACGTCATACTTGTGATCTGCGGCGAAGCGTATCAGCGCGCGGGTATCTTTCGGGAAGCAGCTCCCGCCGTACCCGATGCCTGAAAAGAGAAACGCGGGACCGATGCGCTTGTCTGCTGCAATCGCCCGGCGTACCTGATCGATGTCGGCGCCCACGAGCTCGCAGACGTTGGCGACCTCGTTCATGAACGAGATCCGCGAGGCGAGCATCGCGTTCGCCGCGTACTTGCACAGCTCCGCGCTCGCGCAGTCCATCACCATGATGGGCGAGCCGGTTCGCGTGAACGGCCGGTACAACTCCGTCATGAGGGCGGCCGCGCGTGGATCCTCGGCGCCGATGACGACCCGATCCGGACGCATGTAGTCGTCGATCGCGGCACCTTGCTTCAGGAACTCCGGATTGCTCACGACGCTGAAAGGGTGAGTCGTTTCGCGGCGCACGATCTCGCGAACTTTCGCGGCGGTGCCCACCGGCACGGTACTCTTGTTCACGATCACCTTGTACCCGTTCATCGCGCGCGCTATTTCGCGGGCGACGTCGAGCACGTGCTGCAGGTCGGCCGACCCATCCTCGCCCTGCGGCGTCCCGACGGCGATGAAGATAATATCGGCCTGACGCACTGCCTTGGGAAGCGCCGCCGCGAAGCTGAGGCGACGCTCGGCCTTATTCCTGTGGACGAGCTCGACCAGGCCCGGTTCGTAGATCGGGATTTTGCCCCGCTGGAGCCCGCGGACTTTCGCGGCATCCTTGTCGACGCAGATCACCTGATTGCCGTTTTCGGCGAGACAAGCGCCCACAACCAGCCCGACATAGCCTGTTCCGACAACAGCGAGACGCATTCCGGACGATTAGCCTCCGCGGTAAACCCCTTACCCTAGCACGTCCAAAAAACTAGGTCAACATATTGATGGATAAGGAGTTGTGCTACTC
>DATAFJ010000276.1:0-14355 GCA_036257535.1 Vicinamibacterales bacterium | reverse complement strand
ATACGGCACGAACTTCGCCCACCCCTTGTCGGCCGCCACCTTCGTCAGCGCCGCCGTCAAGGTCGTCTTCCCGTGGTCGATGTGCCCTATCGTCCCCACGTTCACGTGCGGTTTCGACCGATCGAACTTTTCCTTCGCCATGTGCGTGTGTCGCTCTCTGAAGTCGTGAATCGTTCGCTCTTCCAGCTACCGGTTCGGTTGAAGGTCGCCTCTCTGCTGCCACGAGCGAGGCCGCGAAGCGGCCGAGTCGAGTGGAGCCGATGACCGGGATCGAACCGGTGACCTCGTCCTTACCAAGGACGCGCTCTGCCAACTGAGCTACATCGGCTTACGTGCCCCAGACCACCTTGGGTCGCGGGCCGACGGCTTTGGCGCATAGCCTTCGCGCGGCCTGCCAACCGTAGCTCACGCATGTGATTGGCAGGCGTGAGCGAAGGCTGGAGCGGGAGACGGGGATCGAACCCGCGACCAACAGCTTGGAAGGCTGTGACTCTACCACTGAGTTACTCCCGCCTTCGCGGTTCGCTCTCTTCGCTGACTCACCGCTTCCGCGGCGAGCCCACACCGCGGCTCGCTCGTTCCCGACGTTCCTGCTTCGCGTCACGTCCCGCCTCAAACCCGAAGACTTGTCTCGACCTGCTGTCGCCTCGCGTCGCTCGCTCAGAGCAGTGGTGGCGAGGGGAGGATTCGAACCTCCGAAGCCGCTAGGGCGACAGATTTACAGTCTGCTGCGTTTGACCGCTCCGCAACCTCGCCAAACCTTCGCGCACTGGTAATGTGTGTGATTGCGCCGCGACAACCCGTGGAATCAGTTTGTAAGTAGCGTCCGGCGTCAGCCGGACCGGGATCCGGACTAGCCGGAGCTGGACCGCCCAATGGAGCTGGCGAAGGGATTTGAACCCCCGACCCGCTGATTACAAATCAGCTGCTCTACCGGACTGAGCTACGCCAGCCGGACAAAACAACATTTGTAGCACGAGGTGTGCCAGCGTGGCAAGCCCTTCGGGGTCAGAAACTACGCCGCTTAGTCCCTGGCTGAGGCCGCCCGGCGCTGCCGGAGCGCCTCGAATAGCATCACACCAGCGGCGACCGAGACGTTGAGGCTCTCGACGTGGCCCAACATAGGTATAGACGCGAGCCAGTCGCAGCGGTCCCTGACAAGCCGTCGCAGGCCCGTCCCCTCGGCGCCAAGGACGATCGCGGTGGGTAGGGTCAAGTCGAGCGCCGAGTACAGTTTATCGCCGTCGGAGGCGAGGCCGACCGTCCAGACATCCGCTGCCTTCAGCTCCTCGACCGCCCGGGCGATATTGACCACCTCGGCTATTCGGACGTGGGCAATCGCGCCGGCCGAGGCCTTTGCGGCTGCGCCGCCCAGAGCGGCCGCGTGACGCGATTGGCGGATGACGCCATGAGCACCGACCGCATCGGCGGTCCGGAGAATCGCTCCGACGTTTTGCGGATCTTCGATGCCGTCGAGGACCACGATGAGCGCGGGCGGGTTTGCCTCACGCACAAGATCTGCCGGCGTCCAGTCGCGAGCCTGAATCAACTCGGCGACGACGCCCTGGTGCGCCCCGCCGTGGGCGGCATGATCCAGGATCGCGCGGCTGACCTGCTGCACGTCCACGCCCTGCGCGGACGCCAGCGCGACGACCTCGCCAATGCGCGGACCGCCGCGGTCGGCGATTCGCAGCCGCGCCACGCGCCGCGCGCGCAGCGCCTCGATCACGGGATTGATGCCGAATATCAGCATCGCGAGTCAGTGTACACTCCTCCAACCACTCGGACTCAGACCTGTGAAAGGCATCATCCTCGCCGGCGGATCGGGCACCCGTCTCCATCCGTTGACCGCCTGTCAGTCAAAGCAGCTGCTGCCGATCTACAACAAGCCGATGATCTATTACCCCCTGTCGACGCTCATGCTCGCAGGGATCAGGGACATTCTGATCATCACCACCCCCGGCGATCTCGCATCGTTCAGGCGTCTGCTCGGCGATGGCAGCCAGATCGGCCTGCGGTTCGACTACGCCCCGCAGCCCCGCCCCGGAGGCCTGGCCGAAGCGTTCATCATCGGACGCCCGTTCATCGGCAGCGACAGGGTTGCGATGATTCTCGGCGACAACGTGTTCTATGGGCATGGTCTGCCTGACGTGCTCCGCAGTGCCGCGCAGCGCGAGAACGGCGCCACCGTGTTCGGATACACGGTCCGCGACCCGCAGCGTTACGGCGTCGTCGAGTTCGACAGCGAGGGACGGGCCGTCAGCATCGAGGAGAAGCCCGAGCGCCCGCGCTCCGCGTGGGCCGTCACCGGGCTCTACTTCTACGACAACGACGTCGTCCGCGTGGCAGCCGGTCTGGCCCCTTCGGCGCGCGGCGAGCTCGAGATCACAGACGTGAATGCCGTGTACCTTCGCACGGGCCGCCTCCACGTCGAGAAGCTGGGACGCGGGATCGCGTGGCTCGACACCGGGACGCACGAATCGCTACACCAGGCGGCCAACTTCGTCCAGGCCGTCGAAGAACGCCAGGGACTGATGATGGCCTGCATCGAGGAGATCGCGTTCAGGATGGGATACATCGCGGCCGAGGACGTCGAGCGAATGGGCCGCAGCATGAAGAGCGACTACGGCAGGTATCTGTTGCACATCCTGAAGCACGACGGCTAGCCGACGAGCGCCGCGAACGCCGTGGCCCGTTCGCGGCATCCGACGATGGCCTTCACACCGAGCGCCGGGTCGAGGTCGGCGCCCCGATCGATCGCCGGGACGGCGAGGTCGAGCTCCGGACCGGCCACTTCCCCGGTAAGAGCGGCGCGGATCGGGTGGAACAGCTCCCGCCCTTTCTTTCCGGTTCGCTCCTTGACTCTCGTCGCGGCGGCGCGGAAGAGTTCCCGATCGAGTCTCGGGGCGCGCTGCAACTCGTCCGCGAACGCCGCAATCACCAGTCGGGCGCCGTCATCCCCGAGCACGTCGGCGACCTCGGGCCGCTGCGCGGCGCGCGCCGCGTCGAACTCGAAGATGAAACGCAGGCGGAATGGAATCTCCTCCAGTCGATCGACCGACCCTGCCGCCATCGGGACGAGCGTCGCCAGGTAGTCGATCGCCGCCGGCGCCGGCTTGTTGACGAAGCCCTGACGCTCGAAATATCTCAGCGCCCGCGCTGCAAGGCGGGTGGGGTCGGCGACCTTCATGTAATGCCGGTTCATCCAGGCGAGCTTCTGCTCGTCGAATACGCCGGCGCTGTGGCCGACATCCTCAATCGAGAAGCGACGCGCCAGCTCGTCGACCGGCACCAGTTCCTCTCCTTCGCCTGGCGACCATCCGATGAGGGCCAGATAGTTCACGAGTGCTTCCGGCAGAAATCCCCGCTCGCGGAACTCCGCGACCGACGTTGCGCCGTGGCGCTTCGACAAGGGCGTATGGTCGGGCCCCATCACGAGCGCGAGGTGAGCGAAGGCGGGTGGCGTGAAGCCCATCGCCTGATAAAGGAGCAGCTGACGCGGCGTGTTCGAGATGTGATCCTCCCCTCGAATCACATGCGTCACCTCCATCAGCGCATCGTCGACGACAACGGCGAAGTTGTACGCCGGCCGGCCGTCGGATCGGAGCAGCACGAAATCGCCGATGACGTCCATGCCGAAGGTCACCTGGCCACGTACGAGATCGCGAAACGAGACCTCGCCGCTGTCGGGGACGCGGAAGCGACCGGCCGCCGGCTCGCCCGCTTCGACGCGGCGCCGTGATTCCTCGGGATCGAGGCCGCGGCAGGTTCCCCGATATTTCGGCGGACGCCCTTCGGCAAGCGCTTTCTGCCGTTCCGTCTCGAGCCGCGCCGCCGAGCAGAAACAGTAGTAGGCCTGACCGGCGGTGATGAGCTCGTTGGAATACGACTGGTAAAGGTGCAGGCGCTCCGACTGCCTGTAGGGGCCGCTCTGCCCGCCTACGTCCGGCCCTTCCTCCCAATCGAGCCCCAGCCACCGCAAGTCCTCGACGATGGCTGCTTCAGACTCGCGCGTCGAGCGCTCTGCGTCGGTGTCCTCGATCCGGAGGATGAAAGTGCCGGCGTGGCCGCGTGCGTAGAGCCAGTTGAAGAGCGCCGTGCGGGCGTTGCCAACGTGAAGCTGACCGGTTGGGCTAGGTGCGAAGCGTACGCGCATTCGAAGAAGATCCGAGAAGCGCCACGGCATGCGCCGCGATCGCCTCACCTCGGCCCACGGCGTCGACGCCCTCGTTGGTTTTTGCCTTGACGCTCACACGCGCGACGTCGATGCCGACAGCGCCCGCCAGCCTCGCGCGCATCTCGTCGCGGTACGGGTTGAGCTTCGGCGATTCGAGCACCACGACGACGTCGAGGCTGCTGACCGAGAATCCGGCCCGTCGAACCATGTCGACGGCGCGCGACAGGAGGTCAAGGCTGGACGCGCCCTTCCACGCCGGATCGGTATTCGGAAAATGGCCGCCTATATCTCCAAGGGATGCCGCCCCGAGAATTGCGTCGGTAACCGCATGGCAGACGACGTCGGCATCGGAGTGACCGACGGCGCCCGCCGCGGCGGGAATCTCGACGCCGCCCAGAATGAGCGCCCGGCCCTGGACGAGACGATGCAGGTCGTAGCCGATTCCAACGCGCCCGAATCCCGGTTCAGCCGGCGACGGTTCTCGAAGACCGCCCTCGACGTCGTCGGCAGTCGTGATCTTCACGTTCGAACGCTCTCCCTCCACGATCCGTACGGGATGCCCGGCGCGCTCGGCCAGCATCGCCTCATCCGTCGCTTCGACTCCTGAGCGGCCCAGGGCGATCGCGTCGGCGAGCACCGCGCGACGGAACGCCTGCGGCGTCTGCGCGAGGTAAATCGTATCGCGGGCGAGCGTGGCGACGACAACATGACTCGACGGCTCCGCCTGCTTGACGGTGTCGCTGGCCGCAAGCGCCGCGACCGCCGCTCCGGTGGCAGTCGCCTCGGCAATCGTGCGCGACACGAGCGCCGGGCTCGCGAATGGCCGCGCGGCGTCGTGAACCACCACGAGGTCTGCCGAATCAGGCACGCGATCGAACGCGCTCGCCACCGAGTCCTGCCGCCGGGCTCCTCCCGCGGCGATCGCGATCGGCTTTGCCGCTCCAATAGTCCACGCGGGCGGTGCCGACGCCACGTCGGCCGGCAGCGCCACGACGATGTCGGTGATTTCGTGGTGCTCGAGGAAGAGCCGGACCGATCGTTCGAGTACCGAACGGCCGCCGATCTCCAGAAACTGCTTTGGCGTGTCGCCGCCAAACCGCGTGCCGCGGCCCGCTGCCGCGATGATGACGGTGACGTGCATCATGCTCCTTTTATCACCGCGCGCACCTGCTCGGCCAGCGCGCGCGCGTCTTCGCGCTGGAGGCCGTCGGTCGGGATCGGCTCGTGCACCGTCAGCGACACGTCGCCGGGACACACCATCAGGCGGCCTTTCTTCATCACGAACCTGCTGTCCTGGATCGTCACCGGCACGACCGGAAGCCGGGCCTCGATGGCGAGGAGGAAGAGACCACCCTTGAATCGGCCGACGCCGCCGTCCGCGCTGCGCGTGCCTTCGGGAAAGACGATGAGGGACAGGCCGTCCCGGACGAGACGCCCCATGCGCTTCAGCACGCCGGCGCCGGGGGAATCGCGGTCGACCAGGAGGTGTCCCGCGAGGCGAAGATGCCAGCCGAGAAATGGAAAGCGTCCGAGCGACGCCTTCGCGACGATGCGGAGCTGGCCGGGGATCGAGGCAAAGACGATGGGGATGTCGTAGATGCTCTGGTGGTTCGCGGCGAACACGTAACTGACGTCCTCACGCACGCGGTCGGCGCCCTCGAGATGAACGCGCACACCTGTGGTCTTCAGAATCAGCCAGGACCAGAGCCGCGCGCACGCGTGCGCCACGCGCCCGCGGCGCTCCACGAGACTCGACAGGATCGACACGGACCCGAGGACTATCGTGTAGATGCTGATGGCGGGGATGAGAAAGAAAACGGTACGCCACCAGTGGAATGGGGGAATGCGCAGTCTCGACAGATTGTCTACCACGCCATCAGTTCATCGAGCGCCTCACCCACGGTCCGAACACCGACGAGCTCGCACTCGGATGGCGCGTCCGACGGGGCCGCATTGTTGTCCGGCAGCACGCAGCGCGAGAACCCCATCTGTGCCGCCTCGCGCACGCGCAGCGCCGCCTGGGGAATGGCGCGTATCTCGCCAGCCAGACCGACCTCGCCGAAGACGGCGGTGCCTGGACGCACGGGCCGGTTCCGGACGCTCGAGGCGACCGCTGCGATCACGCCAAGGTCGGCGGCCGGCTCTTCGATCGTCATGCCGCCCGCCACGTTGACGAACACGTCCTCGCCCATCAGGTTGAGACCGGCGCGCTTCTCGAGGACCGCGAGCAGCAGCGCAAGCCGGTTGTGGTCGAGCCCGCTGGCGGTCCGTCGCGCGTTCCCGAACGCGCTCGTGCTGACGAGCGCCTGTACTTCGACGAGGATCGGCCGCGATCCTTCGATGCAGCACAGCACGGCGGAGCCCGGCGCGTCTTTCGGACGCTCGGCAAGAAAGAGTTCCGACGGATTCGCCACGGCCCGCAGCCCCGAGCCGGTCATCTCGAAGACGCCAAGCTCGCTCACGGCGCCGAAACGGTTCTTCACGGCTCGTACGACGCGATGGGCGTGGTGGCGCTCGCCCTCGAAATACAACACGGTGTCGACGATGTGCTCGAGCGCCTTGGGACCGGCGATCGAGCCGTCCTTCGTCACGTGGCCGACGAGAAACGTCGGGATGTTCTGTCCCTTCGCTGTGAACAGGAGCTGTGTGGCCGCCTCGCGGACCTGGCCGATGCTGCCCGGAGCGGACTGAAGCTTCAAGGAGAAGACCGTCTGAATCGAATCCACGATGAGGAGCGACGGCCGGAGCCGCGCGATCTCTTCGACGATCCGCTCGAGGCACGTCTCGGCGAGCAGATACAGTGGCGCGGGGCCGATTCCGAGCCGGTCGCCGCGCGTCTTGATCTGGTGCTCGGATTCCTCCCCCGAGGCGTACAACACGGGCCCCGTTGTCTGCGCGAAGTGCGAGGCCGCCTGCAGCAGGATCGTGGATTTCCCTATTCCGGGCTCGCCGCCGAGCAGCACGAGCGAGCCGGGCACGAGTCCGCCGCCAAGTACCCGGTCGAATTCCCCGATGCCGCTCGACAACCGCACGGCGCTGCCCGAGTCGATCTCTTCATACAGCCGGGCTTTCTGCCCGCCGGCAGGCGACGCCGTCGCATAGCGATGCGCCGCGCCCGGATCCGCGGCGCGTTCCTCGACGAGCGTGTTCCACGCGCCGCACTCGGCGCAGCGCCCGAGCCACTTCGGCGCCTGCGCGCCGCACTCCTGGCAGACAAAAAACGTCTTGGGTTTCATTCGACTCTTGTAGCGCAGCCCTTGCCTCAAGTATAGACGCGCTCGATCCGCGATCCGATTCGGCACAAGACCTCGTACGGGATCGAGCCGATCGTCGCCGCGATCTCGCGCGCGTCGATTCGATCGTCGCCCTGCGCGCCGATGATCGTCACCTCATCACCCGTCTGCACCGCGCCGTCACCGGTGAAGGCGGTGACGTCGATCGTGATCATGTCCATGCAGACCGATCCCACGATCGGCGCCCGCCGGCCGCGAACGAGAACCGCACCCTGGCCTGCCAGACGCGTGTCGAGCCCATCGGCGTAGCCCGCCGGAACGACCGCGAGCGATCGTGGCCCGGACGCGCGCGTCCGCAGGCCGTAGCCGGTGCCTTCACCCGGCCGCATGCCTTTGACGGCGACGACGCGGCTGGTCAGCGACAGCGCGGGACGGAGCGGCAGCGTCGTGGCGAGCGGCGGCGGCACGACGCCGTACAGCAGCAGGCCGGGTCGCACGTAGTCGTACCACGCGCGCTGGTCGCGCAGGAATGCCGCGCTGTTCGCGGCATGCCTGGTGGAAGGCCGAAGGCCGCCGGCGGTCAACAGGTCGACTGAACGCTCGAACCGGTCGCGCTGCTCGTTCAGGAACGGACTTTGAGGATCGTCGGCGGTCGCAAAGTGGGTATAGACCGCATCGACCTGGAGGTTCCGGCTCGCTGCGATCTCCGGAATCGTCGTGGACAGGTTGTCGTGACGGAAGCCGAGGCGATTCATGCCCGTGTCGATCTTCAGGTGGCACTGCACGCGAACACCGCGCGCCGACGCCGCCGCCTGGAGCGCCCGGGCCGCGGACGGCGTCGAGATCGTCGGCGTCAGGTTGTGATCGAACACGCCCGAGAGATCGCTCACGCTCAGCGCGCCGAACACCAGAATCGGGCGAAGCACGCCCGCTTCGCGAAGCAGCATGCCTTCCTCGATATCGGCGCACGCGAGGATGTCCGCACCGGCCGCTTCGAGCGCCAGCGCCACCTTCGCAGCGCCGTGGCCGTATGCGTTCGCCTTGACGACGGCGATGACCCGCGCGCGGCGGTCAAGGAGATCAACGATCGTGCGAAGGTTGGACTGGACGGCGGAGAGATCGACACGGGCGAGGGTGGGGCGAACCATCGATTATGCTGAGTGCCGAATGCTGAATTCAGAATACAGAAGACAGAAGACAGAATTCAGAATTCTGCCTATCGACTCGCGAGATTCTCGAACCGCGTGTGCTCGCGTATGAAGGCGAGCTTCACGACGCCGGTTGGTCCGTTGCGTTGTTTGCCGATGATGATCTCGGCCACCCCTGCGTTCTCTTCCTTCGGGTCGTACACGTCCTCACGGTAAATGAACAAGACGACGTCGGCGTCCTGCTCGAGGGCGCCAGATTCGCGGAGGTCGGAAAGCTGGGGCCGGTGGTCGGATCGCGACTCCGGCGCGCGGCTCAACTGCGAGAGCGCGACGATCGGCACGTTGAGCTCCTTGGCGAGCCCCTTCAAGGATCGCGAGATGGACGCGAGCTCCTGCTGGCGGTTCTCGAAGCGTCCGCGGCCCTGCATCAGCTGGATGTAGTCGACGATGAGGATTTGGAGGCCGTGCTCGGCCATGAGCCGGCGCGCCTTTGCACGCATCTCGAGCACGCCGATGGCGGCCGAATCGTCGATGTAAACCTTGGCCTCGGAGAGCGTCCCGAGCGCGTGCGACAGCTTGCCGTAGTCCTTCTCGTTGAGGAAACCGCTGCGGAACCGGTGTGCGTCGATGCGCGCCTCGGCGGTCAGCATGCGCATGAACAGCTGTTCCTTCGACATCTCCAGACTGAAGAAGCCGACCGTCTGGCCCGCGTGGATACCGACATGCTGCGCGATGTTGAGGACGAGGCTCGTCTTCCCCATCGACGGGCGGGCGGCGACGATGACGAGATCGGAAGGCTGCAGGCCCGACGTCATCTCATCCAGGTCCACGAACCCCGTGGGCACGCCCGTGACGAGCCCCTTGTGCTGCTGCAGCCGCTCGATCGTGGCGAAGCTGTCCTGAACGAGGTCGCGAAGCGGGACGAACCCTTCGCGGATGCGGTCCTCGGCAATCTCGAAGATGGCCTTCTCCGCTTCGTCCAGGAGCAGATCGGCATCCTGCTCCGCTTCGTATGCGTGCGTGATGATTCGTCCGGCCGAGAAAATCAGACTCCGGAGGACCGCTTTCTCCTTGACGATCCTCGCGTAGTGCTCGACGTTGGTGGAGCGCGGGACGCCGTCGGCGAGCGACGTGATATAGGCCGGTCCGCCCACTTCCTCGAGCTCACCCGCGCGAGCGAGCTCCTCTTTCAGCGTGACGAAGTCGATCGGCTGGCTGCGCTCGCTCAGCACGACCATCTTGTCGAAGATCCGGCGATGCGCGTCCCGGAAGAAGTCGCGCGAGTCGATCAGTTCGGCCGCCGCGTTGAACGCGTCGTTGTGTATGAGAATGGCGCCGAGAACGGATTTCTCGGCGTCCAGGCTGTGCGGGAGTGTGCGCTCAGGGCTGGCGACGGCGTCTGCCATGCTTCGACGGGGAGTTTACACTAGACGGTCAGCTCACTCTTTGGTCACCGTGACCTTGACCTGCGCGGTCACGTCGCGATGAATCTTGATCGGCACCATGACTTCGCCAAGCTGTTTCAGCGGTTCCGCGAGCTGGACGCGACGCTTGTCGATCTCGAAACCCTGCTTCTCGAGCGCCTGCGCGATGTCCGCAGCGGTGACCGACCCGTAGAGCGCGTCGTTCTCGCCGACGCGCCGCGCGATCACGATCTCCACGTTGGCCAGCCGCGACGCGACGGCCTCGGCGCGCGTCTTTTCCTCCGCTTCGCGCGCTTCGGCAATCTTCCGCTCGCGCTCGATCTGCCGCTTGTTCGAATCGGTGACGGCGAGCGCGAGCTTACGCGGCAGCAGATAGTTGCGCGCGTAGCCTTCGGCGACCTTCACGATGTCGCCGCGCTGGCCGAGGTTCTCGATGTGCTCTCTCAGAATGACTTCCATGTGAGCCCCGTTTACTCAGACACGTACGGAATCAGCGCAATCTGACGCGCGCGCTTGATTGCCGTTTGAAGCGCGCGCTGATGCGTCGCGCACGTGCCCGAGATCCGTCGGGGCTGAATCTTGCCCCGCTCCGGCACGAACGGCATCAGCATCCGTACGTCCTTGTAGCTGATGTAATCCACCCGATCCGTGCAGAACTTGCACACGCGCCGCCGGCGAAAGAACGTGCGGCGCTGCCCCTGCCCGCCCTTGTCGCCACCTTTTCCGCCGCGGCCCTGCCGGCCTCCCCGTTCCTCGCTCATGACTGCACCTCAAGCTCTTCGCTCGGACCCTCGTCCGAATCCTCGCCGCGGGGCCGCGCCTCTTCGCCTTCCGCGAGCGGCGGAAGGCCGCGCGCGGCACGCCGGCGACGGCTTTCGGCCTGGCGCTTCGCCTTGGCGCGCTCGGCCACGCGCAGTTCTTCGTCCACGCGGACCGCGAGGTGCCGGATCACCTGATCGGTAACCTTCAGGCGCCGATCGAGCTCACGGACCATCTCGCCAGGGCCGTTCAACACTTCGAGTACGTACGTCCCCTCGCGGTGGCGGGCGATCTCGTATGCGAGACGGCGCCGTCCCCAGTTCTCGGTTCTCTCGATCGAGCCGCCGAACCGCTGGACGACCGCCTCGACCTGCTTATGAAGATCGGCGACGACTTCGTCGGTCGCTTCGGGCGTGATGATGTAGATGACTTCGTACTGACGGACTTCGCTCATGGGACTCCTTCTGGATTCAGCCGCCGCCCTCGAACCACGAACCGGCGGGGGCAAGGAGGTGACGGGGGTCAGACCCCTTATACCTGCTCTTGTTCTTCTTTGTCTTCCTTGTCTTCCTTCCGATTGTACCTGTTCATCACGACCTCGATCCCGGCGTCGATGAACGCTTCCATCGCGTCTGCCGCACGCGATACGGCTTCGTCGATCACGACCCGTTCGTCCGGTTCGAAGCGGGCTAGGACATGATCCCCGAGATCCCGGCGTCCATCGCCTCGCCCGACGCCGACGCGCAGCCTCGGATACTGGTCCGTTCCAAGGTGCGCTTCGATCGATCGCAACCCGTTGTGCCCGCCAGCCGACCCGCGCGCGCGGAACCGAAGCCGCCCAAGCGGCAGTTGAACCTCGTCGACGATGACGAGCGCGTCGGCCGGATCGATCTTGAAGCACCTGGCCAGCTCACCGACCGCCTGCCCGCTCAGGTTCATGAACGTGAGCGGCTTGACCACGAGCGTGTTGCGCTCGCGCCATCTGGCCACGATGGCGTCGGCGGGCGACGAATCGAACGTCAGGCCGTGACGCCGCGCCAGCTCGTCGACGATCTCGAAGCCGACATTGTGGCGCGTGCCCTTGTACTTCGAGCCTGGATTGCCGAGCCCGGCGACGAGCTTCACTCGACACGCCCGGCCTGAAGCCGGGCCTACTCCTCTTCCTCTTCGGGCTTCTCGATCTTGCCCTTCTTGATCACTTCCGGCTCGGCCGGCGTCGCGGTCGCGGCGGCGGCCGCATCGACCGCGGTCGGCTCCGGCTCCTCGGCCTTCGGCATCATGACGTGCACGAGCATCACGTCGCCGTCGGTCACCGGCTTCCACTTGGGATCGACCGCGAGGTCGCGCACGCGCACGGCCTGGTTCACCAGCAGCTCGCTGACGTCGATCTCTATCTTCTCCGGGATATCGGCCGGCAGACACTCGACCTCGATCTCGCGGTGCACGAAGTCGAGGATGCCTCCCTGCTGCTTGACGCCCTTCGGCTCGCCCCTGACGACGATCGGGATGCTGACCGTGAGCAGCTTATCCATGGCGACGCGGTAGAAGTCCGCGTGGAGAAGCTTGTGGCTGACCGGATCGAGCTGGTACTCCTTGACCAGCACGCGGGTGCTCGAACCCTTCACGCTCAGCGCAATGAGCGTGTTCGCGCCAGACTCCGAGTGCAGAATCCGCAAGAGCGCCTTGGGATCGACCGCGATCGGCTCGGCCGCCTCGTCAGGCTTCTGACCGCCGTACAGGACAGCCGGAATCCGGCCGTTCGCCCGGAGCCGCCGCGCCTCGTTCTTTCCAAATCCGTCACGGATGAGTGCTTCGAGTGTCGCTTCCATAAATCGAATGCCTAATGCCCAATGCCTACACAAACAGCGAAGAGACCGACGTCTCCTCGTGAATGCTCTTGATTGCCTGGCCCAGCAGGCGCGCAACCGAGAGGACGACGATTTTCTTCGATCCCTCGGCCTCGGGCTTGAGCGGGATCGTGTTGGTGATGATCACCTTTTCGAGCGGTGCCTGCTCAAGTCTCGCGATGGCCGGGCCCGAAAGGACGCCGTGCACCGCCGCGGCAAATACGCGGCTCGCCCCGCCTTCGACCAGTGCCTGCGCCGCTTTCACGATCGTGCCCGCGGTATCGATGATGTCATCCTGGATGATGCACGCCCGTCCCTCGACGTCTCCGATGACATTCATCACTTCCGCGGCGCCGGAGTCGGTCCGCCGCTTGTCGATAATCGCCAGCTCTGCGTCCAGCCGTTTCGCATAGGCCCGCGCGCGTTCCGCGCCGCCGGCGTCGGGCGAGACGATCGTCATGTCTTTCGCGCCGAGCTTGCGCAGGTGCTCGATGATCACCGGCGCGGCAAACAGATGATCGACCGGGATGTCGAAAAAGCCCTGAATCTGCGCCTTGTGCAGATCCATCGTCAGGACCCGGTTCGCGCCGGCCGCGCTCAGAAGGTTCGCCACCAGCTTCGCCGAGATCGGCACCCGCGGCTTGTCCTTCCGATCCTGCCGCGCGTATCCATAATACGGAATCACGGCGGTGATGCGCGATGCCGACGAGCGGCGGAACGCATCGATCATCACGCACAGTTCGACGAGGTGCTGGTCGACCGGCGAGCAGGTCGGCTGCACGACGAACACGTCGGTCCCGCGGATGTTCTCGTCGATCTGGAACGAGACTTCCGTGTCGGGGAAGCGCTGAATGCGGGCATGGCCGAGCGGAACGCCGAGCGAATCGGCGATCTCGCGCGCCAGGGCCGGATGCGCCGAACCTGCGAAGATCTTGAGCTGCTTTCCGCGACCCATGCGTTGTGACGGCCGTAAACTGGTTGGGGCGGAAGGATTCGAACCTTCGAATACGGGATCCAAAGTCCCGCGCCTTACCGCTTGGCCACGCCCCACCGGGTGTCCGGCCGCGTCCGCTGATCGTGTCCGAACCATAATTGCCGGGGATGCGACGTTCAGGCGTGGCGCGCCGGAGCCGTGCAAAACGATAAGTTTAGCCGATACGCGGCGTTTCGGGCAAGCGGGCCACCGATTTCACGATTTCGACAGCCACCTCTTTCACAGCGCCGAGCGCGCCACGGATTCACGGGTCGCCAAGCCACTGATGACACGGATTTCACGGAGTAGACAAGCCACGGATTGCACCGATGTCACGGGGTAGACAAGCCACGGATTGCACCGATGTCACGGGGTAGACAGGCCACGGATTGCACCGATGTCACGGTGTAGACAGGCCACGAATTGCACCGATTCACCTGTCCACAACGAACAGGGATTCTTCGCAGTGTCACGCGATTAGGGCCTTCCTCGACCCCCGAGTCGAGCTGAATCCGACGCAACAAGCCAGGCGACCGACCGGCACCGATCCCCCCGCGAACTGAGCAACTCCAGTCTGGATTAGTCAGGATGTAATCTGACAGTCGCGCTCGGGAGGAGCGATGACGACTGAGCAGAAGATCATCAAAACGAACCTGGGGTTGCTGGAGCTCGGGCGCCAGCTGGGCGACGTGTCGCAAGCGTGTCGGGTCATGGGGTACAGCCGCGACAGCTTCTATCGGTTTCAGGACCTGTACGGCGTCGGTGGTGTGGAAGCCCTGCGAGAGATCAGCCGG
>DATAFJ010000271.1:0-18528 GCA_036257535.1 Vicinamibacterales bacterium | reverse complement strand
TTACTCCGACCGCGGCGGCCTCGTTGTCTTTGCTTCCGAGCCCTCCCAGCTGTTGGCGCATCCCGGCGTCGATCGCGCGCCGGACGAGGGCTACATCGCGGAGCTGCTCGCCGGCACGGTGCGTTCGCACGAGGCGACGCTCTATCGTGGAGTCAAGCGTGTGCCGCCCGGCCACCTGCTCCTGGTGGATCGTCAGAGCATCCGCGTCCATCGGTACTGGGATATCGATCTGTCGCACGAGCTCCGGTATCGGACCGATGACGACTACGCGGCTCACTTCAAGGCGGTGTTCGAGGAGGCCGTACGCTGCCGTCTGCGCAGCATCCGTCCGGTTGCCTCTTACCTCAGCGGCGGCCTGGACTCGTCATCTGTCGTAGTCGTCGCCGCCGATCTGGCGCGCCGCGGCCTCGGCCCCCCGATCGATGCGGTGTCGCTCGTCTTTCCCGGACAGCCGGATGCGGACGAATCGCTCTTCATCAAGGATGTCGTGCGCGCCGCCGGTGTGAACTGGATCCGGGTCGAAGGCGGACAGTTCGACGTGCGCGCCTCGTGTGGGGCGGCGGAGCGCCGTCGCGACATGCCGGACTTCCCGAATGACGTCGCCGATCATGTTCGGCGTGCGCTCGTGGCGAGAAACGTCGGCGTGACGCTGTCGGGGTCGGGCGGGGACCTCGGCCTGGGCGGCAGCTTCTACTACTACGCCGACCTGCTCCGGCGCGGCCGCTTCGTCCGTCTTGCCCGTCGCTACGTCGACGTGGTGCGATCGCCCGGCATGCGCTGGACGTCCGCGATGTTTCTTCGCGGGGGCGTGTGGCCGATCCTGCCGGCGCCCATCAAGCGTGCGGTTCGATGGGGACGCCGATCCCGCGGCGAGCCGCTGCCGCCATGGATTCCGGCCGAATTCTCGCTCCGGACGGCGCTCGCCGATCGTCTCAGGCGGGAACCGGCGCCCGATCGACTGCCGTCGGCGGCCAGGTACGACGTCGCGCAGGCATATCGCGATCCATGGGGCGTGGTGATCAACGAGATGTACGAGCGCGCGTCGGTCGAGAGCGGCCTCGAGGATCGCCACCCGTTCCTCGACGTTCGCCTCGTCGAGTTCGTCGCCGCGCTGCCGGATGATCAACGGTGGAAGAACGGCTGGACCAAGCACGTGCTGCGGCGGGCGATGAAGGGGCTTCTGCCGGAATCCGTGCGAACGCGGCCCGACAAGGCCGAGTTTTCGGGCCTTTTCGTCGAGGCGCTGTCGGCCATCGGCGGCGAATCCTTCTTCGCCGATCTCGATATCGCACGGCTTGGATGGGTGGACCAGAGCGAAGTCGTGGTGCGGTATCGCAGAATGCTCGCGCGCATCGCCGCGCGTGACCCATACTATGGAGACGACGCCTGGGTGTTGTGGATGATCGCCGGCATCGAGACGTGGCGGCGGTCGATGGAGAAGGAAACGCGTGGCGCAGCAGGACAGGCGGCCTGACGAGAGTGGTTCGCCCGATAGCCGGAAGGCGGCGCTCCGTGGCGCGGCCGGCCGGCGGCGCGCCTACCGGTCCCCCACAATCACGGAGTACGGCTCTGTGGCCAAGATGACGCAGGGTACCGCGACGGTGCAGAACGACGTCTTCATGAGCGGCATGAGGATGACGTGCCTGTGACCTCCGGAGGCATCAATGGTGGACGGAAGGAGCGGCGCCCGTACCGCTCGCCGACCTTGACCTGTTACGGCTCGGTCGCGAAGCTGACCCAGGGCACGAACACGGTGAACAACGACGGGGCGATGGGCGGCATGATGATGGTGTGCCTGTAAGCGGATGACGGCCATCAATGACGATCCAATCAATGACGATCCAATCAATGACGATGGCGCCGCCGACGGTGCGCATGGGGCGAAAGCCAAGCGGCGCTATCGCCCTCCGGAGCTCGTCGAGTACGGATCGATAGCCAAGCTCACCCACGGGACGCTGACCGTGCAGCTCGATCTCCTCATGGGCGGCATGCGCATGGGGACGCAGCAGATGATGATGTGCCTCTGAGGCCGCGCCGGCAGTGTCTCTGATCGTCGACGAACATCGGTTCTACATCGAAGACCGTCCGCGCATCGACGCGTTCCGCCGCGCCATCCGCGAGGTCGTCCGGCCTGGCGCCGTCGTCGTCGATCTCGGTAGCGGGACGGGGATCCTGGGCCTGCTGGCGTGCGAAGCGGGTGCCGCCCGCGTGTACTCAATCGAGATGACCGGGATGATCGAGGTCGCGCGCGCGGTCGCGGCGCGCAACGGTTTTGCGGATCGCATCCGCTGGGTTCACGACGAGTCCATGCACGCCATCCTTCCAGAGCGCGTCGACGTCGTCATGTGCGATCAGATCGGCCACTTCGGCTTCGAGGCGGGCGTGTTCGAGTACATGAACGATGCACGCCAACGCTTCCTGAAGCCAGAGGGAGTCACGATTCCGGCGCGGGTCGCTCTCGTCCTGGCGGCAATCTCCGATCCGGAGCTGTCGGCGGCCGTGCGGCTGTGGTGCGAGCGGCCCGCCGGTCTCGACTTCTCTCCGGTCTACAGCTGGGCGGCAAATACCGGCTATCCGAAGAAGTTCGATGCCGATCAGTGCCTCGGCGATCCGGTCACAGCCCTGAAACTCGAAGTAGGCGCTCTCGCCGGCGCGGTCTCCCTCGAAACGGAACTGGCGATCACCAGGGGTGGCAGGCTCGACGGCATCGGCGGATGGTTTTCGGCGGCGCTCTCACCCGGCGTGACCATGACGAACTCGCCGTTCGCGCCGGATCGGATCGATCGCCGCAACGTGTTTCTGCCGATCGATCCGATCGACGTCGACGCCGGCGATCGCGTGTCTGTGCGCATGCGGATCATGCCCGCCGAGGTCGTGGTGACCTGGCGAGGCGAGATCACCCGCGACGGCGCCGTACGAGGTGCGTTCAACCGGTCCACCGTAGCGGGGATGCTGCTGAGCCGTGACGAGCTCGCGAGACAGCGGCCGGATTACGTCCCGCACCTCACGCCCCGCGGCCGCGCGCGGTTGACGGTCTTGGAGCTCTGCGACGGCGCGCGTGCGCTGGCCGACATCGAGCGCGAGCTCTTCGAGCGTCACAGGGACATCTTCCAGACGCGGGCCGAGGCGGCGGCATTTGCGACCGAAGTCGTCACGCGATATACGGATTGATTCGTGCGCGACGTTTTCCCGACTGACGTCCTCGCGGGCGAATCGATAACGATCGAGCGTTCGGACGCGTCTGTGGACGATCGCGGCGCGCGCTGGTTTCACGACTGGCGGCGTTCCGATGGGGAGCCGCTGATGGCCGCGGCCCGCATGGAGGACGGATCGTTTCTCCTGCGGGCGATCGATCTCGCCGACTGCGTGATCGATCAGTCCGGGACCCGGGTAACCGTTTTCGTGCCGTCCGGCAGGCCTGCCGACGGGGTTCATCACCTGCTCCTCGATCAGGTACTACCGCTCGTCCTGAGTCATCGCGGTGAATTCGTGCTCCATGCAACCGGCGTGGTTCTACCGGCCGGCGCCGTCGTCTTTGCAGCTGACGCCGGTTCCGGCAAGTCCACGCTCGTGGCTGCCCTCGGCGGACGCGGCGCACACGTTCTGGGCGATGACGCCGTGCTTCTGGCGGCGAGCGGACCGGGAACGACCGCACGCGCGGCGTATCCCGGCCTGCGTTTGTGGCCCGATGCGCTGCGTGCGGTGTTTGGAGAGGCCGGTCTCAAGGCCGGCCGCTCCAAGCGTCGCCTTGGACCAGACACGGCCGGGTTGACGTTTGCCGCCGGTGCGTGGCCGGTTGCGGCGATTTATCAACTCGAGCCGGCAGGGCCGCGCGAGCCGGTTCGCATCGAGCCGCTCAGTCCACGCGAGGGGGCGATGGCGCTCGTCCGTCACGCCTATATCTTCGATATCTGCGATCGAGGCCGGCTGCGCCGGCAGCTCGATCGCGCGATCGACTGCGGCCGCCGGACGCGGGTCCGGCGGCTCGTCTTTCCGCATGCGCTCGGGCGGCTCGGCGAGGTCTGCGCTGCCGTTCTCGGCGATGTATGATGCACGACCGACAATGACGCGAAACATCGACGCGCTCAGTTCATCGACGCTGAAGCACCTTCGCGAGCAGTGGTGGAACGAGAGCTTCACGAGCTTTCTGAGAGACACGTTGCAGCCGCGCGCCGGGTCGCGCATTCTCGACGTCGGCTGCGGCACCGGGACGGCCGAGGTGCAGCTTTCACGTCTGCGGCTCTCACAGGTCTCGCTCGTCGGGGTCGACATCCTGCCCGCGCGGCTGAAGCAGGCCGTGCACGCCGCGAGGGCGCACAACATCCGCGTCCGATACGCCGCCGGGAACGCGTGCCAGCTGCCATTTCGCGACGCGATGTTCGACAGCACCTTCTGCGTAGCGGTGCTGCAGCACGTGCGCGACGTCGAGGGCGCGATCGGCGAGTTCGCGCGCGTCACGAAGCCGGGCGGGCGTGTGCTCGCGGTGGAGCCCGACAACCGCGCGCGCTACTGGTACAGCTCGGTCGAAGCGGGGATGGAAGCCTTCGAGCTCGCCACGCACCTCTTCTCGTCGGTCTCCGACTCACGCGGCGACGTGAGCGATCCGATCGTCGGTCCGCGGCTCCCCGCCATCTTCGTTCGGAAGGGGATCGAGCCGAGTGGCGTTCAGCTGTTTCCCGTCACGGTGTCCCACCTCGGCGCGCCGCCGCCGGCGATCTGGGCCGCCCGCAGGGAAGCCGTTGCCGCACTGATGGACCGCGCACCTGACGGCTCCGTCCGCCGGCTTGCCGCCGACTTTCTGAAGTTGCTCACCCGCTACGCCGAACAGGCCACCGCCGCCGGCTCGTCGTTCGTCGAGATCCAGAACACGATGCTCTTCGCGACGGCCGGCATCCGCAGTGAGTCCTGAGCGCGTCAACGGCACCAAAGGCTGGGACACGTACGCGCCGTTTTACGACTGGGAGAACGCGCGGACGCTCGGCCGGCGCGACGTCGGGTTCTGGCGGCGCCTCGCAGCCGCGCGGGGAGGACCGGTACTCGAGCTCGGATGCGGCACGGGGCGCGTGCTCGTACCAGTCGCGAAAACCGGCGTCGCGATTGCGGGGATCGATCGCTCGGCGCCGATGCTCCTGCGGGCTCGACGCCGGCTGCGGGGTGCCGGTGACGTGCGTGCCGCGCTCGTGCGCGCCGACATCCGCGCGCTGCCCTTCACCCGCCGCTTCGCGCTCGTGATGGCGCCGTACGGGATCGTTCAATCGTTGACCTCGGATCGCGATCTCAAGCACACGCTCGATGCCGTCGCGCGCGTGACCGTCGCCGGTGGATTGCTGGCGATCGATCTCGTGCCCGATCTCACGCGATGGAAGGAGTATCGGCGCCGTGTGACGCACAGCGGCCGCGTGCGTGGCGCCCGGGTCGCCCTCATCGAGTCCGTGCGCCAGGACCGGAGGCGCGGGCTCACGATCTTCGACGAGGAATACGTCGAGCGCCGCGGCGCGTCCCAGCGCGTCCACAAGTTCTCGCTCGCCTTTCGGACGGTTTCAGTTCCGCAGATGGTCCGCCGCCTCGAGCGCGCCGGGTTCCGCGTGGACGCGGTGCTCGGCGACTACGACGGCCGCGCCTGGGACCCGCGCGCCGACGTGTGGCTGATCCTGGCAACGCGGGTGTGAAGTCGCGCGTTCCGGCTTCGCACTGAAGCTGCGCGACTCCGAGTCGGCGGCCGCCGACGACCTCGCCCTCGCGCGATTTGTACAGATGGCTGGCGATCCTACGCCTGCCGCCAGTAGTCGGGAACGCGAATGCGGACGCGAATGGGCGACGGCGACCTGACCGGCGGCGGCACAGGCCTCGCCGACGAGTATCCGTCGCCGTAGCCGTAATAGTGCATGTAGTAGTACTTGTTCCGCAGGAGGTCGACGCGGTTCAGCACACCGCCGATCAGTCGCGCCTTCGTCGCCCTCAGCGTATCGAGCGCGCGCTCGACCTGTACCCGCCGTGTCAGCTCTGCGCCGACGACGAACACGACGCCCGAGACGACTTGCGCGAGGACGACCGCGTCCGTCACGGGCAGCACCGGCGGCGTGTCCAGGATGACCCAGTCGAACGCCTCGAGCTGCTTCTCCTTCAACAGATCGCGCATCCGATCTGACGCCAGCAGCTCCGACGGGTTCGGCGGGGTTCGGCCGGCGGGAATGATGAACAGGTTCGGCTGCGGCGATTCCTGGATCACGTCGCCGAGCTCCGCCAGTCCGACGAGCAGATGCGACAGGCCCGGCTCGTCGCGGGCGATGGCCCGGCGCGGTCCGCCGGCCGAGCGCTGCAGCGTTTCGTGCAGGCCGGGACGGCGAAGGTCGGCGTCGATGAGCAGCACGCGCGAGCCGCCCAGCGCGAGCGCCACGGCGAGGTTGCACGCGGTCGTCGTCTTGCCTTCGAGAGGCTGGCTGCTCGTCACGAGGATCGTGCGGGTGGACTCGCCGCCGCTCGTAAACACGAGGGACGTCCGCAGCGCGCGGAACGCCTCGCCGAACGGCTGCGGCGTCGCGTCGGTCAGGAACGGTGCGCGGCCGCCGCGCACGGCCGGCACGATCCCCAGGAGTGGAATCCGCAGGCGCCGCGTGACGTCTTCCGGCGTCTTCACCGAGTCGTCGACCGCCTCGATGCCGAAGACCAGGCCGAGCGCCACGGTCAGGCCGGCGATGAGCGCCATGAAGAGGTCGCGTCGCGAGTTCGGTGTGTACGGCGCGCCGGGGACCTCCGCGCGGTCGACGATCTGGACGTTGTTCGCGCGGCTGTTGCTGACCACACGCAGTTCTTTTTCCTGCTGCAGGAGCTGCTCGTAGACCTTGCGATCGCTTTCGACCTGCCGCTGGAGCACCGTGTAGGTGGCGCTCTTCCGGTCGAGCTCGACCGCCGCGGTCTTCTGCTCTTCGAGCGACCGGCTCAGGCTCTGCTCTTCGGCGGCGGCGGCCAGGAACTCCTTGCGGACCCTTTCGACCACCTTGGCCGTCTCGTCGCGCATCTGCTCTCGCGCGTCGTGAATCGCCGTGTCGAGCTTCGCGATCTCGGGATGCTTGGGCCCGTAGCGGCTCGACAGGCGCGCGCGCTCGCCGAGGAGCTCCGAGAGCCGGCCCTTGAGATCCTGGATCGCCCCGCTCTCCGCGACGGGTGGAGACGACGCGGCGGTGTCGCCCCCTTCGCTCCGCGCGCGAAGCTGCTGATGGAGCGTCTCCTTCTGCACGCGGGTGGTGCGTGCGCGGGTCACCGCATCGTTGAGCGCGTTGAGCCGCGAGACGACGAGGTTCTGGCGGTCGTCGAGCGAGAGCGCGTTCTGCGAGCTGCGATACTCGGCCAGCGCGTTCTCGCCAGCCGTCACCTTGTCGCGCTGCCGCTCCAGCTCCTCGCCGAGCCACGTGAGCATCTTGCGAATCGTCTCGAGGCGCAGCTCCAGGTTCTGCGCCATGTACTCTTCGGCGAACGCGTCGGCCGCCGCTGCGGCGAACGCCGGGTTCGGCGAATCGATTTCCAGGTCGACGAGGCGCGTGTCGCGGATCGGTTCGATCCGGACCGACGCGAGAAGCGCGTCGATCGAAGCCGCCTCCTGCTCCGTCTCGCCGGGCTCCTTGCGCCCGCCGCGTTCGGCCGCGGTGACGGCCGGCGGCTCGAGGATCGACGCGCGCGCGCGATGGACGAGTTGCCGGACCAGGCCGAGCGGGCCGCGGCGGACGGGCGCCGGTTGATCCAGGCCGGGCACGTCCGCCGCCTTCAACCGTTGGACGACGCGTCGCGCGAGGCCGCGGCTCTGAAGGATGCGGTGCTGCGTGTTGTAGTAGGGCTCCGGATCCTGCCAGTACATAGGATCGGTCGCCGCCATCGGCCCGACGGCTGTCGATCGCTCGTCCTGGATGAGAATCCGCGCCGTCGCGCGGTACATCGGAATCGTCGACAGGCTCGAGGCGGCCATGCCGATCGCCGTGAGCGCGAAGACGGTGACGGCGAGCCGGCGGCGCTTATAGAGGACGTTTATCTGCTCGAGCAGGTGCGGTCCACGCGAGGCAGACCCCGGGAACGGGGCCGGGGCCGCGGATTGAGCGGCCAGGGGATGGGGACCCCCGGTCTGAGACGACTGGCTCGAGTCGAACATGCGTCGAGAATGACCCTGGTGATCCCTTGCCTCGGAGCAAGCTTCTCTCCGCCGGGCCCGCAGTTGCAAGATTGGGCGCTTACGCGCAGAGGCGGGCAATCCGGCCGCCGGCAAGTGCCCTCGAATTGGACACGGCGGACGGATCTGCAATCGGGCCCTGTGATACCATTTTCCGTTCGACGCCCACTTTTACGGAGCCCGCGAGATGTCCGGCCATTCCAAGTGGCACACGATTAAGCACAAGAAGGCGGCCGCGGACGCGAAGCGCGGCAAGGCCTTCACGCGCATCATCAAGGAGCTCACGGTCGCCGCCCGCAACGGCGGAGGCGACCCGAACTCCAACCCGCGGCTCCGCACGGTCCTCGAGCAGGCCAAGGCCGTGAACATGCCGTCGGACAACATCAAGCGGGCGATCCGGCGCGGCACCGGCGAAGAGCCGGGCGTCTCGTACGAGGAAGCGACCTACGAAGGCTACGGCCCGAGCGGCGTCGCGTTGATGATCGACGTCCTCACGGACAATCGCAACCGCACGGTCGGCGAGATACGGCACATCCTGTCGAAATGGGGCGGCAACCTGGGGGAGACGAACAGCGTCGCCTGGATGTTCGAGAAGAAGGGCTCGATCGTCGTCGACAAGACGAAGGCCGAGGAAGAGACGCTCATGTCGGCCGCGATCGACGCCGGCGCCGACGACATGCGCGACGACGAGAGCAACTGGGAGATCGTCAGCGCGCCGGACGCGCACGCGAAGGTGCTCGAAGCCGTGAAAGGTCTCGGCATCGAGCCGGCGTCGGCCGAAGTGGCGATGCTGCCGCAGAACTACGTCAAGCTCGAAGGGCGGAGCGCCCAGCAGATGCTCAAGCTGATGGAAGCGCTCGAGGATCACGACGACGTGCGGAACGTCTGGTCGAACTTCGACATCGAGGAGAAAGAGATCGAGGCCTCGCTGGCGTGAAGATCTTCGGGATCGATCCCGGGTCCGACCGCACCGGCTACGGCTGCATCCTCAGCGACGGCAACCGCCATCGTCTCGTGACCTGCGGCGCGCTTCGAGCCCGGCCGCACGCGCCGTTTCCGGAGCGCCTGCTCACAATCTACGACGGCCTGTCGGAGCTGCTCGCGAGCGAGCGTCCCGACTGCGTCGCGCTCGAAGACGTCTTTCACGCGCGCAACGTGCGGAGCGCGCTCACGCTCGGCCACGCGCGCGGCGTCGCGCTGCTGGCCGCGGCGCGCGCGGGCCTTCCGGTAGCCGCGTACAGCCCGGCCCAGATCAAGCGCACCGTGACCGGATACGGCCGTGCGGAGAAGCGGCAGATCCAGATCATGATCCGACTGCTCCTCGGGCTCGACGCGGTGCCATCGCCGCACGATGCCGCCGACGCGCTTGCCGTCGCGATCTGTCATCTGCATCACTCGCGAGGCGCCGTTCTCGAGAGCGGCATCCCCGCGAAGACGAGCCGCTCAGGCAAGGCCCGTCCATCATCCTGGCGCGACTACCGGCCCGCGCCGTGATCGCCCGGATCGCCGGCAGGCTTCTCGAAAAACATCCCTCCAGGGTCATCGTCGACGTCGGCGGGGTAGGCTACGACGTGCAGATACCGCTCTCGACGTTCTACAATCTGGGCGAGCCGGGCGTCGACGTCTCGCTGCGCGTGCATACGCACGTGCGCGAGGACGCGCTCGCGCTCTTCGGCTTCGCGTCAGTTCTCGAGCTGCAGCTCTTCGAGCGGCTGATTGGCGTGAGCGGCGTCGGTCCGAAGCTGGCCCTGGCGGTGCTCTCGGGCATCGAGCCGCCGGATCTCGTGCGCGCGATACGGTCCCAGGACGTCGCGCGACTGACGAAGATCCCCGGCATCGGCCGCAAGACCGCCGAGCGCATCGGCCTCGAGCTGCGCGACAAGCTGCCGGCCGCGATTGTCGAAGCGGCACCGGCGGCCGACGCCGCCGCCGACGTGCTGCGCGACGATCTGATCTCGGCGCTGCTGAACCTCGGCTATCAGCAAGCCGCGGCCGACAAAGCCGTCAGCGCGGCGCTGGAGGGGGGCGAGAAGGTGTTCGAGCCGGCGCTCAAGGATGCGTTGAAGCGATTGGCGAAGAGAAGTTCATGACCGACTCCCGGATTGTCGCACCAGCGCGCGTGGAGGAAGACTCCCAGTACGAAGCGGGTCTTCGTCCGCGCACGCTGGATGACTACGTCGGCCAGGATCGCGTTCGCGAGAACCTGCAGGTCTCGATTGCGGCGGCCCGCCAGCGCGGCGAGGCGCTGGACCACGTCCTCTTGTACGGCCCGCCCGGGCTCGGCAAGACGACGCTCGCTTACGTCATCGCGAACGAGCTGGCGGTGACGGTGCGCGCCACGGCCGGCCCCGTCATCGAAAAGCCGGGCGACCTCGCGGCGATGCTCACCAACCTGCAGGAGCGGGAGGTGATCTTCATCGACGAGGTTCACAGGATGAGCCCCGCCATCGAGGAGATCCTCTATCCCGCGATGGAGGACTACGAGCTCGACATCATGATCGGGCAGGGCCCTGGAGCGCGATCCGTCAAAGTTCCGCTGCCGCGCTTCACGCTCGTCGGCGCGACGACGCGCGCCGGCCTGCTGACGTCGCCGCTCCGCGCGCGGTTCGGCATCGTGCATCGCCTCGACTTCTACACCGAAGCGGACATCCGCCTCATCGTCCGGCGCTCGGCGGGAATCCTTGGTGTGCCGATCGAGGAGGCAGCGCTTCTGGAGATCGCCCGACGATCGCGCGGAACGCCCCGTGTCGCGAACCGTCTGCTGCGCCGTCTCCGCGACTTTGCCGAGGTTCGTGCCGACGGTACCGTCACCGCGGAAGTGGCTCGCGACGCGCTGAAGCTGCTCGAGGTGGACGAGCACGGGTTCGACGAGGTGGACCGGCGGCTGCTCCGCGCGATCATCGAAAAGTTCGGCGGCGGGCCCGTGGGGCTCAACAGCCTCGCCGCCGCCACAAGTGAGGACAAGGACGCGATCGAGGACATCTACGAGCCGTTCCTGATGCAGATCGGCTTTCTCGATCGCACGCCGCGCGGCCGTGTCGCGACGGCTCGCGCATACGAGTACTTCGGGCTTTCCGCTCCGGGAAAGGACTCTCGACTGTGGTGAGACGCGTGAAGATCGCGGCGTTGTCGACCTACGTTCCGCCGAAGGTGCTGACCAACGCCGACCTCGAGAAGATGGTACAGACGACCGACGAGTGGATCCTGCAGCGGACCGGCATCCGTGAGCGCCACATCGCGGGGCCGGGTGTCGGCACGTCCGATCTGGCGAAGGAAGCGGCGCTGTGCGCCATCCGCCAGGCCGGCCTCGTACCCGACGACATCGGCTTCATCGTCGTGGGGACGACGACGCCCGACACGATTTTTCCGAGCACGGCGTGCCTGCTTCAGACCAAGATCGGCGCGAGCCGCGCGTGGGGCTTCGATCTCGGCGCGGCCTGCTCAGGCTTCACCTACGCGCTGACGACCGGTTATCAGATGGTCGCCTCCGGTGCCCACGATCACGCGCTGGTCGTCGGCGCAGACGTGATGTCGAGCATCATCGACTACACGGATCGCACGACGTGCGTGCTCTTCGGCGACGGCGCGGGCGCGGCGGTGCTGTCGCCCGCGGCCGACGGGGAGCCGGGCATCATCGACTTCACGCACGAGATCGACGGCAGCGGCGGCAACGCGCTCTGCATGCCGGCGGGCGGGAGCCTGCGGCCCGCGTCGCACGAAACGGTCGACGGGCGGCTTCACTACGTCAAGCAGGACGGGCAGACCGTCTTCAAGTTCGCCGTGCGGAAGACCGAAGAGATCAGCCGCCGCCTGCTGACCAAGACCGGAACCGATCCGAAAGACATCGACCTCTTCGTGTCTCACCAGGCGAACCGGCGGATCATCGAGGCGGCCGCGAGCCGGCTCGGGTTCGACTCCTCCAAGGTCGTCATCAACCTCGAGATGTACGGAAATACGACCGGCGGGACGATTCCGCTCGCGCTCGCCGACGCGATGGCCGACGGCCGGTTGAAAAAGGGCGATCTCGTCCTGCTCGCCTCCGTCGGTGCAGGATTCACCGTCGGCGCCGTGCTGCTTCGCTGGGCTATCTGACGCCGATCCGGCCGACGAGAACCGTGACGTCGTCGCGGCGGCGCGTGAAGTCGCGATACAGCACGCCTGCGACGATCGCCGGGTCGCGCTGCCACAACCCCGGATAGTCGGCGGGACTCCAGTGTGTTCCGAGGCCGTCCGACTGCATCACGATCGTCGACTGCGAGGCGATCGGATAGGTGAACTCCTGGAGCCGGCGCGCGACGTGTCCGGCGGTCCCGTTCTGGGAGACGAAGCTGCTCCGCTGGTCGTCCGTCACGACCGACCCCGCGATGTTGCCGATCCCGGCGTAGATCGTGAGGCTTCGATCCAGGTCGACCACTGCCATGCCGACGGCTCCGCCTCGCGTCGGCCTCAGCGCGAGATGCACATCGTCGAGGAGCGCCGCCGGCGCGCGGCCTGGCGCCCGCCTGAAGACCGCGACCGCCTCGGCCGCCGCATCTGCGGCGGCCGGTCCGTGCCCGAGGCCGTCGACGACGAACAGCGCCGCCCGGTGCGGTCCGATGTCGGCGGCCCAGTCGTCGCCGCATCGCTGCTCTCCCGGCTTCGGCACCGAAAGGCCTGCTACGGCGAACCCGTTCGTCGACGTCGGCACGTTGGGCCGTCGATGGAGTCGGGCGAGCGCAACCGTACCGGCCGGCGTCGAAAACAGGTCGAAGTAATCGGACTGCCGCCTCACGGCGCCGAGACCGTGTCCCAGTGAGCCGCACGTGGAATTGCCGTCCTGCGCCGAATGGTCGAAGTCACGAAAGCCCGGGCCCTTGTCGAGCGCAAGCACGTCCACGCCGGCGCGATCGCGGTCGTCGATCAAAGCCAGCAGGATCTCGCCGCCGCGCGCGTGCTTGACCAGGTTCGTGGCGAGTTCCGAGACGACGAGCGCCACGCGGCCTGCATCGCCTTCGTCGAATCCCACGCGTGCGGCGAGTGCCGACCCGGCCCGGCGCACGGTGGATACGTGCGTGCTCTCGGTGACGGGGAAGGTCGCGGTCGTCATCGCCAGCGGGTGATCGTGACGCGGGTGCCGGCGTTCAGCACTGACTGGATGTGGAATTCGTTGGCCAGGCGCTTGGCGCCGCCGAGCCCGAGGCCGAGCCCGCCGGCGGTCGTGAAACCGTCCTTCATCGCCTGCTCGACGTCGGCGATGCCCGGCCCCTGATCCTCAAAGGTCAGCCTCACGGCCCGCCGCACCCCGTCGTTGAGGACCTCGAGCTTCATGGACCCGCCGCCGCCGTGCTCGAGCGCGTTCCGCGCGAGCTCGCTCGCCGCGGTGACGAGCTTCGTCTGATCGACGAGGCTGAATCCGGCCTCGACCGCCCGCGCACGTACAGCCTGCCGCACGAGGACGACATCCTCACTCGTGCGGATCGGACGTTCTTCAGCGTGCAGCGTGGTCATCCGAGCGCTCGTGCTCGGACAGGCGGCTCTTCAGGACCGCCATGCCGTGCTCGACGTTCAACGCGGTCCTGACGCCTTTGAGCGGCAGGCCGAGCTCGACGAGTGTGATCGCCACAGCCGGCCGCATGCCGACGACCACCGTCTCCGCGTCGAGGACGCTCGACATCGCGGCGATGTTGGCGATCATGCGGCCGATGAACGAATCGACCGTCTCGAGCGCGGATATGTCGATGAGGACGGCGTGCGCGCGCTGCGAGACGATGCGCTCGGTGAGGTCGTCCTGAAGCGTCAGCGCGAGGCGATCGTGCATGTCCACTTGGATGGTGACCAGGAGGTACTCGCCCATTTTCAGGATGGGGATGCGCTCCACCTATTCGTCCTCGGTTTCCGCCGGCCGCGCCTTGCGAGACGAGGTCTGCCCGGCGGCCGGTGCGCGCTGGATCGACAGGCCGCTGCGTTTGAGCGCGACGGCGAACGCGTCGGCCAGCGTCGCCTTGGTGATGACGTCGCCCAGATCCACGCCGAGGTGGACGATCGTCTGCGCGATCTGCGGCCGGATGCCGCTGAGGATGCAGTCGGCACCCATCAGGCGCGCGGCGGCGACCGTTTTCAGCAGATGCTGCGCCGTGACGGTGTCAACGGTCGGCACGCCCGTGATGTCGATGATCGCGAGCGGCGCGCCGGTATCGACGATCCGGTTGAGCAGGTTCTCCATGACGATCTGGGTTCGCGCGCTGTCGAGCGTCCCGATGAGCGGCAGTGCGAGGACGCCTTCCCAGAGCGTGATGACAGGTGTCGAGAGCTCGAGCATCTCCTCCTGCTGCCGGATGATCAACTGGTCGCGGCCTTTCTGGAACGCCTCGTTCGTGAAGAGCCCCAGGCGATCGAGGAGCTGCGTCGCTTCCCACGTGGCGTCAGCGAGCGCCTCTGGGTCGTTCTTGTAGCGCTCTCGAAGCCTCGCGAAGATCGGTTGTTTCAGCGAAAAAACGAACGTGGCGGTTTCCGTCGGCGTGTAGCCCAGGCGCGCGCGGTCCTGCGAAAGCTCCTCGAGATGCTGACGGATGGGAGCGAACGCCGGGCTCTCGGCATCCACGCCGCCGCGTTCCACCGCGTCTCGGAGCGACGAAAGAAACCGGCGCGACTGCTCCTCGAGCTCGCCGCGCGTCAGGAGCGCCGATCGCATCCCGACGGTCGCGGTCTGCTGCACCAGCCAGTCCGCCAGCAGCGCTTTCTCGTCGCTGCGCAATATCTCACTGAGGCCTTTGCCCTGCGTAATCATCGCGATGCGTTCTCCTCTGTGGCGCGTGACGCCGGCGGCGCGGCGCGCCGTAACCCTCCGGCCGACGGCGCGAGACGCGGAAGCCGGATGACGAACGTCGCTCCCTGCTCCTCGCCGGGACTCTCCGCCGTCAGCGTGCCGCCGTGCATCTCCACGAGCTGACGGGCGATGGAAAGGCCGAGGCCGAGCCCGCCTTCGGACCGAGTGGTACCGGTTTCGGCGCGGCGGAAGCGGTCGAAGACGCTCGGCAGGAACCCCGGGTCGATGCCGCGGCCGGTGTCGCTGACTCGGACGATGACGTGTGTGTCGTCGTGCTCCGTTCCGACCTCGATCCGTCCTCCTGGCGGCGTGAACTTGACGGCGTTCGACAACAGGTTCCAGACCACCTGCTGAAGGCGAACCGGATCGCCGCGGACCGACACCCGCGGGTCCAGCGTGATCGACGGGACGATCGTGAGTCCCTTCGCCTCGGCGCTGGGCCGGATGGTGTCGACCGCTGCCGCGACGATGGCGGGGACCTGGACGGCGTGCCAGCTGAGTTGCAGCTGTCCCTGGGCGATCCGGGCCACGTCGAGCAGGTCTTCGATGAGCGCCGCCTGCGCCTTCGAGTTGCGCTCGATGATCTCGATCGCGTGCCGCCGCCCCTCGTCGTCCATCTTCATCGTCCGCATCAGCGTCGTCCAGCCAACGATCGCGTTGAGCGGCGTGCGGAGCTCGTGCGACAGCGTTGCAAGGAAATCGTCCTTGAGACGGTTCGCGGTCTCGGCCTCCTCCCGCGCCTGCTGTTCGAGGGCGAGCATTTCCTTGAGCGCGCGTTCCGCGCGGCTGAGGCGGAGCAGCGCGTTGGCCGTCGCGAGTACGACGCCGGGCGATGTCGGATCGATAAGGTACGCGTCGGCACCCGCATCCAGTCCCCGTATGTGATCTTCGTCGGTCACGAAGCTGGCCGAGATTTGCAGAACCATCACCGCGCCGAGCTCGTCGTCCGCTTTGATCTCGCGGCAGAAGTCCATGCCGTTCCCGTCCGGCAGGTGCACATCGAGGACGACCAGCTCGGGGCGGCACTCGCGAAGCAGCACGCCCGCCCGTCCGAGCGTCGGCGCTTCGAACACAGTATGGCCGGCGCCACGCAGAAGGCGGACGCGCACGAACCGCGCGCTGTCGTCGTCGTCCACGACGAGGATGCGGCCGGGAGCGACGTTAGCCATTGATCCGTCCTGGCGCGAGCGACGTGGTGGCCTGGTGGATCGCGCCGGTGATCAGCTCGCGCGTGAGGCTGTCCTTGGACACCACCGCCGCCACCGAGCCTGCGAGCATGGCGTGCTCCTTCCGGCTGAGCCTCGCCGAGGTGACGATCACGACCGGGATCTGAGTGGTCGCCGGTTCGGCCTTCAGCCGGCGCAGCACCTCACGCCCGTTCATGTCCGGCAGTCCCAGGTCGAGCAGGATGACATCCGGCTGCTCCTCGCGCGCCTTCTGGATGCCTTCCTCGCCTGTCTGCGCTTCGATCGCGGCGTAGTGACCGGTGCTGAGGAACTGCATCAGCACGTATCTCGTGGCCTCCTGATCGTCCACCAGGAGGACGCGGCGCGGCGGTCCGATGCCGGTCAGGCGTCCGAGCGTCTCGACGAGCCACCTGCGGTCGACTGGTTTGACCGCATAGACATCCGCGCCGAGCAACATGCCTTTCGCGCGATCATCGATCGTACTGACGACGAGGACAGGGATGGCCTGCGTTTCCGGTGCGTGCTTCAGCTGTCCGAGGAAGGTCCAGCCGTCCTCGCCCGCGAGCACGATGTCCAGGATGATCGCCGCCGGCCGGAAGCGTGACAGCGCCTGCCGTGCTTCGCGCAGATTGCGGGCGGCCAGCGTCTGGAACGGCGATCCTTTCAGAATCTTCTCGTAAAAGAGCTGTGCATCGAAGGCGTCTTCGATGACGAGGACGGGCTGCCGCGATCCATCGAGCGTCCAGACCTGCGCCGGCAGATCCGCCGCGAGCGGCGGCTTGTACGTGACTGGAATCGCTGCGTAGAACGTCGAGCCGACGCCTGGCGTGCTGTCCACCCGGAGCCGGCCGCCGAGGAGCTCGGTCAGCCGCTTCGACAAGGGAAGCCCGAGGCCCGTCCCCTTGAACCTGCGCTGCATCGGATTGTCGAGCTGCGAGAACTCGTCGAAGATCCGCAGTTGATCCTCCGGTGCGATCCCGATACCCGTATCCGCGACGGCGAAGACGATCTCCTCCCGCGCGCTGTCGAGCTGCGCCGAAACCCGGACGTGGCCGCGCTCGGTGTACTTCAGCGCGTTCGAGATGAAGTTGCGGAGGATCTGCGACACCTTGCCTTCGTCGGTCCGCATCAAGGGCAACCCGTCCGGCTCGTCGAAGACGAGCGTCACGGACTGATTGACCAGCATCGGGCGCAGCATCCCGCGAAGCGCGCCGAAAAGATTCGAGACTTCGAACTCCGCCGGGTGGACCTCGATCTTTCCCGCTTCGACCTTGGCGAGATCGAGCAGATCGTTGACGAGCTCCGACAGCTGCTCCGCCGCTTTCCGGAGGTACTTGAGCTCGGGCTCCGGCTGCGGGCCCTGCTCGAGGAGTGTCGTGAGCGCGAGAATCGAGTTCACGGGCGTCCGGAACTCGTGGGTCATGTTCGAGAGAAACCGCGACTTCAATTCGTCGGCGCGCCGGAGGTGCTCCGCCTTTTCGTCGAGCTCCGCGTAGAGCGCCACCACGCCGCGGTTGGTGTCTCCGAGCTCGCGGTTCAGCCGTACGAGCTCCTCCTGCCGCCGGTTGAGCTCGGCCAGGGCGCGCAGCAGTTCCTGGTTCTGCCGCTGAACTTCCTCGACGAGGCCGACGGGCTTCCGCGCCGCGAGATCGCGCGCGATCTGCGCGAGGCGCGTGCGGTCGGCGAGCGGCGCGCGCCGCGGAAGCAGCTTCTTCAGGACGACGGTCGTGCCCGTGGTTCCCGACTCGAGGTGGAACCCATCCATCAGCCGCCGCGCCCCGGCGAGGCCGATCCCCATGCCGGTCGTCGACTGGTAACGGCCCGCGAGAACCTTGTCGAGGTTCGCGATCCCGCGGCCGCGATCGCTTACCGTGATGATAAAAAGCTGCGGGATCGTTTCGCCCTCGACCGAGTAGTTGACGACGCCGGAGCCGGTATAGCGGAAAGCATTGCGGACGATTTCCGAGACCGCGGTGGCGACGCGGGTCTGCTCCGACTGGTCGAAGCCGAGCAGGGCCGCGATCTGTCCCGCGCGCTGGCGCGCGGTGACCACGTCCTGCTCATGGTGGAGAGCAAGCGAGAGCAGCGACGGCATGCACTCGGAACACGGACGATCTCAAAAAGCGGCTGAAAGCGCAAGCGCTTGAAGCCGGTACAATGAGATCACCACGTTACTTCTTCATGGGTCCACGACTGTTCCTGCTTTCGCCGGCGAATTGTTCGGGGCCAAAAGCTCAGCAGTTGATGTCGCCGCGATCGGCAGGTGACCTCGCGGCGCGTCTGCGGGCGGAAGGCGCGCCGATCGGCGACGTCTTCAGCTTCGTGAGCGCGCTGTATTTTCGCGGAAAGCTGGCGTATGCGAGGACATTCGCGAGGCC
>DATAFJ010000257.1:0-24286 GCA_036257535.1 Vicinamibacterales bacterium | reverse complement strand
ATGCATGAGCTCCAGCGGCGATGATGATGGCGAGGAGAGCGGTAGGCAGACGCGTAGTCATGTCACCCTCAGGACGGCTTTGAGCAGCCTCACTTAATAACGACAACGCGGGCCACTGCGGACGCATCGGTCAGCGCCTGGGGGAAGCGCTTCTGGAGAAGGCGCGATTATCGCGGAGCGCGCCCGCCGGTGCAAGTGACGTTTTCTGGAACTAGACTTATCAAGGCGCGCGGCGCATGGCCGTCCTCCTCCTGCCACGGCGCGCTTTTGGGGGGATTGAGGCGTGCTGACGCCTTTTGACGTGCGACCCAGGCCCCAGGTTCCAGGCGCGCCTATGCTACAGTCCCGGCGTGCCTTCCGGTTCCGCCGCGGCGGCGGTCGCGGCGCCCGATCGCGCGCTCATCCAGGCCATCGGCCTTCCGACCGCCGTGCTGTTCGTCATCGGCAGCGTGGTTGGATCCGGCATCTTCATGACCACCGGCATCATGGCGGAGGCTTTGCCCTCGACGACACTGCTTCTCGTCGCCTGGACGTGTGGAGGCGTGCTCGCGCTCTGCGGCGGACTGACATATGCCGAGATGGGCGCGATGTTTCCACGTTCGGGAGGCGTGTACGTTTTCCTGCGTGAAGCGTGGGGGCCGATGGTCGGCTTCCTTTATGGCTGGGCTGCGCTGCTCGTGGTTGTCAGCGGCGGCATAGCCGCCGTCGCCGTCGGCTTCTCCGAGTGGGTGAGCTACTTCATCGAGCCCTTGTCTCCGAGAAACATTCTCTGGTCGATTCCGACAGGCGCCGGAGTCTGGAGGATCTCGGCCGGGCAGCTCGTCGCCGCATCGTGCATCGCGGTTCTCGGTGCGATCAACTACGTCGGTGTCCGGTCGGGCAACTTCGTCAACGCCGTCATGACGGCGGCGAAGGTTGCGGGACTGGCGATGCTGCCGCTTCTCGCGCTGATCATCCGCCGCGTGGAGCCTGCGTTCACGCCTGTCGTGCCGGATGTTCCGCGGCCGGCCGCGGCGTTTGGCGTGGCCATGATTGCGGTGCTGTGGACCTACGAAGCCTGGTACTTCGTCACGTACGCAACTGGCGAGATCAAGGATCCACGTCGAAATCTGCCGCGCGCGCTGCTCTACGGCATCCTCTCGCTGACGACGATCTATCTGTCGGTCAATCTCGCGTATTTCTACGCGCTCAGGCTCGACGAGATTCAGGGCGTGGTGCGCATCGCGCAACACGCGGCGACGGCGCTCGTCGGGGACGCCGGTGCCACGTTCATCGCAATTACCGTGGTCATCTCGACCTTCGGCTGCAACGTGGCCGCAATCCTCGCGGGCTCACGGCTCCTGTACGCGATGTCCAGCGACGGATTGTTCTTCCGCGCCACGGGCACCGTGCATCCACGCTACCGGACGCCCCACGTGGCGATCGTGGCCGTCACCGCGTGGTCGATCGTGCTGGCGCTGTCCGGGCGCTACGATCAATTGTTCACGTACGTGATGTTCGCGTCGATCCTGTTCAGCGTCGCTGGTGGGCTGGCGCTCTTTCGCCTGCGCCGCACGAAGCCGGATCATCCGCGTCCCTATCGCGCGTGGGGTTATCCGGTGGTCCCCGCGCTCTTCATCGCCGGCTCCGTCGCGTTCGTTCTCAACACGCTCGTCGAACGCCCGATGGAATCGCTCGCCGGGCTTGGCCTGCTGGCGCTCGGACTGCCGGCGTACTGGTACTGGAGCAGATCACAGACTCCAGAGCTGAAGGTCGGGCCCAGACCGTAATGCACTTCGTCATTCTCGGTTCGGGCGGCGTCGGCGGCTACTACGGTGCGAAGCTGGCAAGGGCCGGCCATCACGTGACACTCATCGCGCGCGGCGCGCATCTGGCAGCGATTCGCGAACGCGGCCTCGAGATCGTCGCCCCTGACGTGGAGAGCTTCACCGTTCGCGTCGGGGGGACAGGGGCCCCCGGCCAAAAGATCGACGCGACCGACGACCCGCGCAAGGCTGGCACGCCTGACCTCGTGATCCTTGCCGTGAAGACCTACGACAATCCCGCGGTCCTCCCAATGCTGCAGCCGATGCTCGGACCGGCGACCGCGGTGCTGACGCTTCAGAACGGCGTCGACAGCCCGGACGAGGTCGCCGCGGCGGTCGGGGAGGACCGCGTGCTCGCGGGGCCGACCTACATCGCCACCGCGCTCGAATCGCCCGGCCGCATCGTCCAGACCGGAACGCACCGGCGCATCGTGTTCGGAGAAGTGTTCGGCGCTCGCGGGCTTACCGATCGCGTCCGTGCGATCAGCGATGCCATGACGGCGTCGGACATCAAAGCGGAGCCGGTTGAAGATGCGAGGGCGCCGCTTTGGGAAAAATTCATCTATCTGGCGCCGTTTGCCGGCTTTACGGGCGCGATGCGTCTTCCGGCCGGCGCGATCATGGCCGACCGGTTCATCCACGCGCAGTTCTTCGCCGCGGCCGCGGAAGTGGAGCGTGTCGCGCGCGCCGAAGGCGTCGCGCTGCCGGCGGATCTCGAAGCGCGGCTCGCCCCCTACACGAACGCGCTTCCGCCCTCCACCCGCTCGTCGCTTCTGATCGATCTTTCCCAGGGCAGGCGGATCGAAGTCGAGGCGCTGCAGGGTTCGGTCGTCCGCCGGGGCGCGCGCGGGGGCGTCCCCACGCCAATCATGTCGACGCTTTATGCGGTGTTGAAGCCGTACGCGGAGGGAACACCCGCGCGATGAGCGCCTCGTAGCGCGGGCGCCCCTTCAACGCGTCGTACGCGGGGTCCGATTTCAGGAACACACAGTGGCCGGAATGTATCTCGACGAGCCGCTCCATCAGATCGAGCGCGCCGTCGATGTTGCCGATTCCGATCTGCGCGGCGATGAAGACCTGGGGCAGTCGCTCGCGCGCCCCCGGAATCGAATCCATCAGCTGGATCCGCGATCGCCAGTAGGCCTCGGCTGACTCCGTCCTCAAGGGGATCGCGAGCGCTGTACCACCCTCGGCGTGCGCCCCGAGGCTTTGAAAGGCGCTGGTCACGTGGCGTGCGGCCGCAGGGTAGTTTCCAAGAAGTTCGTTCACCGTCGCCGCGAGTGCATGCGCCTCGTGAACCGTCGGATCCAGTTCCAGCACGTGGTGGGCTTGCCTGATCGCTTCGGGATAGCGTCTGGCCTGGTAGAGCGCCCAGCCGAAGTTCAGGTTGAAGAGCAGCGACATCGGCTCGAGCTCCACGGCACGCCGGCATTCGTCGATGCCTTCGGTGCGCTGAACGACTCCCAGATACATCCCAAAGAAGGTTCGCGCGAGCGCGTGATTGGCGTTGAGATCGAGGGCGCGTCGAAACTCACGCTCGGCCTCGGACCAGTTCCATGTGTGAAACATGTGCACCAGCGCGAGCGTCGTGTGGGCGTCGGGCAGGCGATCGTCCAGTTGAACCGCCCGGAGCGCGGCATGCTGGGCCTTCGGCCAGCCCATCGATGGATCGATCAGACCGTAGAACGCCAGCGCGCCAGAGGCGTCGCCGATCCCGGCCCACGCCGGTGCGTACGTCGGATCGAGCGCCACGGCGCGCTCGAAGTGCTCGACCGCTGCCCGGAACCCCTCGGGCGTCCACCGGTTCCAGTGGTAACGGCCGCGCAGGTGCTCCTGGTATGCGTCGCCGCTGTGGGTCTTCTTGCGCGTCAGGCGTTTCTTCTGCTCACCGGTCAGGCGAATCCGCAGCGCTTCCGAGATGTGCCAGGCGATCTCCTCCTGCATGCCCTGCATCTCGGCCAACGGCCGTCGGTACTGTTCCCCCCAGAGCTGCGACTCGCTCGCCGAATCGACGAGTTCCGCCTGCACCGTCAGCTGATCGGCGCGCCGCGCGACGCGCCCGGTCAGCAGCGTGCGCGCGTTGAGCGCGAGGGCGGCCGCCCCTGGATCGACCTTCACGCCTTTGTAGCGGAACACCGATCCGCGCGGGACGACGCGGAGATCGGGAAGCTGCGAGAGGCTGTTGATGATGCTCTCTGTCAGCCCGTCGCTCACATAGTCGAGACTCTCGTCGCCGCCGGAATTCTCGAAGGGCAGCACGGCAATCGACTTCGATCGAGTCGGCCGCTTCCTGATCGTGACCGGCGCCGAGCCGGACCCGGTCAGCGTGGCCCCGAGCGCGTGCGCGAGATCCCTGGCCGTGCCGAACCGGCGCTCGGGGGAGTGCGCGAGGCAGTGCTCGACAATGCGGCCGAGCTCCGCGGGAGCGGGCGGGTGCAGGCCCTGAAGGCGGGGCGGCCGATCGCGCAGCGTCGCCGCCACGATCTCCTGGGGCGTGTCGCCGCCAAACGGGCGCCGCCCGGTCAGCATCTCGAAGAGAATGCAGCCCAGCGCGAACACGTCGCTGCGCGCGTCGGCCGCGAGGCCGCTGAGCTGCTCGGGCGACATGTATCCGAGCGTGCCGAGAACGATCCCCGGCAGCGTGCCGGCGATCGTTTCGGATTCGCCGGCGGCGACCGGTACAAGCGGAGAGTGCCGCGCGAGGCCGAAGTCGAGAATCTTGGGCCCGTGACCGGGAACGAGAATGATGTTCTCCGGCTTCAGGTCGCGATGGATGACATCCTTCGCATGCGCGGCGGCCAGGCCGTCGGCGACTGCTGCCGCGATCTCGACCGCCGGTCTCCAGGCCAGCGGTCCTTCGATCAGGCGCGAGCGAAGCGTGTCACCCTCGAGGAGCTCCATCACCGCGAACAACACCGTCTCGGTGATCGTGAACTCGTGAATCGTCACGATCGCCGGGTGCGACAGCGCCGCAATTGCGCGCGCCTCGCGCTCGAACCGCTGCCGCGCCTCTGCGTCCTGCGCCGTCCGCTCGGGGAGAATCTTGACTGCGACGTGCCGTTCGAGGCGGGTGTCGAGCGCGCGATAGACCTCGCCCATGCCGCCGGCGCCGATCGGCTCGAGAATCTGATACTGCCGAAGAAACGATCCCGAGGCTAGGGGCACTGTCCTGGGCCGCGGTCTACGCGGAACTCGGGCCTCGCCGCGTCAATCGTGATACCGGAGGTCGCGGCGCCACCGGGCGAACGTGCCGTCGCCGGCCGGCTCGAAGACGTGGCAATGGTCCATCTCGCCGCCATAGACGTGTAATGTGACTGATGATCCGTCCGGTCTTGCGTTGGCGAGCGTGTGATACTCGAACGGAGGGATGAGGCAGCCGGCCGACCCGATGCCAGCCGTCACGCGGTTGCGCTCCGCGAACCGATAGGCGTCGCCCGTGAGCGAGACGAGATCGAACTGCGCCACTTCCATCCGACCGTCGACGACGCACTCGACGCACCAGATGCCTGCATGATCGTGAAGCGCCGTGCCCTGCCCGGGGCCCCACGTCATCACGACGACCGTGTACCGACCTTCGGGATCGCGGTGGAACAGCCTGCGCGCGTACGTGTCGCCGCGCGGCTCGATGAAACGCGGATCGAGCGGAAGCGGCCCGTCCCGCAGCGCGGCCTGCAGCTCCGACTTCACGCTCGCCGTGATCGCGTTCGCATCGCTGCCGGCGCGAATCGCCGCATCCAGCCGAGCGCAGAGCGATTCACGCGCGTCGACTCGCATACAATGGCGATCATAGCATCCCCGGCCGTCGTGCTGATCGTCATGGCCGCCGGCGCCGTTGCCGGCGGGCTCGGATCGCTGCTCGGCATCGGCGGCGGCGTTTTTCTGGTGCCGTTTCTCAACCTCGGCGTCGGAATGCCATTTCTCTCCGCAGCCGGCATCAGCCTGATGACGGTGATCGCGACCTCGAGCGCCGTGTCGGCGCGTGCCACCGGGCGCAACTTGATCAACCTTCGGCTCGGCATCGTGCTCGAGGTCGCCACCGTGACGGGTGCGTTCGCGGGCGGGCTGATGGTCGGCCGACTGACGGACCGATCGCTCCACGTGCTCTTCGCCTTCACCTCAGCCGCGATCGCCGGCATCATGCTGACGAGGCTCGATCGCCGGAACGTCATTCTCGATCCCGCCGCGGATCCGGGCGTGCTCGGCGGCCGCTACTACGAGCACGAGAGCGGCGCCAAGGTCTCGTATCGCGTGCGCCGGCTTCCGCTCGGTCTCGCGGTTTCGTTCGTCGCCGGCCTGCTCTCCACGCTGCTCGGCATCGGCGGAGGGATCCTGAAGGTCCCGGCGCTGAACGCCTGGTGCGGCGTGCCGATGCGCGCGGCCGCCGCGACGAGTGCCTTCATGATCGGCGTCACCGCGGCGGCGAGCGCGCCGATTTACTATGCACGCGGCAACATCGCTCCCGAGCTCGCGGCGGCAGCCGTTATCGGCGTGCTCGGAGGATCGCGCGCCGGCTTCTCGATCAGCGAGCGCTGGCGGGCGAAGGGGCTGAAGATGCTGATGGCGGCGATCCTCGTGACGGTCGCCGTGATCTATTTTCTGCGATGAACGGCGCCGAGAAGACGCCACCGCAAGGGCCTGCCCCCCGTAGCTCCGAAGGAGTGAAGGATGAGCGTCTCCTGGGCGGGCTCTTGACGGCTGGCGTTTGGTTGAGCGCGCTCTGTCTAATCGCCGGGCTGGCGCTGACGGAGCTCAATCGCGCCGCGGATCGACCGGAGGGCGCCGTCCCTCACAGGCTCCTCGACGTCGGCCTCGTAATCCTGATGGCGACACCCGTCGCGCGCGTCCTGGTCTCGCTCTTCGACGAGATACGTCTGAGGCATTGGGTCTTCGCGCTGATCACGTTCGCGGTCGTCGTGCTTCTGGCCGCGACGCTGAGCGTCGCGTGGCGCGCGCTGCCCTAGACTGTCACCTCAGGGGACGCGCTCGTCGGTGATCGGGAGCGCCTCCGGGCTCGCGGGAATGCCGGCGTCGCCGACGCTGGCGGCCGTCTGCTTGAGCCGTTCGGTCGCGGCGCTGCGCATCTTGTCCAGCAGATCCGCGATGCGCTGCGCCTGCCGGATGACGGTGGCGAGATCGCGCTGCAGCGCGGGGTCGGGGTGCTCACGTTCCAGCAGATCGCAGTGGCCGATGATCGTCTGCAGCGCGCTGTTGATGTCGTTCGCGGTCGTCAGCGTCAGCTCGGCCATCGCCTCCATCGTCCGGTACCGTCCGAGCGAGAGCTGCAGCTGCTGCGCCAGATGCGCGACAGCGAGGATCTCCGCGATCGGCTCGAGCGCCTTTGCGTGCGACGCCGCGAATACCTGACGCGGGCGCGCCACGATGTTGATCGTGCCGACGGCGCGTCCCTTCGAGATGAGTGGCAGCACGAGCGCGGATCCGAAACCCGCGCTGTGCAGGACGTTGGCGTCAAGATAGTCCGCGGCCACTTCCGAGATGTCGTTGATGATGAGCGGCTCGCGCGATCGCACGACCGCGCCGATGACGGTGCGGTCCATGCCGAACTCGAGCTCGGGGCGCGGCCTGTTCCGGCGCTCGTCTTCGGTGACGCGCGCCGTGAAGGTCTGAAACTGCCCGTCGTCGCGCAGCAGCGCGATGCCGACGCGATCGCACGGCACCATCCGCGCGATGCGCCGCGCCAGCGCCTGGAACGCCAGCGTGACGTCCGGAGCACGCGCGACCACGTCGAGGACGGCGTTCTGCGCTTCGAGCTGCTCGACCTGATCGAGCGTCATACGATGCGCGTCCTGGTGGGCGGCGAGGCGGCTCGTGAGCCCCCCGATTTGTCGCGTAGCCACCGCCGCCAGCCAGACGATCAGCGCCCATACGACCAGGAGCTGGATGACGAGCCCCAGCCCATGGCCGATCGCGCCGGCGCCGACGAGGCCCCACATGCTGAATTGCACGACCGCACCGACGGCCACACTGAGCCAGATCAGGCCGGACGGTGTCGAGCCGGGTTTCATCGTTGGCCGTCAGGATCGTTCGGCAAGACGTACGCTGCGGGCGCCGGACGCAGCGGGCGGTCGAACCACGCGGGCCGCCGCAGGCCCTCCGGTCCCGGGGCGGGCCGGGTTTGTGCCAGCCATTCCTTGTAGATCTCGTGCGATCGCACGGTATCCACCATGATATCGCCGTAACTGTCTGACGAATCGGCCTTTTCAACGCGGACCCGTTGGTGCCAGCAGTGCATGCCGCTGACGGGATCCGGCTGCACCGGGAACGTCAGATTCTGGTGCACCCCGACCTCCGACCACCAGAGCCGGCCCGAATCAGGGTCGCCGCTCTCGTACGGTTGGACGCCGTGCACCTGCTTCATCATGTACCGCCCCTCGTCGTCACGCGCGATTCGTACGAGGGACGCCGCGGTCCGCGCCCCCTGCTCTTCGTGCAGCCGCCAGCGCCCGAGATGGTGCGACATGGCGACGATCCCGGGCCGGATACCTTCCGTGACCCAGGCGCGCGTGACGAAGTATCCGATCGCCGTCCGAACCTTGACCAGATCGCCGGTGGAGAGCCCCAGGCGCCGCGCATCCGGCGTCGAGATCCACAGTGGATTGCTGTGCGAGATCTCGTACAGCCATTTGACCGGCGATCGCGTGTGAATGAGCGTGGGCAGCCTGAAGTTCGGCAGCAGATCGAACTCCTGCTCGTCACGTTTCAGATCGCGCCAGTGGACGTGGCCGGGGACGTAGCGCGGCAGCGCGTGTTCGGGCCATCCCCATCGGACCAGTGTGTCGGAGTAGAGCTCGAGGCGGCGCGAGGGTGTCGAAAAGCCGGCTCGGGCGACGCCGTCCACGACCGCGCCGATCGTCGCGCCCTCCCGCGTCACGACGTCGCGCGACGCATCCTTGACCGAGCCTGCAAGCTCGTCGTCTCCGAGCGGGCGCTCGTGGGCTTTCGAGTACGCTTCGCGCTCGACTTCGAAGACACCATACTTCCGCATGTATGCGAGCGGCGTGAGATTCTCGCGAGCGGCCGCCTCCGGAAGACCCGGAACCGAGTTCTCGAAGATCCATCGGTAGTACTCGTCGATGGTGATCCGCTCGCCCGGGCGGTACGGGGACTCGAAGAATCGACGGATGCCGAGCGCGCCATCCGGGTCGATCGCCCAGCTCAGCGCGATCCAGAACTCGGTTTCCTCCCACACCTCGCCGGGGTTCGACTCGCGCGTCGAATCGGCCATCTCTCCCAGCTTCTCCCGTGCGACGCGCAGAACCGGCTGACGGAAACCGATCCACTTTCCTGCATGCGTCTCCTGGCTCATGAGGTCGTGGCGTTCGGTGCCGAGGCCCATTGGAAGAACGTAGTCGGCGAACCAGGCGGTCTCGCTCCAGATCGGTGTCAGCGCGACGTGACAGCCAATCTTCGATTCGTCCTGCAACACCTCCATCCACGTGTAGCCGTCGGGGTTCGTCCAGAGCGGGTTGTAGACACGCGTGAAGTACGTGTCGAGCCTGCCGCGGCCTTCCTTGAGGAAGTGCGGCAGCAGAAAGCTCATCTCGAAGAACGCGAGAGGGAACTCGCGCGGGAAGAGCAGCTCGTTCCAGTACGACGGCGGCGGCGGAGGGTTCGGATGTTTGGGGACGAACTTGTTCGTGAGGTGGAGGTTCACGCCCCCTTTCGTCCCGACCGATCCGGTGAGAACGACGAGCAGGTACAGACAGCGAGTGATCTGCCAGCCCCACAGATTGCCCGCGGCCGCGGCGCGCCAGCTGTGCGTCGCGAAGCGGTTGCCCGCTCGGGCGATCGCGCGAGCCGCCTCGACGATTCGAGCCGCCGGAACGCCCGTTTCCTGCTCCGCGTACTCCGGTGTGAACTGCGCGTACTCCCCGCGAAGGGCGGCAATGAAATTGTCGAAGGTCGGCTCCATGCCGGGATGCGCCGCCGACAGGTAAGCGTCCCAGTTGACCCACTTCCGTACGAACTCGCGATCGAAGAGATCCTCTTCCAGGAGGATCCGGACGATCGCCAGCAGGAGCGCCCCCTCTGTGCCGGAGTACGCAGGGAGCCAGAGATCTGCCTTGGACGATGAGTTCGACAGCCTGGGATCGACGACGATGAGCGTGGCGCCGGCCGCCTGGCCCTCGATGATGCGCTGGGCGTGCGGATTAAAGTAATGGCCCGACTCGAGGTGGGACGAGAGCAGCAGAATCGTCCGGGCGTTCGCGTAGTCGGGCGACGGCCGGTCGGCGCCGGTCCACAGAAAATGCCCGAGCCGCGCAGATGACGAGCAGACGTTCGTGTGGCTGTTGTGGCCGTCGATGCCCCATGACTGGAGGACCCGATTCGCGTATCCGTCCTCACCGGGCCGGCCGACGTGATACATGATTTCGCGCCGCCGTCCCTCCTGAATCGCCCGACGCATGCGGCCGCCGATGTCGGTGAGCGCCTCGTCCCACGTCACGCGGCGCCAGGCACCCGATCCGCGCGCGCCGTCGCGCTTCAACGGATGCAGGATGCGGTCCGGATCGTCGAGCTGATTCGGCGTGACGACGCCCTTGGCGCACGTGCGGCCTCGACTGCCGGGATGGACCGGGTTTCCCTCGATCTTCCTGACGTCGAGCGTCTCCTTGTCGACGTAGGCGAGGATGCCGCACGCCGACTCGCAGTTGAAACAGATGCTCGGAACGATCCAGTACCGGCGCCGCTCCTTGCGCGGCCAGCTCTTCGACTCGTAGTCGGTGTAGTCGTCCCAGTCGGACGGCGGCGGGTGGCTGCGAAAGTCAGCGCTCATGAGAGTGGGACACTTTGGCCCGCTTCGACCCACACGTATTCCCACGCGAAGCCGCCGAGCAGCGCAAGCACAGCGGCGACCACCGTGACGGCGGGCGTCAAGGGCGCCATGGGGATCAGCAGCAACGGCAGCAGCCCGCCGACGCCGATCGCGAGCCCCCAGAAGAGCCGCGCGTAAGCGCCACGGCGAATCGTCTTCACGGCGAGCTCGTGATGCATTGTCGGACTCACCGCGAGCACGTTCTCAAACAGGATCAACATGAGGTGTACCGCCACGGACCCGAAGAGCGTCCATGCCAGCACGCGAACGAGCTCCGGTGATGGCGTGGAGACCAGCGCGCCAGCGATGAGAAGCGCCGCGGCGCCCTCGGCCACCGACTGCGCGATGAGGTCGACTCCCGCGAGCGGGCCCTGCCACAGATCGCGCCCGAGTCCCTGTGCGAAGAGAAATCCCGTGTAGGACGTGGCGAGTATCGACACGATGAGCGCCGGCGCGACCAGCGCCGCGCGAGCCGAATCCGAGTCGACGAACGCCGCGCCGAGCCAGAGCGCGGCGAGCAGGCCGTGACCCGTCAGAAAGTATGCGCCCCAGACCATCCACGAGCGCCAGTTCGGCCGCGTGAGTATGTAGTAGAAGCGCTCCGGCCGCTCCAGATCGATCACGAGCACGATCGCGGTCAGCGAAATGAAAGCGAGCGCGACGAGCGGTGCCGCGATCGTCGTGAGCGGCTCTCGAAATCCGCTCCACCAGAGCAGAACGCCGAGGAGGAGCACCCCGGTCGCGATGCCCTTGGTGAGCAGGTAGAGCGCCATGTCCAGCCCCCACGGCTTTTCGTGCGGAACGTCGTAATCGACGCGGGGCAGGCCGGGGGCATCAGGGTCCTCGACGGGCGATCCCAGTGGCCGCAGGTGAACCTGCCCCTCCTTAAAGATGAAGGGGCGTGCGGCGATCTCGGGCCTGATCACGCTCTCGTCGGCGCCCAGGTACAGGACGCGCGGGCCGGTCCCCTTTTCCGGCTTGCGGACCATGAAGGCCTCGCGGTGATGAATCCGCGCGACCTCGCTCGTCGGGTCGTCGAGGTCGCCGAAGATGCGGCATTCGGTCGGACAGACGCTCACGCAGGCCGGGAGCAGTCGGTTCTCGACGCGGTTCGCGCAGAAGTTGCACTTTTCGGCGGTGCGGGTGTTCGGATCGATGAACAGCTGGTCGTACGGGCAGGCCTCCATGCAGGCCCGGCACCCGATGCAGCTGTCGGAATGCAGGTCCACGATGCCGTCGCGCCGTTTGAAGAGCGCGGACGTCGGGCAGATCCGGACGCATGGTGCCTCGGTGCACTGGTTGCAGAGGACGGGAAAGAAAAACCGGCGCGTGTCCGGGAAAACGCCCTTTTCGACCGTCTTCACCCAGCAGCGGTTCACGCCGATCGGGATCTCGTGCTCCGCCTTGCATGCGATCGTGCACGCGTGGCAGCCGATGCACTTGCGGAGATCGATCGCGAACCCGTAGGTGGCCATGGCCTCCCTATCCTATCGTTTTCCCGGGGCCCCTACCCCCCGGAGCCGAGCGACCGCCAGACGGTCAGGACGGCCGCGCGCTGCTCCCACGGGACCAAAGGGAACGTGTCGAGCACGTGCGAGAGTTCATCGGCCGTGAGCCCGTACATGCGGGCGGCGCGCGCCTGCAGCTCGGCCCCGACCGCCGTGTCGCTCGGCGACACGGTCAGGAGCTCGGCGCAGCGCCGAAGGGGCTCGAACGCCGCCGAGTCGCGTTCTGGCCGCGGAACGGGCAGGCCCTCAACGATCGATGCCGACAAGTGCGTGCCGATCCGCTGCCGCGCAAGGTAGTTGACGACGAAGCTGTTGAGGAGGGCGCAGAGCACCTGCTGGTCTGCGGCGGGCAAGGGAGTCTTCAGGCAGAACAGCGTATGCGTGGTGACGGTATTCGCAGGCACGATCGCGGCGAGGAGCGACAGCCGATTGCCGGCGGAGGCGACGTCGCGGTACGCGAGCCGTCCTCGCCGAAACCGCTCGTGACCCAGACGGGCGCGCGCTTCCCCGGGAGCGACGGTGAACATCGAGGCGGCGACGTCCACGACGAACGGCGTCAGCTGCTTGCCTTCCACGACAGGCAGGCCATTGCCAGGTTGACTGAAGGCGTCGCGATCGTCGGTCGCGTTCAGCTCGCGGCCGAATCGCACTCCCCACCCCTCGCTGGATTGCAGCGGAAATGCAGAAGCGGCAGCTTTCTCCGCGATGCGGACGTCGAGCGCGCATCGGAGCTCGGGGATCATGAGGTCTTCTCCCGAGAGCCTCGACAGAAGCGATCGCTGCAAGGAAACGGGGTACTCGTCACGGGGCGTGCCCCCGTCCGGAATCTGGTCGAGCAGCCGCAGGTCGCGCTCGCCGAAGCGGCAGGCGACGGCTCGCGTCGGCCGGCCCGCCGTGGCAGTGATCAGCAGGAAGCGCAGGCTTCGATGGATCGGAAACACCCCATTGTGGTTTTCGAACCCGACGATTGTGTCGACATCGTGTCGTTCGAAGAGGGCGCGGCGGAGGTGCGCCGACCCGCGATCGATCGCCAGGCCCGATGGAAGGACGACGCCGATGCGTCCACCCGGCATCAGCAGCGAGAGCGCCCTCTCGAGGAACAGCTGATAGAGGTTCACGTGGCCTTTCCCCCGGAGTCGATAGATCCCGGACGAGCGTGCGAACTCGACGACACGATTGCCGCCCTCGTGGTCGCCGCGCAGCATTTCCCACGGCGGGTTGCCGACAATCGCGTGGAATCCAGGTGAAGCCAGCGGAGCGCCGCTCGTGTCGTAGAAGACCTCCGGGAACTCGAGCGTCCAGTGGAAGAAGTTCATCGCCGCCGCGACACCTCTCGCCGTCGTGAGCCGCCGGTGCTCGAGCGGTTCGGGAAGTTCGGGCTGCCCGTTTCCGCCTGCGAGTCCGGCGGCCAGAGCTCCGTATTCGCGCGAATCCGGCGCGCTGTCGCCTTTGGGCCAGAACCAGGCCGCACACCACAAGTCGGCTATCTCGCGCCATTTCTGGAGCGGCGCGCCCCGGCCGTTGAGGGCGGCGAGCGTTCGCTCTTTCGAACGGACCGCCTGGATCGTGTCGCCAGGCTCCATCGCGATCTGGAGACGCCCGACAGTCGTTTCGCCAATCGATGGACCCAGGTCCGTTTCCCGATCGAAGAGCGGCGACGGGCTTATGCGCCGAGCCCGGCCTGGCGGCTGCCGCGCGAGATCGTCCGCTGAGGCGCCGATCAGGCTGTTTCCGGTTCGAAGGCGATGATCGAGGAACGTGAGCGGCCGGTCGGCGGCGAGCGTCGCAAGCCAGAGCGACAGACGCGCGAGGTGAACCGCCGTCGGATTGACGTCCACGCCGTAGAGACAACGCTGAGCGACCATCCCGCGCAGCCGCGTACGATCTTCCGGCGTGGGATGCTCGCCTTCGGCGCTCAACGCCCGCTCGCAGGCGGCGGCCAGGTATCGGCAGGCAGCGACGAGGAACGCACCGCTGCCCATCGCGAGATCGAGAACGCGAAGCGACAGGATCTCGTCGAGTGTCCGCCCCTCGACGAGCGGATGCAGCGTGCGCCTGACCAGATACTCCGTCAGCGGTCGCGGCGTGTAAAACGATCCGGTGGTCTTGCGCCTGCTTGTGGCGACGGTCCCGAGGACGGTCTCGTAAATCGTTCCGAGCTGCTCAACGCCGAGGTCACCGTAAGAAACGCGCCGGCGTCCGCCGGCGGTCGCCTCGGTGGACAGCGAGAGGAGGACCGTCGCGATCGTCTCGTCCGGCACGCGCGCCGTTTCGGCCAGCGGCGCATGTGACGGTTCGAACAGGCGGCCATTAAACGGCGTCACGATCAGCTCGCCGGCGCGGCAGCCCGCGTGCGCGAGCCTCGACGCTGCCTGGAGCGCGGCCCAGAGACCCTGGCGCCGGCCGCGCAGCGCGCGGTCGGCCAGCGTTCCGATGGAGTAGCCCTCCCGATACGTGGGGTGCCACAGCGGAACGAGCGCTCGCGCCTCCGCGAACAGGAGAAACAGGATGCGGTAGATGATCGTCAGCGCCTGATCGAATTTGTCTCCGGGGGCTCCTGCCCCCCGGAGTCCAAAGCAGCCACTCAGGCTGGATAGCGAGGAGTGCACACCGCGCTGCAGCGACGCCCGCACCGACACCTGGTGGCCGTCAGACAGCAGTAGTGCGCGATCGATCAACGAACCTCTCGAGCTTGGCGTGAACGCGGCGGCCCGCAACAGGCTCCACAGCACGGCGAAAAGCGCGGGGTTCGACAGCGCCAGGCCAACGTCGATCTCCATGTACCGACGGGAGTAGGTTCGTCTGGCATCGACTAAACGGATCAGGCGGCCGTTGTGACAGAAGGCCCAGGCGGCGCCGACCGCGATGCCATGTGTAACGGCGTCGCGCCACGCACGATCGAGCGGTGCGTCCCACACTGTCACCAGCAGCGCGAGATGCGCAGGCATCTCCGGTCCGTCGGAGTCTGCGGCGAGGACCGCAACGAGCGAAGCGGACGGAATGGTCGACGTTTCGGAGAGCCTGAATCCCAGGATCCGCATCAGCGGCATCGCGGCAAGATCGAAGACGCTGCGAATCGATGATGCCGGCCCGAGCGCGTTCCGTTGCGACAGCGCTGCGCGGGCTCGCCGCCGCGCGGCTTCACGATCCGCTTCTCCAAGATGTCCCGCGAGGGTCACGGGCATCACTTCGTGCACGAACTGCAGAGAGAAGAGCGATCCCGACAGGCCGGTCATGACGCACGCACGCGCGCAACGAGCAGCAATCGTGGAGAGTCCGTCGTTACCGTGCGCGATTGCTCGAGCCGGTCGAGCCGGGAGCGGATCTCCTGCCCGAGCACCTCTCGGGCGGCGGCCCCGGCTCGCGCTTCTTCGAGTGCGCGGCGGTCGAAGAACGCTGGCTGGATGGCGGCCGATGGCCGGGACACAGCCGACAGAATGGCGCGCCAGCGCGACGTGAGTCGCGCGACCACGCGTGCACGAAAGTCGCGAACGTAATCCTCGCGTCGGCGTGTGGCCGGGGCTTCGGCCACCTCGCTCTCATTGGCTGGTCCGAGCACAGTCATCAGCGTGCTGTCGGCCACTCGGCCGGCGTCGTCGCTGAAGCCGACCTCGAAAACATGGACGGCCGACGTCGCGACCTGCCGATCCAGTGCGGATCGTTGCCTGACGGCGCGAGAGCGGGGAAGCTCGAAGATCGGAAGCGTCTCGCCGCGTTCCGGACTGCGGCTGGCGCGAAGTCGGCGTTTCATGGCTGCCTCACTGCACGCTCGTGCTGCGCGAGGACATGCAGAAGTCGACTCGCCGTGTGTTTGGCGAACCGATGGAAGACGCTCGCGGCCGACGATGGCCGCAGCCACGAGATCGTCGGCCGGCCACACCGAGTCGAGCCAGCCAGCCCGCCTCGCGCGACGGACGCGGTGCTCGAGTCGGGCGAGAACCACCGATTCCGCTGTGTGGCGCGCAACCAGGTGAACGACGTGCGGGGTGCGGCGCTGACCGTAGCGATCCACGCGGCCGGCGCGCTGCTCGAGGCGCGCGGGGTTCCAGGGCATCTCGAAGTTGATGAGCCAGCGGCACCGCTGGTGCAGATTCAGGCCTTCGCTGGCGGCATCGGTCGCGAGGAGCAGGCTCGCTCCGCCGCTGCCGAACGTCGTCAGCGCCGCGTTTCGTTCGTGACGCGACATACCGCCGTGAAGCACGGTGTGGGACCGGATCGCGCCAAGACAGACGCTCAGGTGCTCGAGCGTGTCGCGATACTCGGTAAAGACGATTGCTGGTTCGCCCGATCGAACGAGCAACCGGCGGAGCGAACGGATTTTGCTCTCCTGCGTACCTCCCACGGCAGTCGCCAGCTGGTGAATCGACGTCAGAGCCCCTACCTCGGCTGTCCGATCGGCCAGGCCTTGTGCGCCGATGACGGCGTCGTCGACGCAGTCCTCGCTCGTCACTTCGCCCTCTTCATCGGTTTCGAATGGAAGACATTTCTGAACGTCCGGCTCGCCAGGATGCTGCGCGAGCAGCGCGAGACGCCGTTCGATCGTCCGGCGGAGCGACCACGCGCTCGACAACGCCCGTTTGCGAAGGACGATCATCGCGAGCCGCCCGGTTGCGTTCGTCGAAGACTCACGCCAAACGCGTGTCGTATAGCGATCGAGAAGTTTGTGCAGGCGGCGCTCGTCGGGCCGCAGCGCGATACGGACGATTCGAGTGCGACGACCGAGGACGGTGTCGCCGGCCGCCGCGCGCGTCCGCCGGAAGACGAGAAGCTCGTCGCCGATGTCGGACGCCGGCCCGGGAAGATACCCGATGCGACAGAGCGCGTCGTATCCTTCGCGATCGGACGCATACGGCGTTGCGGTCAGAAGGATCACGCGCGCAGCCCGTTCGGCGGCGCGCGACAACGCGGCGTGCCGGTCGGTCGATGGCGCCGCGAGATGTGCTTCGTCCGCGATGAGGAGATCCCAGCAGAGGCCTTCGATTCCGCCGAACACTTCCGGGCGTTTCAGGTAATCGAACGACACGACGTAGGTGCCGGGAAGCGACCACGGATTGGCTCCAGGCGGCAGCTCTCGGACGGCGGCTGCCAGAAACGCCGCATCGACGAGTGAAACGCGTCGGTTGAATCGGGTCTCGAGCTCGCCGGCCCACTGGTCGCGCAGACCGGCCGGTGTGACGATCAGCACACGTACGGCTTCGCCTCGCGCGGCAAGCTCCTCCAGCGCCGTGAGCGCCTGCACCGTCTTCCCGAGGCCGACCGTGTCGGCCACGAGAATTCTGGACGCCGCTCCGCGAACGAGCGCGAGCGCCGGCTCCAGCTGCCACGGAAGCAAGTCGATACCAGCACAATGTGCCGCCTGCAGGCCGTCCACTGGACGCGTCGAGCGGATCGCGGCGGCAAGCGCCGCGATCCATGCTCTGCGACTCGCACGAAACGGCTTGCTGACGCGGGCGAGCGGCTCGAATCGATCAAAAGGAGCGAGCAGCGTACGCTCTTCCAACTGGTTCGAGGGCGCGATCCCCACCAGCCGGTTCGCTATGCAATCGGGCCATCGCGTGGCGCCCACGATGCGCCAGCGCTCGCCCCGCACGATGATCCGCATGCCCGGTGGCAAAACCTGCAGCATCGCAGCCGGCTCCGGGTTGAACTTTCTGTCGATTTCGGTCCGATCGACGACAGTTGGATCCGCGATCGGCAAGGGTCGTACCAGCGGCAACCGCGTCGCGCTTGACAACACTCGTGCCGGCGCGCAGCATCAGAGCAATCACCGAATCTTGACCAGCGCGACCTCCGGTCAGCCGGCCATCTGTCCCGCGTGCGGCCGACGTGTGCCCCGGCACGTGGACCTTTGCCGATGCGGCTTCCGGATATCCGATGCTGCAGGCGGCTGGGTGCCTTCATCCCGGTCCGGCGATCAGGAAGGATCCCGCGTCGCCGCACTCCCGATTGCCGTTGGGTTCCTCGTGCTCGTCGCGGCTGGTGTTGGCATCTGGTACTGGGCGAACCGCACCGGCGCGCCATCAGCGAACGGCCCCACGGCGGTCGGACAAAGAACAACCGCCGCGCCTCAAGCGTCTTCGCAGGCGCCGGGTGCGCCATCGGAGCCCGCCGCGAACGCGGACGCACCCGCGCTGCAGCCGGATTCGACGCGCCAACCGCCCGATGATCAACCCATCGTCCCCGCGAACAGTCCAGAAACCGCCTCGCTGGAGGATGTGGTCAGCCGGGCATCCCCCGCCGTCGTGACGATTGAGACGACCGCCACCCGCGGCACCGGGTTCTTCGTCTCCCCCGATGTCGTCGTGACGAACGCGCACGTCGTCGACGGCCATTCATACGTGACCGTTAAACTCGCGCACGGACCGTCGCACACCGGCCGTGTGACGACGTGGACGCCCACTTACGATCTGGCGCTGGTGCGGGTCGATCGGCCGCCGAGCCGGCAGAGCGTGTTGGAGCTCGCGCCGGCGGGCGGCGTTCGCGTCGGGCAGGAAGTCGTCGCCATCGGCTCGGCCATGGGTGTGTTCCAGAACTCCGTCACGCGCGGCATCGTCAGCGCGCTGCGCCGCGCGGGTCCGGTGCTCCTCCTCCAGACTGACGCGGCGATCAACCCGGGCAACAGCGGAGGACCTCTCGTGGACCGTCAGGGACGCGTCATCGGGATCACGACGATGAAGATCGGGCAGGAGGCCGAATCAATCGGATTCGCCGTGGCGGCCGATCACGCGCTCGCGCTCGTGAAGGGCGAGCGGCCGTCCGCGGTGCCTGGAGCCGGCATCGTCTCTACACCTGGTCTCGCGCCCGGCGGATCATCGGATGCGGATGATGCCCGCGAGAGCGGCGCCCACGACTTCGACCGCTCCATGCAGGCAGCCGCCAAGCGCGCAGCGGAAGTCGACGATTACTGGTCTCGCTTCAAGTCGGATTGCTCACCAAAGCTCACCGTGCCCGCCGGAGATCGGGAATGGTTCGGCATCTGGGAGGAGCGATCCACGGTCGTGGCGCCTGGTGGAGACTGCGCTGCGTGGCTCGCGGAGCTCGTCAGAGCAGCGAGCGCGTTCCGCACCGGGATGGTGGCGGCCGACGAAGCGGCGCGTCAGGCGCAGGTGTTTCCCGGCGTGCGTCGCGAGATCAGGAAGAAGTACCGCGTCGAATGGATCGGCTGGGAACGGTGATCTGAAATCACCAAATCACCAAATCACGAAGTCGCCAAATTCTGAGCCGCTCGTACCCGCTGGATCCGGCATCCCTGCGGATAGCTGATCAACAGGACGTGCGCGGGCACCCGAAGCCCATGCAGAACGTCATCGGTATCGACAGGCGTCGCCGACGGGTCTTTGGCTTTGGGCTTCGCCGGTTCCGGCCTCTGGATTCTTGCCCACATCGCGAGCGGCGGCAGCCGCTGGACGAGACGAACGGGCGGCGGTGGTGGCGCGAGAATCACCGGCTTGACGACCGGTTCCGGTTCCGGATCGGGTTCGATAGCCGGTTCCGGATACGAATCGAATAGGCGTTCGATGTCCTGCAGCACAGCGGACTCGACAGCCTCCGCCGATTCGACAGCCTCCGCCGATTCGACAGCTTCCGCCGATTCGACGTTCGCGACCGGCTCTTCGACGTTCGACGTGAACTCGAAATACGGTGAAGGTTCGAGCGCGGAGATCGGTTCCTGCTCCTGCAACGGCTCAGCCGGAGATGACGACTCGAACGCGGGTGGCCACTCGAGCAAAGGCGTTGGCTCGATCGACTGAGACGAATCGGACGAATCGGATGAGTCGATCGACGGCGACGATTCGGCCGTCCTGGACAGCTCTGCGTCGATCAACGATCTGAGCGACGGCCTCGGCAGATCGGTGAGCGACGCTCTCCTCGGCTGCGCGAGCGGCCCACCTTCGCCAAGGCTACGGCGGTCAGGCGATTGAATCTTCGATTCCCGTTCGAGGAGCTCCCCCAGCGTCTCGGCGCTGAAGCTGAACATCGGCGGCCGCGGCGCAGAGGGCTTGTCCACCGCAGCCTCAGCGAAAGCGGACGGCTCATCGGCCGGAGCTTGCTCAGTTGAACTCGAATTCGACGCCGGCGGCCTCACTTCGACCAGGAGAGGCTCGTACAGCGTGTCGTAGGCAACCGAGGCCTCGGCGGTCGTGGCTGACCCCGGCGCGACCTGCTCGACGACTGGCTGGTCGGCGAACATCGACTGGTAAAGCGAGCCGTCGGGGACACTCGTGTTCGACATGGCCGGTTCGCCAACGACCGTGTCGTAAATGATCTCGTCGGAGGTTACTTCACGATCGAGGCCCGCCTTTTCCCCTGGCGCTGGCACCGGGGCGCCGTGAACCGACGCGAACGCGCGCTGCGCTTCCGCGGTCGCACGCAAATCAGCAGCGGTCTTCAGGTATCCATTGATCTGCTCCGCGAAGACGTCAGGATCGCATCCCCGCGTCTCCGGCAGAGCCTTCTTCTTTTTCTTCCCGAACCGGAACAGCCCCCGCTTCGGCTTGTCGTCCTCGTTCTCCGTCGCGAGCAGCGGGATCGTCAGGGTCTGAAGGTGTTCGGCCCCCTCGAGCGAACGGAGATGCGAGATGAGCTCTTCTTCCTCCCTCGGCGAGAAGAGCGTGGTGACGAGGATGAGATCCGGAAGTCTCTGCTTGATGGAAGCGATTGCCGCGACGTTCGTCTCGACCAGCGTCAGCTCGGCGCCGACACGCTCCCGCGCGACGTTTTTCAGCGCGGCGGCCTGCCGCGGGTCCGGTTCGATGGCGAGAATGTATGACACGGTCGGTCCGAGGTCCTGGTAAACCTCGGCAAGCCGCGTGCCGCCGGAGTACTCACGAATTCGCTCCGGAACCCACGATCTTTCGCGTGGTTGGAAGGACTTGCCGACCTCGTGACTCCCGCCAGCGGGCCAGGACGAGGCGGGCGGTTACAAAAGCGTAGGCGCGTTACGTCTTGAGCATGAAGAGGAACAGCACGACGCCGACGACGGCAAAGAGCAGCCAGGTCCCGTTTTCCAGGCTCTGATCGCGGATCGACATGAAAAGCGTGTTTGCAAGCGAGGTCGCACGGTGACGCCAGGGCGAGACCCCGCCGTCCATGAAGGACTCCATCTGGACTCGTACTCTGGGATCCAGAAAGAAGAGCGCTCCAACGACAGCCGCAAAGCAGAAAACGGAGACGGCGGTCTCCCGGCCACTTCTTGCCATGGGCGCTCGCGAGGCAACTGGCGTGCCACGACCGTGGCAACCGAAACCAGTAAGGATTCGTTCCGGAGCGCCCGCGGGGCCGGGCGGGCTTTCGTCAGACCACTTACGAATTTCGCCGGAGCTCAGTCCCCAATCTTCAGGATGTTCAAGAGATTCGAATAGTCGTCCGTCCACGGCCGCACGCCCGGTCGTGTCTCGGGCGTGCGCCATCCCGGGCGGCCGCGGAACATCGCCAGAGGCGCCTCGGTCCGCGCGAAGAAGGTCCAGTGCGACGGCAGCCGGCCCGCCTTCAGGTCCTGCGCCGGGACATTGATGTCGAGGTTCGCGAGCGCGAAGAGCCGTTCATCGCGCGCGAGTGCCGCCAGCACCGGTTCGAGATCGAGATAGCGATTGGAAATGTTAAAGACGACGACGCCGTCCGGCTTCAGCCGAGAGAAGTACATCTGCAAGGCTTCGCGTGTGACGAGGTGGACCGGGACGGAGTCGGAGCTGAACGCGTCGAGCACGATCAGGTCGAATGACGCTGGCGCGGCCTGTTGCAGCTTCAAGCGTCCGTCGCCGATCGTGACACTCATCTGGCCGGGACTGTTGGCGAGAAACGTAAAGAGCTTCGGATCGCGCGCGATCTGCTCGATGAGTGGATCGATCTCGTAGAACGTCCAGGCGCCGCCCGCCGGCGCGTAGCAGGCCAGCGAGCCTCCCCCGAGCCCCACGATCGCGGCGGTTCGGAAACGCGATCCGGGCGCCGACAACAGCTGGCCAATGGGCCCGGACGGATGGAAGTACGCCTTCGGTTCACAGCGCTCAAAAGCCGCCGCGTCCTGACGGCCGTGTGCGGTGGTGCCGTGCTGCAGCACGTGGTACGAATGGTCGGGCGCGTCGAGAACTTTCATGACGCCGAAGAAGCTGCGTCCCGCGAAGAGCACGTCTCCTCGCGCACCGGTGACGCCGACCGCCACGAGCAGCGCGAGCGTGCCCATCAGTGCGTTGAACGGCGCAGGACGGTTGGCGAGACTGGCGAACACCGCCAGCACGACGCCCACGACAAACAGCACGGGAAAGAGCTCGACCCCCTTCGCGCTGAGCCGAAGGCTCCAGAGCAGCACGCAGACGGCGACCGGTACAACGACGGCGATGCCGATGATCGGCCATGGTTCCGGCTTCCCGCGGCCGTAAGCCGGTGAGGGCCGCAGCAGGCAGGCGAGCGCCAGCACGAGCGGATACTCGTGTATTCCCGTGAACACGTGAGTCGCAACCAGCGTATTGAAGGCGCCGCCGAGTGCGCCGCCGAGCGAGATCCAGAGATAGAACTCCGTCAGGTGGCGCACGTCCGGCCGCCGGCGCGCGAGCTCCGTGTGGCAGACCATCGCGCAGCAGAAGAAGGCGGCGAAGTGCACCGGGATTAACGACGGCGCGCTGATACGCAGCGCGATCGACACCATCGCGACCAGGACGACCGGCGGCAGCACTCGCGCGACCAGCCGCGCCGGAATGACCTCGCGTGCGCCGAATGCCAGGATGAACGTCGCGAGATAGATCGCGAGCGGCAGAACCCACAGGAGCGGCACCGGCGCGAGATCGGTCGAGATGTGCGTCGTCACCCCGAGCATGAGGCTTGACGGGATGAACGCCAGGAACACCCATCGCGCGCGCAGCCGCGCGTCGGGCTTCGACGTATCGCCCGCCAGGGCGGCGGGCCGCTCGATCGGGCGGCCGAATTTCCACGTCACGAATGCGCAGACGCCCGTCAGGACTATGAGAAGGCCGTAGCCGAACGACCACAGCAGCGTCTGCATTCGAACGCCCCACGCGGGTTCGAGCGCAAACGGGTAGGCGAGGAGCGCCAGCATGCTGCCCAGATTGCTCGCGGCATAAAGAAAGTACGGGTCGGACGCCGATCGCACCGGCAGCGTTGCGAACCAGCGCTGCAGCAGGGGCGCCATCGTCGATACGACGAGGAACGGAAGCCCCACGCGCGCGGCAAGCATCTGAAGCAGCCACCAGACGGGGTTCGTCCCGGCCGGCGGCTCGCCCGCGCCGATGCTGAGCGGCAGGAGCGCGAGCGGCACGAGCATCAGGACCCAGTGGACCCGCGTCTGAATCGCCGTCCCCAGCCACGTCGTGGACACATGCGCGTATCCATAGCCGAGAAGAAGCATCGTCTGAAAGAAGAGGATGCAGGTGTTCCACACGGCGGGGCTGCCGCCGAGCCGTGGAAGAACCATCTTGGCGAACATCGGCTGAACGAGGAACAGCAGAGAGGAAGCGACGAACGTCGTCGTGACGAACAAAGGAAGCGCGAGCCGTAAAACCGCTACCGACGCCTCGCCCGGCATCACGGCCGGCGAGACGACGCGGACCTGGGTGTCTGACATGTGCCCTTCGACAGATGGGAAGCGGAGGTTAGTCCTAGCGAGTTCTGTGCCGCGGTACCGGGAATGCAGTCGTCGCCGCGGCGGCGCCGCAGGATGTTACGAAACTGCGGGCTCCGCTTACGAATCTGGTCTCCTCCGCGATGGACGGGCGCGAACGCGTCGCCGCGCGTTTCGAGGGTACCTTCAATCAGTTTCGCTGTCGCACTTACGAAAAAAGCGCGGGAGCGGTGCTCCACCCTGCGACGGTCGGCGCGCCTCAGCTGCCGCCGCGTGGCTGTAACTGGCACACCACTGGGCTACTTGCACGCAATTACAAACTCGGATCGGCCGGCGGGCACGGTGGTTGCCTTTGTGCAGGCCGTGACGCGGCGGGTTGCCGCGTTCCGGTTCGTTAACCCCAGTAAGCGGCCGAGACGCCGCGCACCGCATCGCGAATCACCGCGATGCAAGTAGGGAGGACCTCATGGATCGTGTGGTTCGCTTCGTTAAGTCGTTGCGTCGTGAAGAGGGCCAGGACTTGCTCGAGTACGCGCTGCTCATCGCGCTGATCGCGCTCGTCGCGTAC
>DATAFJ010000246.1:0-32672 GCA_036257535.1 Vicinamibacterales bacterium | reverse complement strand
CGCCGCCGAGCCGTCGAAAAACGTCTGCACGAGGTGCCGCATGGCCGACCGCTTGGCGCTGTCGCGCGCGATCGTCGGTACATAGACGTATCGCGGGCCGTCCTGTTCGTGGCGCACGTGCCCCTTGTCTTCGAGTATACGGAGCAGCGCGCGGACAGCCGAATAACTCGGCGGTTCGGGGATTTCGGCGCGGATGTCGGCAGCCGAGGCGCGTCCGAGCTTGTAGAGCGCGTCGACGATCTGCCGCTCGCGGCGACTCAGGTCGAGATGTGGGGTGCGGGTCACGGGGGCTCCTGCCTCAGTGCTATTAAATTAGCACGTGCGAAAAAACTAGCACCGGTGGATTCCGGTGTCAAGCGATAAGATGCGGCATGCGCTGGCTCGGTTTATCCGCTCTCGTCCTGCCCGTGCTCTTACCGGCAGCTAGTGTTCAGAACCCCTTGCCGCTCAACACGATAAAGCTGCCACCCGGATTTCAGATAGACACCTATGCCGAAGGCGTCGAGAACGCCCGGTCGATGGCGCTCAGTCCCGGCGGCATCCTCTATGTAGGCACGCGCACGAAGGGCAACGTCTACGCGGTCGTCGATCAGAACAAGGATCACAAGGCCGACCGCGTCTACACCCTGGCCACCGGCCTCCAGATGCCGAACGGCGTCGCCTTCAAGGATGGCGCGCTGTATCTCGCGGAACTGAATCGCGTCACGCGTTACGACGGCATCGACGCCAGGCTCGCCATCAGCCCGCCCCGTCCCGTCGTCGTTTACGACCGATTTCCGACCGAGCGGCACCACGGCTGGAAGTTCATCGCGTTCGGACCGGACGGAAAGCTGTACGTGCCGGTCGGGGCGCCGTGCAACATCTGCGAGTCGGGGGATCCGCGATTCGCCTCGATCACCAGAATGAACCCGGACGGATCGGGCTCCGAGGTGTTCGCGAGCGGCGTGCGGAACACGGTCGGTTTCGACTGGCACCCGTCGACGAAAGAAATGTGGTTCACCGAAAACGGTCGCGATTCGCTCGGCGGGGACATACCGCCCGACGAACTGAACTACGCGCCGAAGGCGGGGCTGCACTTCGGATATCCGTACTGCCACGGTCGCGACCTCGCGGATCCGGAGCACGGAAAAAAACGCTCATGTTCGGAGTTCGTCCCGCCGGCGTACGCGCTCGGCCCCCACGTCGCCGCAATCGGCATGCGGTTCTACACCGGCCGGATGTTCCCGTCGAAGTATCGGAACCAGATCTTCATCGCCGAGCACGGCTCGTGGGATCGACCGAACAAGATCGGCTACCGGGTGACGCTCGTCACACTCGATGGCCAGAAGGCGGTCAGCTACACGCCGTTCGCGGAAGGCTGGCTGCAGAACGAATCAGAGTGGGGCCGCCCAGCCGACGTGCTCGTGATGCCGGACGGCGCCCTCCTCGTGTCCGACGACAAGGCGCACGTCATCTACCGCATCTCCTACCGCTGACGTTTCGCCGGTGTGAAACTCTAGTCGATCCGTTGACACCCCGCCGTAGCAGGGCTGCCACAACGGGACGCTAGCATCCTCGCGGATCTTTTGAACTGTTCCGAGAGGAGTCGATCTCCATGCGTCACCAGATGTTCATGCTGGCACTCGCCGGCGCCTTTACCACGTCGGCTGCGCTCGGCTCGATGACCACGCGCGATCACCGGGACGACCGCGCCGATCGCGGCGGGTACGGGAAACAGGAACAGACCGTTCAGCTCGGTCCTCGTCCCTTCTTCCTCGTGGAGGACATGCAGGACAGCAGGCTGAAGAGGAAGCTGCAGAGCTGCTCCGCCGGGCCGTTCCGGAAATCGAGCTTTTCGATAGGCCACCGCGGCGCCGCCCTTCAGTTTCCGGAACACACGAAGGAGTCCTACGAAGCGGGCGCCCTCATGGGCGCCGGGATCCTCGAGTGTGACGTCACGTTCACGAAGGATCTCGAACTCGTCTGCAGGCACGCGCAGAACGATCTCCAGACGACGACAAACATCCTGGTCACGCCGCTGGCCAGCCAGTGCTTCAGGCCCTTCACGCCAGCGGTCATCGCGGCCGACGGCACGCTCGTGACGCCCGCCACTGCCGAGTGCCGTACGAGCGACATCACGCTTGCCGAGTTCAAGACGCTGACCGGCAAGATGGACGCGTTCAATCCGCGCGCCAGTACGCCGCAGGAATTTCTCGGAGGGACCGCGAACTTCCGCACCGATCTGTATGCCGGCCCGACGAGCGGCCATCTCCTGACCCACAGGGAGAGCATCGCGCTCTTCAAGAAGCTCGGGGTTCAGATGACGCCGGAGCTGAAGAGCCCGAGCGTCCCCATGCCGTTCAACGGTTTCACGCAGGAGCAGTACGCGCAGAAGATGATCGACGAGTACAAAGCGTCAGGCGTCTCGCCGCGACGCGTGTGGCCGCAGTCGTTCGATCAACGAGACGTTCTGTACTGGATCAATCGCGAGCCGGCGTTCGGACAACAGGCCGTCTACCTGGACGATGCGAATACCGTGGCGGACTTGCCTGCGCTGGCAGATCTAATTGGCTACACGCAGCAGGGCATCAACATCTGGGCGCCGCCGACCTTCGCGCTCCTGGACGTCGACTCGTCGAACAGGATCGTGCCGTCCCAGGCTGCCAGGGACGCGAAGGCAGCCGGGCTGGACATCATCACGTGGACGCTGGAACGGTCGGGCCTGCTGACTGACAACGTGCCGAACGGCTTTTACCACCAGACGTTCGACTCCGCGATTCGCCGCGAGGGCGATTTGATGAGGGTCATCGACGTGCTGGCCCGGGACGTAGGCATCCTGGGTGTCTTCTCCGACTGGCCTGCCGCTGTGACGTACTACGCGAACTGCATGGGGCTGAAGTAACGCTACTATGTGAGGTTTGCGACAGCCGCTGCGGTTCCCCGGCCGCCGGACATCTCTCGCGAAACCGCTGCTCGGCCTGAGCGCGGTGGCGGTTTCGCTTTCGGCTGCTCTCGCGTTCGAGTCAGTCTACGATCTTCGGTTTCGCGACCGTCCACGAGATCCGCTCGCATCGATGGGCGACGCCGGTTCATCCCGGACGGCCAGCGTTGCCCTTCCACTTCGCCTCGTCGACAGCGGCGGCGTCGGCATTCCGGCGACCGATGAGTGGGGGAAGGACTACTCGCACGACCTGAGAGCCTTCCGCGACGTCATCCTCGAGCAGACGCCGTTCGTGGACGCTGCGGCGCTCGAAGGCGTCGCGCGACAATGGCACGACTACGTCGCGCGCATGCGCGGCTACGGCAACAACGGCATTGTCATTCCTCTGCTGCTGGAGCTCGTCGACTTCAGACGTCTCGAACGGCCCGAGCACAGGCGCGGCGGCCTGCCCGTTTATGCATCCGACAGCTCGTTCGTCGCGCGCCACGCTGCCGTGCGCCGCGCATTCGGGCCGTTGTTCGAGTGGACGGATCGGCAGGGCATGCAGGTCTATCTCGGCAGCGACATGCTCGCGCTCACGCAACCGCTCCTTCGTTACCTGCGCGAAGTGGCGCCGGGGCCTGGCGTCCTCGGCGTGGACGCATCGGATCCCGCGGTGTGGGACGCGTATGCGGCCGGACTCGAGGAGCTTTTCGATGCAATGCCTTCGATCCACGGTCTCGTCATCAGGATTGGTGAGGCGGGCCGTCTCTATCAGACGCCAGGCTGGCCGTACCGGAGCGAGTTCGGCGTCAGAAGCGCCGCCAGCCTTCGCGCGATGCTCAAAGGCCTTCTCCCGGTATTCGAGGCCCGAGGCAAGACGCTCGTCCTGCGAACGTGGACGGTGGGGGTCGGCCCTGTCGGCCGCCTCCACGTCGACTCGCGGCAGTACGAGGCCGTTCTGGGCGACATCGACTCGCCCGCGCTCGTCGTGTCCACGAAGTTCACGTCCGGAGACTTCTTCACGTATCTGCCTCTCAACCCTACACTCGCGGGCGGACGCCATCGGCGCCTCGTCGAGCTCCAGGCGAGACCCGAGTTCGAAGGCTTCGGAGCGTTCCCCGACTTCCTCGGTTACGAGCACGCGCGGGCGCTGAGAACGTTCACGGCGATCAACCCTCGAATCGCGGGCACCTATGTCTGGTCGCAGTTCGGCGGACCACTGCGGGCTGGACCGCGATCGCTCTACTCGGTTCACGGGTTCTGGCTCTGGACCGATGCGAACGCGTTCGTCGCGTCGCGGCTGGCGCTCGACCCGGCCGCCGACGCGAACGAGCTCCTGCGGCACTGGGCGACCGCGACCTTTGGCAACGACGACAAGCTCGTGAGCGCAGTGACGAGCGTAATGGTTCGCACACGCGAGGCCGTCAAGCGTGGTTTCTACATCCGGCCGTTCGCCGAGCGCGAGGTGAAGGTCCCGGGGCTCGATTTGCCGCCGCTCATGTGGATCTTCGAATGGGACATGGTGGGCGGGTGGCACAGCCTGCTGAGCCTCGTGTACGGTGCGAGCCGCGGAGCGGTTGACGTCGCGATTCGAGAAGGGGACGCCGCTGCCGAGAGCGTGCGGCAGGCGCGGATCGATTTGCGGGAGGCATTTGCGGCCGCAGGCCCGGATCGCTGCGCGCCGTTCTGCACGTCCGCGCTTCGCTCGCTCGAGTACCAGGAGACGCTCTTCGACACGCTCGCGGCATGGCGAAAGGCGTTTCTGAGCTACTACCGCTGGCTCGACCGGCGCGAGCGCGCCGACTGGGATCGATGGATCGCCGGCAGGGACCGGTTCGTTGCCGCGGCGGCGCGCCACGTCGAGCTGTTCGGCGGCGACGCGGACTTTCCGGCATTCGATTTGACGTCCGCATCCAGTGCCATCGCGGTCGCGAATCGCACGGTATGGGTACGTTCGATCGCGGTCACGCTGATCGTGATCGCGATCGGACTCATGGTATTTGCGCACGGTCGCGGGTCGGCTGCGGTAACCGTGGTTGGTCTGACGCTCGTCGCTTTCGTGTGTCTTGCCCTCGCGGGCTTCACGACAGCGCGGCCTGCACTGGGCGCCCTCGCGGTCGTCGTCGCTTTCGGCGCTGCGTTCGAGATCGTCGCGAACGGCTCGACCGGAAGGCCGGTCCGGTTTTTCACCGCCACCGTCGAGCCGCTCATTCCTGCGCTGCTGCTCGTCGTCGGCGTCATCGCGTACGAGGGGCCTCTTGGATTCTGGTACCTGTTCTGGATGTCGCCGGTCTTTCGAGTGGCGCTCATCACCGTCACCCTGGCGACGATCTTCTGGACAGTCTTCACCAATGTGATAGCGCCGCCGGATCATCGGTGGGCGCGTTTCGGAGGACTGCTGTCGGCGTCCGGCGCCGGTCTCGTGACGCTCTTCGTTCTCCTGCCTGACTGGATTGGCGTGCTCCGTTTCCTGAACCGCCCGTTGAACTTCGCGCCGGCAACCGAGACGATGCTGTTTGCTCTCGGAACGTACGCGGGTGTGAATCTCCACTCCAGCTCGGCCCCATGGCTGGCCGGCACGCTGCTCGTGTTGAGCGGAGCCGTCATCAGCCGCCGCGCTCGACGAAGGGGCCGCGCACTGGAGTAGAGTTCGTGAAGGCGGATTCATGGGACGGTCGGCAGAGGATCGGGCTTCAGGTTACGCACGAGCTGAGGCGATGACGGCCGCGAGACGCCATCGCGAAGCGCTCGCCGCCTTGCCCGACGATCTCGGCGAGCTTCTTCGCATCATCCAGCACCTCGTCATCTACGACGTCATTGCCAAGGACTTCTACGACTACAAGGTGCCGGCAGATCGGGCGGGCGAGCTGCACATCCGCCGGCTCGAGGCGCTGCTCGATCGTGCCTTCGAGCTCGATCGCCGGCCGCTCGCCGACGGAAGGCCGCCGGAGAAACGGGTCGTCGGCCGCTGCCACCATTTCGTGCTGCTGCTCGTCGGCATGCTGCGCGCCAAAGGAACGCCCGCGAGGGCGCGCTGCGGGTTCGGCTCGTACTTCAATCCAGGCTTCTTCGAGGACCACTGGGTGTGCGAGTACTGGAACGCCGACCGGGGCCGCTGGATGCTCGCCGATCCGCAATTCGATTCCGTCTGGCGCACGAAGCTGAAGATCGATCACGACGTGCTCGACGTTCCGCGCGACCGTTTCCTGATCGCGGGCGACGCATGGCTTCGTTGCCGCGCCGGCGGTGCAGATCCCGCGACGTTCGGCATCGAGTTCGAGAGACTGCGGGGGCTGTGGTACGTGGCGGGCAACGTCATCCGCGACGTCGCGGCGCTGAACAAAGTCGAGATGCTGCCCTGGGACGTCTGGGGCGCCATGCCGCGTCCTGACGAACGGCAGAGCGGGGAGGCGCTCGATTTCTTCGATCGGCTTGCCGCCCGGACCCGCGAGCCGGATTCAGCGCGGCACGAGCTCCGGCTTATCTACGAGTGGGACGACCGCGTTCGTGTGCCCGCCTCTGTGTTCAACGCGCTTCGTCACCGCCCGGAAACGGTCTGACTTGAGCGTCGTCAGGGCCGACGAGACCTGCGATCTGAAGCAGCCGGCGCACGCGTGCCTGCGGCTGCACCACCCGCAGCGCGCCGCCGGCTGCGGCCGCTACGTTCAACGCGCGCACGAGCTCGCCGATGCCAGCCGCGTCGATCGCCGTAAGCTGGCTGAGATCGACGATGATCCGCCGCTCACCCCGGTCGAGGCGGGCCTGGACGTTCCGACTGAGCCAGCGATCGACGGGCGCTCGAAGCGTTCCGTCCAGCTGGATGATCGACACCCGAGCGCATGGGCTGAGCGTGGCCATCATTCCAAATACCCCTCACTTACTAGTCGAACCAGAAGGGGCGGAATCGACAGGCCGCAGCAGGCCGGAGCGCCGGAGCAGGCGAAGGAAGCGCTCATCACGGCGGAACGGGTCCCATTTCGGGTCCAGAGGCACGTAAATCAGATGGCCATCGCGGACTGCGAGCGCGCGCGCCAGCCACTCGTACACTCTGTCGGCCTCGTTCAACCCGGCGCAGACGAGTGCGATCGCGCAGGGCGGGATGTAGCGGGCCTCGGACTGCCGTTCGAGTTCAGCCAGGACGTCACGCGCCTCACCCACACGTCCGCTCGTGGCCATCGTGTAGGCGGCTAGCGACACAGGCTTGGAGTTTCCCTTCGACAATCGGGACGCCTCCGTCAGCGCCTCCAGCGCTCGATCGATGTCCCCAACCTGCTGATAGGCCTGGCCCAGCTGCCAGTAGGCGACCCAGTAGTCCGGCTCGACGAGAAGCGCCTCGCGCGCGTGGCGCGCGGCTGCATGGGCATCGCGTGCGGAGAAGGCAATCTGCGCCGACATGCTGTGCGCCAGCGCGTCCAGGGGATCGATCTCGCGGGATCTCCGCGCCGCCCCGAGCGCCTCCTCGTGCCGCCCCTGCTGCGAGACGGCGTGACCGAGCAGCCAGTGGTTCTGCGCCGACCCCGGGTCGAGCGCAATGGCATCACGGAGGCTCTTCTCGGCCGCGTCCCAGTTCCAGTCGAACAGGAACCGAACTCTCGCGACCGCAGTGTGCGCCTCCGAGACACCCTCGCCGTTTTCCAGCGCACGCCGCGCCGCAGCTCGCGCCGGTTCCGCCAGATCGGATGGTCTCGTGTCGCTGGCAAAGAGACGGGAGGAGTAGGTGTCAGCCACCCCGGCCCAGGCGAGCGCGTACGCAGGATCGAGCGTAGTGGCCCGCTGAAAGCAGTCGAGCGCCCGCGCGGCCGTCGCCGGCGTCATCTGGTTGTAGTAGTGGCGCCCGCGAAGATACAGATCGTAGGCTTCGGGGTTCTGCGTGTGGCGGCGCGCGATGGTGACGGCGCGCTGCGGAGAAAGCCGCAGGTGGATCTGCCGCGCGATGGCGCGGCCGAGATCCGCCTGAAAGCCAAGCAGGTCGTTCGAGTCTCGCTCGTACGTCTCGGTCCAGACCTGCACGTGGTCGCGCGCACGATTCAGCGTGGCGGTGACCCGGCGGCGCCCTTGGAACTCGCGGATGGAGCCTTCGAGGAGGTACTCCGCGCCGAGCTCCTGCCCGATCTGCGACAGCGTCTTCGTTGTCCCCCGGTACGCCATGCTCGACGTTCGTCCGATGACGCTCAGGCGCTCGGGATCGATCTGGCCGAGGCCGACGATCGTTTCTTCGGTCAGTCCGTCCGCGAGATAGTCCTGATCGGCGCCGGAGTGCAGGTGCTCGAATGGCAGGACGGCCAGCACCGCGCCGCCCGCGGACTCGACGTCCGCGATGAATCGATAGCCCTTCCCCTGGACCGTCTGAATGAACCGAGAATCATCCGCCGAGTCGCGCAGCGCGCGCCGGACCTTTCGGATGACGGTATTGACGCTGGTGTCGACGTCGATGAAAACGTCGGGCCCCCACAACCGGTCGACGATCTCCTCACGCGTGACGAGCTCGCCGCGCCGGTTCACCAGGAGCATCAGCAGCTCCATGGGCCGGCGTTCGACCCTGATGCTGCGCCCCTGCCGCCGCAGCTCGTAGGCTGACACGTCGAGCTCGAAGCCGCCGAATCGCAGTGCTCGGGACGGCAGGTGATCGGGCATCGCAGAACCCCGAGTCTACCGCGCGGCTGAGTTCTGAAGCGCCCGCACTGCAATCACTTGCGGCGTCACGAAACGTTCAGACGAACTTCAGGCAGCCTCCATCGTTCTTCGTCCGCCCCAGTCCCAGACTCGGGGCAATGCAACGAAGAAATCTGATCATCGACGGCCCGTTCACGGAGACGAAAGAGTTTCTCGGCAGTTCACTTCCGGCCGGGCGCCTCGTTAACGCGAACCCTGGGATCGGCGCAGCCTCCTCCAGCGGGGACGATCGGCGGCGACAGCCAGCAGCGAGCCTGCAGCCGCGAGCCCGAGTATCGCGGGCCGTGCGAGCCGATGATGTGCGACGGCGCCGAAATCCAGCATGCGAGCCGCCAGCCGGCGTCCGCGAGGATGCCGGCCGAGGCTCCGCACAGAGCGCCGGCGATCGCAGGCTGCGTCGGGAACGCGCGGAGCGCCATCAGCGTCGCCACGGTCATGAACGGCGCGCCGATGGCCATCGGTCCGGCGACGCACTCCATCCAGTATCGCAGCCCGCGCCCGACGGGCACGATCGTGGGGCTGGCCGCGTTCGTGACGATCGTAATCGCCACGACCAGCAGCGCCGAGAGCGTTGCCGCGAATGTCAGCGCGCGAGACGAGACGTTCCTTCCAGGCACCGCTTCGCGAAAGCCCGGCTCGGGATCGACTTGTCCCTCGTGAAAGCCGGCCGGCGTCGCCGATCCAGCCTGCGTGCCGACGACGGTGCCGATGAGCTCGAGGAGTCGCCCTTCGCCGACGTCGGTGAACTCGCCCAGCCGCCCGGCCTGATCGAGCAGACTCGATCGGTTCGAGACAGCGGCATCCATGAGATCTGCTCGTTGCGGTCGCGACGAATGAAGCGCTGCACGTGCAGGCCAAAGACCGGCGATTCTCCACTGCGATAGCGCAGTGACGCGAACGGAATCGCCGCTTCCACGGTGTAGCCGCCGCTGTCGACGGTGCCCTTCGACTCGATGACCAGGTCCACGGTGAGGTCCGGCTCGGCCGCGCCATCCGTGTAAATGCCATCGGCCTGGATTCCGTAAGGATTGAAGAAGATGTAGTACGCGCGCCGGTGATCCTGAAAGGTATCAAGGTAGACGCCGACGATGTCGTCGTCTTCGATCGCGTCGCGGCGCGCGATTGTCGCTCGCACGCCGGTCGACGTGTCGTGCGCGCGAAAGGCTAGGTAGAGCGCGCGGCGGTCGTAGCCGATCAAGACGTCGGTGCGCCGCGACGGTTCGATGTTGTCGCCGGGCTGCACCGGCGGAACCCGTCGAGCCGCGCCGCCTGCGTCCACATCGCCTCGTCGGTCCGGCCGTCGATGACCGGCGCTTCGTCAAACCGGGCAGGGCGAACCGAGTTCGCGGTCGTCGAGACGGACTGCGCCAGTGCCGTCGATGCCCAAGCAGTGCAGGCGGCGAGAACGGCGAAGCGGCTCCTGAGCTGCATAGCCGGAATATGCCGGCCGGCCGTTGCCGGTAACGAAGAAGGGTCGGCTCAGCGGGTGTTACCCGGTGCCGGTGTGCGGCATAGTTGACTGGAGGCAGGAGCGCCATGAGAACGTGTTTGTCGTTCGTGACGGTTTGGTGTGCCGCGGCGGCATTGCTCTCCGTGACGGCGGCCCGCGAGAGGCGGGCCTGCTGCGCGGCGTTGGAGCTGCGCCAGTACACGATGAAACCGGGTCAGCGCGACACTCTGATCGCGCTGTTCGACCGTCATTTCGTCGAACCCCAGGAGGCGCTGGGGATGATGATCGTCGGACAGTTCCGCGACCGCGCGCGCCCCGATCGATTCGTGTGGATTCGCGGTTTCTCCGACATGCGGAGCCGCCAGGCGGGTCTGGAGAGCTTTTATACCGGACCGGTGTGGGCAGAGCACAAAGCGGCCGCAAACCAGACCATGGTGGACGTCAGCGACGTCTACCTGCTCAAACCAGCGCGGCCCGATACCGCGTTCCGCCTGGACTGGAGCACCCGTCCGGCCGTCGGCGAGGATCGAAAGGGTTCGACCGTTCTTGCGGGAATTCGGCGATTACCGCGGCCCGCCGATGCCGCCGCCGTCGCTGACTTCGAGAAGCAGGCCATTCCACAACTGCTGCGCGCCGGAGTGAATGTGATATCCATCTTCGTGACGGAGTCAGCGCCAAACAACTTCCCGCGTCTGCCGGTGCGCGAAGGCGAGCACGTCCTCGTGTGGTTTGGGATCTCGAACCGCGGCGAGACAGTGAGCGCTGACCTGGCCGCGCCGGTCGACCTGCTGGAGCTCGAGCCGACGCCGCGCTCATTACTGGGGCATTAGCCGCATGTTCCTCGTTTTGACGATCGCCCGTCCGACTCTCCGTTCATCGAGCGAGTACGGCGTTGCCGGAGCGAGCGCGCGGGCAAGTTTCTCTCCGTCGCGTCGAGTCACTGCGAGATGGTCGTGACCAGGCACAAAGGCAGGACTTTTCTCACGCTCCGGGGTCCGGAGACGAGAGCGACGCTCGTCGATTGCCCCGCGGACGGCGAGTGGCTGGGCATCCGCCTCAAGCTCGGCGCGTTCCTGACCCGCCAGCCCGTTTACGAGGCCGGATACTACGACCAGGCACACATGACCGCTCCCTCACGTCTCTCATGGCCAGACGCCCGGAAGGGTCCTTCGTTACGACGACCGGCTGTCGTATCTTACAAACAGGCCCCGTTCGATGAGTCTATGATCCGGGTCTGATGACGCCGGACAGCCGCACCGCCAGGACGCTGCTCGGGTGCGGCGTCGCTGCCGGTCCTTTCTATATAGGTCTGGGCCTTCTTCAGATGGCCATCCGTCCCGGCTTCGATATCCGGCGGCACCCGCTCAGTCTTCTCAGCAACGGCGAGCTCGGATGGATCCAGATCGCGAACTTCCTGATGACCGGCGGACTCGTAGTTGCCGCCGGCGGGGGGCTCAGGACCGCGCTCGGAACCGGTCCCGGCCGGAGCTGGGCGGCGCCCATGCTCGGCCTCTACGGGCTCGGGCTGATAGGGGCCGGGATTTTCAGCGCCGACCCGGCGCTCGGCTTCCCGCCCGGCACGCCGGAGGACAACAACCCGATCAGTTTCCAAGGCGTGATGCACTTCGTGGCCGGCACGTTCGGCTTTGCGGGATTCATTGCCTGCTGCTTCATCTTCGCGCGCCGGTTCAAGGCGGTCGGCGAGCCAGCGTGGTCGCGGTTCTCTCTGATTACCGGCGTCCTGTTCCTCGCGGGTTTCCTCGCCGTCGCATCTGGCTCGCGCGGCGCGAGCCCTTATTTTGCGGTCGCCGTCCTGCTCGGCTTCGTCTGGCTCTCCGCTGCTCTGGCCCGTGTCAGGGCCACGATTTCCACCTAGGCTCGTCCACACGCCCTCCGGCTGTATCGTGGGTCGACTGATGTCGCTATGATGACGGAGAGGTCTGCTGTCGCATGAGCTGAGGGAGGGGTCATGCCGCCGGAGATCGACATCAAGGGATCGACCGGCAAGAAAAGCCTTCAGCGGCCGGCGTTTTATGTGTTCGTTTTCATCGCCGGTTATCTTGCGTATCTCGTCCTCGCTCCTTTTCTCGTCCCGTTGATCTGGGCCGCGGTGTTTGGCATCGTGTTTCGCACGACGCAGGTGGACTTGTCGCGGCGGCTCGGTCCGAGCGGCGCCGCGCTGATGACCACACTGATCGTTGCCGTCCTGATCGTCGCGCCAGCCGTGATCCTCGTCTCGGTTCTTGCGCGCGAAGTCCCGCAGGTCGCGAACTCCGTCCAGCAGGCGTCACTCCCGGCGTCGGATCAGATCGAACGCGTCTGGCAGATGGCGAGGCAGCGGGTGCCCTTCACGCTTCCGGAAGACCCGACCGAGCTGGCCCGCGAGGCGATACAGCGCGTGCTTGCCTTTCTCGCACCAAGGGCCGGCGCCGTCGTCGCGGACGTCTTCGCGACGATCGGGAGCCTCGTCATCATGCTGTTCGCGCTCTTCTTCATGCTTCGCGACGGCGATCGGATGGCGGGTGAGGTGCGGAGCCTGTTGCCGCTTCCAGCGAACGAGTGCGATCGCCTGATGCGCGAAACGCGCGACCTCGTGATCGCCAGCGTCGGCGCGGGCATGGTCGTCGCCGCGCTGCAGGGAGCGATTGGTGGCCTGGCGTTCTGGCTGCTGGGCATTCACGCGCCCGTGTTCTGGGCGGTCGTGATGGGGTTCTGCTCGATCATCCCTGTCGTCGGGGCCGCGCTCGTCTGGCTGCCCGCGGCGGTCTGGCTGTTTCTATCCGGCGAGATCGTGCGCGGCGTGATCCTGCTGCTCGTCGGCGGCCTCGGCATCAGCATGGCGGACAACGTCATCCGCCCGCTGCTGCTTGCGGGCCGGACGTCATTGAGCGGGCTTGTGATCTTCTTCGGACTCCTGGGCGGAATGGCGGCCTTCGGGTTCGTCGGGATCGTGCTCGGCCCCATCATCCTCGTCGTGACGGGGAGCCTGCTCAAGCTGTTCACGTGGCCCGACCTCGTCGACGAGGCGCGCTGACCGCAGACGATGTCAGTCAGAGCGCGAGGGCGCTCGAGGGCCGGCTTCGAAAAGAAGTCGCACTCAACGCCCCAGCCAGCCGGTAATGCGTTCTGCCACGAACGGAAAAAACGGGTTCGACGACAGACGCATGAGCGTATCGGTGCCGACGGTCAGCACCGCACGCTCGCCACGCGGACTGAGCCGGCCGATCGGCAGCAGGCCGTCGATGGCGGCGCGGCCGTCGATCCCGTAGAGCGGATCGTCGGGCGGAAACGGGATCGCGACGTGGGTGAGCGAGAACACTTCGGGCGGCCAGGCGAGGCCCAGCGGCCGCCGCGCGCCAGCCGCCGCGTTCGGCTCGATCGTTTGCGCATCCACGTCGCGCGTCTGCGCCGAGCTGTTGGTCACGAGCACGCGGCGGTACCTGCGCGGCTGCCGATCGAAGAGGCGATCCACCAGCGACTGATCGGACGGCTGGACGAACACGTCGATTCCCGAAAGGTGATTGACGTCGAACAGGACCAGTTCGCTGCCGTTCTCGGGCAGCCGATCGTAGAGCAGGTGGACGACCGCGGGCGTGCTGACGGTTGCGTCGACAATCGATTGAAACGTCAGGATCGGCGGCAGATCTTTGAGCCGGCCGCTCGCCGACACGCGATCGAGGTCGGCCTGCACTGATGTCGTCAGAGATGCGGTCTGAAACGCCGCGTTCGCGGGGAACGAGTTGTACTTGAACGGGTTGTATTCGGGAATGACGTCCAGCCAGTTCGCTTTCTCAAAATACTTGATGCCGCCGAGGCGACTGATCCACCACGCGAGCCTCGCCGCTGGGGTCACGCCGATCATCGGCGACAGCAGGATCAGTTTCTCCGGCCGGCCGTTCTCGCCGCGTTCGATCGCGTCGATCGTGTACTTCAGCACCAGCGCCCCGCCGTTCGAGTAGCCGACGAGAAGGAAAGGCGCACCGGGAGGGATGCTGGTTTTGACGTGACGTACGCCCAGGCGCACCGCCGCGAGCCAGTCCTGCCATGAGGCTCGCGCCAGCCCCGACGGCACCGTGCCGTGTCCGGGCATCCGCAGCGACAGCGAATACACGCCGTTCGCGCTCAGCACGTCGGCGACCGCCCGCATGCTGTACGGTGAGTCGGTCAGGCCATGCACGAGGAGCGCGCCGCCGCGAATGGCCGTTGCCGGCCTCGTCTCGAACGACCGGTTCCAGTCCCGGCCGGCGCTCATGGGATGCGACAGGCTGCCGCGATGGTATCGGTTGACCCGCGTCCGCTCGCGCGGATCGATCGACGATTCGAACGCACGGATCTGCGCAAAGAGTTGGTCCTCACGCGCCGCGTAGTGCGCAAACGTGAACCCGTCGCCCAGATCCGATGCGCGGAGATCGTCGAGCTCGAGGACGTGCCAGGCCTTGAGGTCGGGGTGACGCCACCGTGCCTCGTAGGCGCCGCCGACAATCAGCGTGAGAAGAACGAGCGCCAGGCCGAGCGCGGCGAGAACAACCGCCCGAAGGCCCCAGCGGATGATCCGGGCCACGGCGAGAGTCTACGACAACAGGTCAGTCAGGCGCGTGCCGCCAAAAACAGGCCGATGCCGAGGATGAGAAGAAGCGCGCCAACCAGGCGGCGATAAGTCCCTTCTGGAATCCGGGAGAGAACTGGCACTCCGATCACCGTGCCGATCGCAACGCCTGCCGCCGCGGCGACCCAGAACCGTGTTCCTTCTGCGATCGCGCCTCCATGCGATCCGAGATAGATGGGTACGCGGGCCGCGTCGACGAGGAGGGCGGATGCGGTTGCTGTGGCAACGAGCTGCCGAGGCTTCAGTTGAAATCCGAGAAGCGCCGCCGCCCGAATGCCACCCTGGTTTCCGACGAGGCCGCCGAAAAACCCAGACAGGATGCCGCCGGTGAGACGCCAGGCCGGCGTGCGCGGTAGTGGAACGCGGCGCCGGAGCAGCTCCGTCGTTCCCGCGATGACGAGGAGAGACGCGAGTACGACGGTCAGGATGGGGCTCGCGAGCTGAGACTGAAGCGCGGCGCCTGCCAGGCCGCCCGCGGCACTGGCAATGCCGAACTGACGGAACGTCGGTCCATCGACGTCGGCGCGAAGACGTACCCAGCGAATCGCGGTAGCCAGGGCGTGCGGGATCGCGAGGAGGGCGACCGCTTCCGCCGTCGGCATCCAGAGCATCAAGAGTGGCGTCAGCAGGCTTCCGATCCCGAAGCCGGAGACCGAGGCGATCGCGCCGGCGACGACCGAAGCCGCACCGACAAGCCAGAGCGACACTTCTACCAGGTGAGGCTACCGCCGGGCGGCGGCCATGCGCCGAGCGCCTGACGCAGAACCACGATTTGCCCGAGGTGATGCGCGTTGTGCTGGCCGAGGTGCGTCATCGCGTCGGCGATCGTGTAGTTGGCGAGCGGCGGAAACTCGATCGGTGGGTCGACGCGGCCCTCCCCGGGCAGTTCGAGCGCCCTGTGCAGGCCCGAGAGGAACCGCTCGCGCAGCGGCTCCCAGTCGGCGGCCGTGGCCGAAGGCCATCCGTCGGCGGCGCTGGACGCAGGCGGTATCGCAACGCCGGTACAACGGTTGAGAAACCACTTTTGCCAGAACACCACGTGCGCCAGGATCTCGACGATCGAGTGCGTGACGCCCGGAATCCTCCGCGCGGCGTCTTCCGGGGACAGGCCCTCGAGGATCCGCGGTGGCGGCATGTAGGCGATCGGGCTGAGAAGCAGTTCCTCCCGGTGCATGCCGACAATCTATCATCCGCCCGCACCCTCGCTAACGCGCCTTCCTGGAACGCCGTGGCGCGCTCGAGCGGCCGCGTTTCGTTCGAGGAGGAGCAACAGTCTTCGGTCCAGTGGCGCGCATCGACTGCTCGAACGAGCGGTAGAGCGAATCGAAGAGCGTCATGCCTTGCGCGAGCAGCGTGTCGTCGTCCTGATACGCGAGCCGCAGGCCTTCGATCATCGCGGCCACGGTGGGCCCTTCCGGCGCGCTGAACCGTCCATCCTTGAGATCGAGGTCGTGCACGATGCCGGCGATTCGCGACAGAGCGGGCTCACGAATGCCGAAGGTGGAGCACAACGTCTCGAACGTGCAGCCGTCGCCCTGATGACTGAAGTCGACGCCGAACATGTCGAACGGCACGCCCTGTTCCGGAACGAGCTGGCGGTCGGCGGCGAACCCAAAGCGCGCGCGGGGATCGATGAACCGCCGGATCAGCCAGGCTGACGCCATGCGATCGACGCCCGGGCGGGGCCGCGTGATCCAGAGTCGTCCTTCGTACATGGCCATGTCTCCTGAGGCTGGCGCCCCCGCAGACGTCCGCGCTCGGCTGGCGTCCGGCGCACACGCCTCGAGCTGCTCGAGCAGCGCGATGACACGATCGCGGCCCGCGCTTCCGAAGAAATCGACCTGCTCGATCGCGGTGAGCCGTTCCCTGAACAGCGCGAGCAGACGCCGGACTGCGGGCGCCCGGCTGCCGCGGGGACGTCTCGCCCCGCGCGCCCGCTTGAGCGCCTGTTCGGTGTCTCTCGCGAGTTCCAAGTAGCCCTCCTGGCGCGATCGCCTGAACTCCTCGACCAGCGCGTCATCAGACCAGGCGTCCACGTTGTCGGCGGCGAAGACCGTCGCGTCGCCGCCGGCTTCGTTGACTTCGGTCTTGAGCCACTCGAAGTCCTCTCGCGCGCCCGGCGTGTCGGGCAGGACGTAGACCGCCTGCTTCAATGGAATCGCACCGATCTGCTGGAGCCGCCGCCAGGTGGTCACTCTCAGGTTCGAAGGATGTGACGGCAGCTGATGCACGAACAGCAGCCAGCGGCGTGTTCCTTGCCGGGCTGAAAGCGCTTTCGTCAGCGGTTTGGGTTGCGAGCGTGGCGTCATAAACGGTCGAGTCGGCCGTGTTACTACGGCTGTAACGTTCGTTTCAACGTATACGAATCATGTTACGGTAGTCAATGCCGATGCGCGGGGTCATTCTCGGCGGCCTCGTCGTTCTGAGCGTCGCCACAGCGCAGCAGCCGCCACCCAATCCCCGGCAGCAGCCCGGCGGGACGATCACCATCTTCGCGCCCGAACAGCACGACCTGTACGACGGCCACTACGTGCTGTCGGCCAGCCGGATCTACATGGTCGGCGGCCTGAGTGACCCCGAAGGCTGGGACCACCTGGACAACGAGGCGAAGCACGTGAAGCCGGTGCCCGGGACCGCGGAGATCGACGTGAACGACCTGACGAACACGGGCAGGTTCGAGGCGCGGCTGAAGATTGCCGAAGGCGATCTGGTGCTCGCGTTTGACAGGTTCCACGAGTTCACTCCGTGTCAGAACGGCGGGATCGTCGGATTTCTGCACGAGCACGGGACCGATTCCGGCTGCGGCGACTCCAACTGGCCGAAGACGTTCGTCTATCTGGCGGGATGGGGATTCGGACATGCGGCGCTCAATGGAAAACCGCTGTACCAGAACTACGAGATGCACTTCATGGTCACTCAGGGAATCCGCGACCGCAAGACGCTGCGCGTCAACTATCCGATGGCAGGCAAGAAGCAGCCGGCGGGCGAAGTGAATCCGGCGACGCAGCAGATCGACTTCTACATCCGGAGTCCCGACCAGAACGCGAACAACCGCCCGAACCGCGAAGTGTTCATGCACTTCTTCGGGATGGAGGTTACATGGAAGTAGCGCTGCGCTACCGCGGGCTTGCTCGCGCGATCATGTTGGTCGCGATCTCGGCGCAACAGCCGCCAGCCGCCGGATCGGGGACTGACGCACCACCCACCGTGCTCTTCATGTGCCCGCACGGCGCGGCGAAGAGCGTGCTCGCGTCCGCCTACTTTCAGCGTGCCGCGAAAGAGCGCGGCTTGAACGTCCGCGTTCTCTCGGCCGGTACGGATCCCGATCCCGAAATTGCCCCGGTTGTTGCCAGCCATCTCAGGAAGAACGGATACGACGTGCCGGCCGCCAAACCGCGCCGCGCGACAGCCGACGATATGGCCACCGCCGACGTCATCGTCTCGCTCGGGTGCGATCTCAAAGATTTGCCCCCACCTCGCGGGACGCTGCTGCGATGGAACGACGTTCCTGGCCCCGGCGAAGACTTCGCGGCAGCCGACGCGAAGATCCGCGAGCGGGTCAGTCAGCTGGTGGAGGACCTGATTCGCCAGCAGCGGCGGTGACCGGCGGAATCACGAAGACCAGCAGCGGAATCACAGCGGTCGCTGTCATCCAGACGAAGGGAAACGCGGACGCCGCGTCGCCCGCGACATCCACGATCTTGACCGTTCCCTGCACGACGAAATGCACGAGCGCCGGCGGCCAGATCGTCCATCCGCCCAGCTCGAAGAGACGCGCCAGCGGAAACGACAGCAGGACCGAAAGAAGCAGCGCCGCCAGGGCGACAGGCCACGACAGCGTGACGAACAGCGTCAGGTGGACGGCGACGAACGGCAACGTCGAGAGCCCGGCGGCTCGCCAGAACGACCGCCCCCGGCGCAGATGGCCGAACAGGTAGCCTCGAAACACCGTCTCTTCGGCGACGCCTCCCTGGGCGAAGAGCCCGGGCAGCAGCCACAGCGAACCCTGCCGGATCGTCACCGTCGCGTCCGTGATCAGGCTGTACACCGGAACCGCCAGGAGAACGAGCGCGGAAATGCCGGCCGAAACTGCGACACCTGTACGACTCGGTCTCCAGAGTCCAATCGCCCGCATTGCGGCCGGAAGGCTCCGCGCGAACCATAGACGTTCGACTCCGAGCGTGGCTCCGACGACGAGGACGGCGACGATCGGTCCTGCCTGTCCGCGATCGCTCCCGAGTGCACTCGCGGACCACTGAAAGAGCGCATAGACGGCGCAGAGCCCCAACAGCAGCCGCATCTACCTCAGCACGCGCCCGGTAGTCATCAGCCACAGATACGAAGCGGCGAACAGCAGACGGTTGGCCCAGCCGTTATAAGGCGTCACCCCCTCCGGCAGACTCGCGAGTGGCCCGGACTGGGCGGTCACGTCGATGCCGGCGACGCTGAGGGACGTGATGAAGCGAATCATGGTCACCGCCATCAACACGAAGGCGATCCACGAGAGATGGGCGGGCCACATGCCGACGTCGACGCCGGCGCGACGAAGGGCGAGCGTCACGAGGATCGCGGCCATGGTCAGGCTCGGGACGCCGATGGCGAAGCCCGCCCCGTGCAGCTCGTGGTTGAGGTCGAATATGCCGCCCATTATCTGGCCGACGCCGGCAAGAACGAGAAACAGGAGCGCGAAGCGTCCGAGCCAGATGGCCCGGAGTGGCCGGAGAGCAAGCGCAAGCGCCCACGAGGCAACGCCCCAGGTGATGAAGACCGCGGTCAAGAGCCAGCCGTACTTGCCGTTAGCGTATTCGCTGACCATGCGCCAGGACACATCGAACTCGGGGCTGAGGACATGGAGCGCGAGGAGGGATAGCGCGGAGGCGGCGGCCGATGCGATTGCTATTGATTTGATCATCTGCTCTATCTGGACGTCGAATGGGACGGCCGGAAATCGACATCAGGACAGGTTTTCCTGCGCAGCCGTTCGGGTTCAGCCCGCGACCTCGTTCATATGATCAGGAGGCAACGCATGACGATTCGGTTGGCTGTCGTCTGTGTCCTGGGGGTCGTTGGCTTCGCCGCGCCGGCGAAAGGGCAATCGGTCGCGCGCCATGGCCTGACGCCCGCTCAATATCAGTCTACGTTCAACGATCTGGTGGGACAGGGGTATCGGCTCGTCACCGTCAGCGGCTATGTGACCGGTAACACGGAGCGCTACGCGGCGCTCTGGGAGAAAAAGGCGGGCCCGGCGTGGGAGGCCAGACACGGGCTCACGGCCGCGCAGTACCAGCAGACCTTCGACCAGCTCGCCGCGCAGGGCTATCGCCTCAAGTACGTCAGCGGACACGCGTTCGGCGGGCAGGATCGCTACGCTGCGGTCTGGGTGAAGGAGGGCGGCCCTGGGTGGGCCGCGCGGCACGGGTTGACGGGCGCTCAGTACCAGCAGGTGTTCGACGAGCTCACCAAGCAGGGCTACCGTCTCGTGCACGTCAGCGGCCACGGCGCCGGAAGCGTCGCGCGTTACGCCGCGATCTTCGAGAAGTCCAGTGGTCCCGCCTGGGTCGCGCGCCATGGGCTGTCGGCGGCGGCTTACCAGCAGGCCTTCAACGAGTTCACGGGCCAGGGGTATCGGCTCAAGGTGGTGAGCGGCTACGAGGTCGGCGGCGCCGACCACTATGCGGCCATCTGGGAGAAGAGTGGAAGCCTGCCGTGGGCTGCTCGCCACGGCATCCCTGATTCCTGGTACCAGAACGTCTTCGACAACTACACCTATCAGGGCTATCGGCCCGTTTTCATCACGGCGTTCGGATCCGGCGCGTCGGGGAAGTTGAACGGCGTCTGGGAGAACGCGAACATCAAGGCGGCCGATCTCCAGGTGATCGCGATGGCGATCAAGACCTACATGGACGCCAACGCCCCGCCCGGCGTCGCCTTCGCCATCACCAAGGACGGCCGGCTGGTTTACGCGGCGGCCTCAGGCTACACGAGCGACGCGAAGACCGAAGAAGTGGGTCCGCTGAACCTGTTCAGGGTCGCGAGCGTGTCGAAGCCCCTCACGGCGGTGGCGGTGATGCGGCTGGTCGAGACGAACCGGCTCGGCCTCGACGATCGAGTGTTCGGTCCCGGGGGCATCCTGTCCGCGCAATTCCCGACGCCGGCCGGTAACACGCGCATCAACCAGATTACGGTTCGTCACCTGTTGCAGCACCTGTCGGGGCTGTCCAACACGCCGAACGATCCGATGTTCCAGAACACCGGTCTCGACCACGCGGCCCTCATCTCCTGGGTACTCAACGATCCCGCGCGCGTCGTCACGCGAAACTCCGGCGCGATGTATGAGTACCTGAACTTCGGGTACTGTCTCCTCGGGCGGATCATCGAGCAGCGAAGCGGCCAGACGTACGAGGCGTACGTCCGGGACAATGTGCTCGCGCCGAGCGGCGTGTCCGCGATGGTGGTCGGCGGCAACACGGTCGCGGAGCGGAGGCCGCGCGAGGTGATGTACACGCCGGCCGGAGCGTACTCGCTCAACGTCCGCCGGTTCGACTCGCATGGCGGCTGGGTGTCCTCGCCGGTCGACCTGGTGCGCTTCCTCGTGCGAGTTGACGGGAACGCCTCGAAACCCGACATCATCACCGCGGCCTCCCGCACGGCGATGATCATGCCGGCGAACGTCAACGACGTGAACGGCAACAACCCGAACTACGGCTTCGGCTGGGCGGCGAACCCGCAGTCTCACAACGGCGCGATGGCGGGGACGACTGCCGTGCTCGCGCTGCGGCCGAACGGTTTCGGCTACGCGGCCGTCGCCAACATGCGCCCGGGCGGCGATCAGTTCGCCGGCCAGCTCGCGAAGATGGTGCAGGACATCATCGCGGGCGTCTCGGCCTGGCCGGGCTATGATCTTTTTTGAGCACCATGCGACACCTTCTTTCCTCGACGGTTGCGATCTGGGGCGGTGCACTCGCGATAGCGATGGGCGCGCCCGCCTTGCAACAGACGACGTACGAATCGCTCAACGCCTGCGAGCGTGTGCCTCCGGCCGACGTTGCCGCGGCGCTGTCGGGTCGCGCGCTCGACCATCGGCCGGTCAACCACAAGGGCCTGACGGCGGCGCGGTGTGTCTACGGCATCGAGGTCGCCGGAGCGCCTCGCGCCTTCGTCGTGTGGATCAATCCGGTTGGCGACTTCGACGAGCTGCGTGAAGCGTCCGAACCTCCGGTCACCGACGTCAACGGCGTGGGAGACGCCGCGTTCGCGACGACGGATAAAGACACGAAACGCGTCCAGCTGACGGCGCGTGTTCGCGGCAAGGTCACCGTCCAGGTCACGAGCGAGCGCATGGAGTGGGCGCAGGCAATCGCCCGCGTCGCGCTGTCAAAGTTCTGATTCGCCCTATTTGGGGCGCACCGCGGCTGCGAATTGTGATACACTTCGCCGATTAGCTAATTAACTCTAGACTTAGACGGCGGAGAGAGCGCATGAACGCAGGCATCGACAGGGCCGCCATCGCGGCGATGCAGGAAGTAGTTCGGCCGTACACGCGCCGGACGCCCACGGTGCAGGCGCGGGGCGCCGACTTCGGCTCCTCCCCCTGCGCGCTGGCGTTCAAGCTCGAGCAGCTGCAGCATGCCGGGTCGTTCAAGACCCGTGGCGCTTTTGCCAATCTGCTGGCGCGGGAGATTCCTTCCCAGGGCGTCGTCACCGCCTCCGGCGGCAATCACGGCGCGGCAGTCGCGTACGCCGCAAGGCAGCTGGGGGTCCGCGCGAAAGTGTTCGTGCCTGACGTCGCGTCGAAGGCCAAGATTGCCCGCATCACCGACTGCGGCGCCGACATCGCGATCGTCGGTTCGCGATACGCGGATGCCCTGTCGGCGAGCGAGGAATGGGCGGAGCGCACGGGTGCGCTGTTCGTGCACGCGTTCGATCAAACGGAGACGATCCTCGGGCAGGGCACGCTCGCCGCGGAAATGTCTTCTCAGCTTCCGGAGCTCGACACGGTACTCGTCGCCGTCGGCGGTGGAAGCCTGATCGGAGGAGTCGCCGCGTGGTACGGCGGGTCGGTTCGCGTTATCGGTGTCGAGCCCGAGCTGGCGCCTACGCTGACGCGGGCGCTCGAAGCGGGGCGTCCCGTCGACGCGCCGGCGGGCGGCATTGCCGCCGACGCGCTCGCGCCCAGACGGGTGGGAGAGCTGATGTTTCCGATCGCACAGCGATTCGTCACCTCCGTCGTGCTCGTCAGCGACGAGGCGATCGTATCAGCGCAGGCGAGTCTCTGGGATCGCCTGCGGATCGTGGCGGAGCCGGCCGGCGCCGCCGCGCTCGCCGCGCTGATGTCGAGAGGCTACGTTCCGGCGCCGGACGAGAGGGTGGCGGTCGTGATCAGCGGCGGCAACGCCGACGCGGTCTCGTTCGCCGGCAGTCCGGCCCTGACGACGAAATCATGACCTACGCCTACCTCCACTACGACGTCTTCACCGACAGCGCGCTGACCGGCAACCAGCTCGCCGTTTTCACGAACCCCGAAGGGCTCACCACGGACGACATGACGCGGATCACGCGCGAGATGAACTATTCGGAGTGCACGTTCATCCAGCCGCCCGAACACGCCGGGACCGACATCCGGCTTCGAATCTTCTGTCCCGACGGCGAGATGCCCTTTGCCGGCCACCCGGTGATCGGCTCAACGTTCGCGGCAGCGCACGAAGGACTCGTGAAGCCGGGCCAGGGGTGCGTGACGTTCGGGCTCGGTCTCGGTCCGACGCCGGTCGACCTCGAGTGGAAAGGCGCCGAGCTCTGGTCTGCGTGGATGACGCAGCAGCTACCCAAGTACGGTGCCACGCTCGACGCTCGCGATCGCGTGGCCCAGGTCCTCGGGATCGACGCGGCCGCGATTCGCGATGGAGTGCCAATTCAGGAAATCTCCTGCGGCCTGCCGTTCTTGTTCGTGCCGGTGACGTCGCGCGCCGCCGTGGACCAGTGCGTCCTCGACGTGCGGGCCGCCGACGCGATGCTCAAAGAAAGTGGGCTCACCAGCCGCGGGATTTTTGTCTTCTCCACTGAGGCTTCCGATGACGACGCGACGGCGTACAGCCGGATGCTCGGTACGGACAGGGAAGACCCGGCGACCGGATCCGCCAGCGGGCCGCTCGGTTGCTATGTCGTTCGCTACGGCCTCGTGCCGCCCGATCGATCGGGACGGATCGTCAGCCGCCAGGGCGTGAAGATGGGCAGGCCGAGCCGCGTGCGCATCAGGATCGCTGGAGCTCCCGACACGATCACCGACGTGAAGGTCGGCGGCGAGAGCGTCCTCGTGGGAGACGGACGGATCACGAAGTTGTAAGAGCGTCGATCGATGGATCACGAAGTTGTAAGAGCGTCGAACGGTCTTTGAGACATCTCATCAGGTGTTAGCATGGCCGTGTTCTCGCATGACAGCGAGCGACCATGGTGGCGACCAGAACCTTCGGCGTCGCGCTGTTCTGCGTGCTCTTTGTCAGCCTTGCATGCGACGACGAACCCACTCGGCCCACCGACCAGTTCGGCCCTGTTCGTAGCCTGACGTTGAACGTAGACCCGGCCAGGCTGCCAGCCGCCGGCCCCGTGAACATCGAACTGCGTGCGACGTCCGACCCGGGAATGCGCGTCGCGCCGGATGCCGTGCGGCTCGTGCTCGTCAACAACGGACGCGAGACCCTGAACCCCGCTGAACTCGACGAGGACGGCGCATTCACGCAGAAGCTCTATCTGTCGACCTCTACGATCATCCGGGCGACGGCTCCCGGCCTGATCGCCGAGCGCCCCGTGATCGTGGATGCGCCGATCGGCGGTGTACCTCAACCCGTCCCACCGGCGCCGCAACCGCCGCCCGTCCCTGGGCCGCCGCGTCCCGGGCCGGCCCTGGATGTGACGCTCGCCGCGGCGCCTCCAGCCGGCACAACCGAGACGTCCTTCGTTTTCACCGCAACCGCCACGCCGCAGAACGGCGCCGGTCCTGCCGTGTCGTTCGATTGGGACGAAGACGGCAACGGGACCTTCGAGCTGCTCGCCAGGCCGAACCCGCACAGCGTCGTATTCGACACGACAGGTTCGAAGACCGTATCGGTGCGCGCCAATTCATCGACTGCAGGCATCAGCGGAACGGCCAGCGCGGTCGTGATCGTCGGCTCTGCGGTGCCATTCATCGTCACGCTGACCGCAACGCCCGAATGCGTGCTGCTCGGCGCGGCGATCACATTCAAGGCGACTTCAGCGAACGGCACCGGTCAACCGCTCGTGCACGATTGGGATTTCGAGGGTGACGGGGACTTCGACCCGCCGCCGACCGTGGCCGACAACATCGTTCACACGTATGAGACGGCTGGAACCAGGACCGCCCGTGTACGTGTGATCACGACGACAGGCGATGAGGCCGTCGCGCAGCGCGCGGTAACGGTGGTCCCGACGTTCCAGACGTGTCCGCCTTGAGGACCAGGCTCAGCGCCTGAGTGTCGTTCAGGATCGTGTGGCCGACGTAGAGCGTCGGCGCGAAGTACGCACCGTTCTCCTTCAACAGCCGCGCGCCTTCCTCGTCCAGCATGCTGCCGTGGTCTTTCGATTCAGCGTTGAGGAGGTGATGGCAGTCCCTTCCGGCGTCGCCGGACACCGACTGCGAGGCCGCCCAACGCGCACAACGCCAGCGTCGAGGGTTCCGGCACGGCTGTCACTTCCTCGATATTGGCGACCGACCCGGAAATGTTTGCGAAGAGGTCAGTGCGATCGATGTCTAGCTCCGAGGTGGACCATGTTCCAGGGCCGCTCCCGAACCCGGTGGTCGGCAGGTCGTTGCTCGAGAGCGGGTTGCTGCCGAGATTCGACTCCACCATGAACAATCTGAGCGTCAGGTTCGGGGCGAAACTGCCCTCAATGGAGAACCTGTCGTCTCCGGTCCCGGGCATCGGCATCATCGGATCGAGCGGCGGGGTGTTCTCGATGCTGACACGCACCGGGAAGCTGTTGTCGGAATCGAAGGACTCGCCGGCGCCAGAGAGAAAACTGAACGTGATGCTCGTTTCTCCTGGTGCCGTTTCATAGATCGTGGCGTTCCCCAACGGCGTTCCCGGGAGTAGGTCAGGGTCCCAGGTTATGAAGAGGCTGTAAGTGTTCGGAGCCGCCGTCACGAACACGTCTATCGGGTCGGAGACGCCGAAGATCGTTCCCGAGAACTCCAGGGTCACCGGCGCCGCGCGTGACGGCCCCGCTAGGAGCAGACAACAGAGAAATGCCGCGAGCCCCAACGCTCGTGGCGCACGTGTGGCAGCATTCGTCATCGTGGACCTCCGTTACAGGAAACGCCAATCGACAATCATTCGAACGAATGCGGGACGTGCTGGAACGCAGTCGCCAGAGGCGTCGACTTTTGTCGCGGAAGTTCGAGTCTTGTTCGCTTTGTGGATGACTCAGCGCTTGTAGACGGTGCCGCCTTTCATCACAAACTGTATGCGCTCAAGCTCGCTGATGTCGGCCAGCGGGTCGCTGGCGACGGCAATGAGATCGGCGTAGCGGCCCGATTGCAGGGTGCCGACACGATCGCCCCAGCCGATCGCCTCGGCGGCGACGCGCGTGGCGCTTTCGATGGCAGCCATCGGCGTCTGACCCAGACCCACACGAAGCTTGAACTCGCGGGCGTTCTCGCCGTGCGGGAAGACACCGGCGTCGGTCGCGAACGCGATGGGCAGCTGGCGTGCGAGCGCCAGCTTGAAAGCGGCCTCTTGCGTGCCCTGCATGGCGCGCTCGCGCTCGACCTGGTGCGCGGGAATGTTCAGCGCCTGATTGTCGTTCAGGATCGTGTGGCCGACGTAGAGCGTCGGGGCGAAGTACGCACCGGTCTCCTTCAACTGCCGCGCGCCTTCCTCGTCCAGCATGCTGCCGTGGTCGATCGTGCGCACGCCGGCTCGGAGCGCCGCCTTGATCCCCTCCGCGCCGTGCGCGTGGGCGGCGACCCACCGCCCCCACCGCCGTGCCTCTTCGACGGCGACCGCGAGCTCCGCGTCGGAATACTGCTGCGCCCCCGGCGGGATGCCCTTCGACATGACGGCGCCCGTGGCGAGGATCTTCACGAAGTCGGCGCCATGCTTGAAGTTGGTGCGCACGGCCCGCCGCACCTCGTCGACGCCGTCGGCGAGATTCCTGACGATCGGCACGTCCACGTAGATCGAGAACTGGCGCGCATCGCCCGCGCCGCCGGTAGCGGAGACGTAGTTGCCTGCGACCAGCAGCCTCGGCCCGGGCACCGATCCCTTGTCGATGGCGTAGCGGAGATCGATATCGGTGTAGGGCCATGTCGGTCCCATGTCGCGGCAGGTCGTGAAGCCGGCCATCAGTGTCGCCCGCGCGTTGACGGCGCCGTAGAGGGCCGCGCGCCCGGGCGTTGTCGTCAGCAGCGCCGACTCCCAGTTCGTGCCGACTTCGTCGGTGAGGTGGGTGTGCAGATCGATCATCCCGGGCAGCACGGTCGCGCTGCCGAGATCGATGACCTCGTCGGCCGTCATACCGACCGCCGACCCCACGCGCTCGATGCGATCGCCGCGCACGAGCACCGCGCCGTTCGCGATCGGCGGTCCGCCGCGGCCGTCGATGATTCGCGCGGCGCGGACCAGCATGGTGCGCGCGGGCGGCGGCTGATCGCTGGCCGTCAGAGCAAGTGAGGCCAGAGCGATCGCCCAGGCCGTGGCTATGAACGCGCGTTCCGATCCGGCATGCCGCGACAGTCTCGCCATGATGCGTCACACTACCACGTCAGCTCGGCGGCGCCCGTGTGGCGGCGAGAGTGCTGTGCAATAATCGCACGTCCCCGAACATGCTCTGCGGCCACTGCGGCGCCACGACATCTGCAGAGCACGATAGATGTGCTGTCTGCCACACGCCGACGCCGAAGACCGCAGCCAATACTCCGACCACGGCCGGCGTGGTTGGTGGCATGCCGGTGCTCACGGCCGGGCATCTGTTCGGCCGCCGCTACACGATCATCAGGCTTCTGGGATCCGGGGGCATGGCGGCGGTTTACCAGGCCTGGGATGAGACGCTGGGCACGGCTGTCGCGCTGAAGCTGATACGTGTCGACCCGGGAATGCCAATCGTCGAACTGCGGCAACTCGAGGATCGCTTCAAGCGCGAGCTCAAGTTGGCCCGCCAGGTCACGCACGAGAACGTCATCAGAATTCATGATTTGGGCGAGGTCGAAGGCACTCTCTACTTCACGATGGAGTACGTGCAGGGCTCGGACCTCGCGACACTCCTCGCGCGCGAGCCAAGGCTTGCCATGTCCCGGGCCCTGAAGCTGGCCAGGCAGATCGCCTCCGGGCTCGCCGCGGCCCACCGCGCCGGCATCGTCCACCGCGATCTGAAGCCGGCCAATGTCATGGTGGACGCCCAGGATCACGCGCTGCTGACAGACTTCGGGATCGCACGCTCGACCTCGGCGGCCACGGTGCACACCGTGCCGGGCGCGCTCGTCGGCACCCTCGACTACATGTCGCCGGAGCAGGCCCGGGGCGCGCCGGCCGACGAGCGGACGGACGTTTACGCTTTCGGTCTCATCCTCTACGAGCTGCTCGCCGGAAGCCGTCCCAGCTACAGCACGGAGGGAGGCCTCTCCAGTCTTCTGGCGCGGCTCGAGAAAGGGCCGCCTCCCCTCAAGACCGTCCTGCCTGACGTTCCACCTGCCGTCGAGCGCATCGTCAACACGTGCCTGTCGCCGAGCCCCGAGGCCCGGTATCCGACCGCCAACGAGCTGCTCGCCGATCTGGAAGCGCTCGACGAGAAAGGACGGAGGCTGCTTCCATCTCAGACGCGGCCGGTCTGGGCGCGCATCGCCGCGATCCTGCTGGCGGGATCGGTCCTGAGCGGCGGCACCTGGTGGCTTGCGTCGCGGCGTCCGCAGCCGGCGGTTCAGGCTGCCCGCGCGCCGTTGCCCATCCTGATCGTCGATTTCGAGAATCGGGCCGGCGAGAACGTCTTCGATGGTGCGCTCGAGCAGGCGCTCAGCACTGCAATGGAAGAGGCGCCCTTCATCACCGCCTTCCCCAGGCGGGATGCGGTGGGTCTCGTCCAGGATCTCAAGCTCGGATCCAGGCTCGATGAAAGCACTGGACGGCTGCTGGCCATCAGGCAGGGCATCCCTGTCATCCTTGCGGGGATGATCGAACGCAGCGGCTCCGGCTACAAGGTCGCGGTACGGGCTGTGACCGCCGACAAGCCTGAGCCGATGACTGTGGCTGAGGCCCAGGCGTCCGACCGGGCCCAGGTCCTCCGTGCGGTCGGGAACGTGGCGGAGAACCTCCGCGAGGCGCTAGGCGACTCGACCGCGATCGGCAGTGTGTCGGGCGAAACGTTCACGGCCACGTCGCTCGAAGCGGTCCGGGCCTACACGCTTGCTCAGGATCTCTCGATGAATTCGCGGGACACAGAAGCGGTCGTGCAGTATCGCGAAGCGCTGCGCCACGACTCGGAGTTCGGCAGAGCTTATTCGGGCCTGGCCGCGAGCCTGCACCGGCTCGGTCGCCGCGACGAGGCGCAGAAGAACCTGGACGAGGCGCTGAGACGCACCGATCGCATGACCGAGCGTGAGAAGCTGCGCACGTTCGGCTTCTACTTCGCCGTCACGCGCAACTACGACAAGGCGATCGAGACCTACGAGGAGCTCGTCGCCAAGTTCCCGTCCGATTCGGCCGGCTACAGCAACCTCGCGATCGCGCACTTCAACCTGCTGAACTTCGCCAAGGCCCTCGAGTACGGGCGGAAGGCAATTCAGATCTACCCGAAGGAGTACAAATACCGGGGTAACTATGCGCTGTTTGCGATGTATGCAGGCGACTTTGCAACCGCAGCCAGCACCGCGCAGGCGCTGATCAAGGAAGACCCGCGGATCGACATAGCGTACCTGCCACTGGCGATGGAGGCGCTCAACTCCGGCGACGTCGCGCGTGCGCGCAGGACGTTCGAGCAGGCGGCCGGCGCAGGTGAGGCCGGTGCGTCGGTGAGCGTGTTGGGGCTCGCCGACGTCGCGATGTTCGAAGGTCGTTACGCGGACGCGATTGCGTCACTGCCTCCTGCTGTGCTGCGTGACGAGGCCCAGGGGAATTCCGTCGGCGCGGCAGCCAAGCTCGTCGCGCTCGCCGAAGCCCACGCCGCTCGGCAGGAGACGAGGCAGCGGGATGCGACAATCGCCCGGATCCGCACGTTTTCCATTCAGGACAGCGCTTTGGTGCCGGTAGCCCGTCTCGCGGTAGCCGCCGGCCGAGTCGGCGAGGCCAGGGCGATCGCCTCTGAACTGGCGGCCCGACTGCCGGCCCAGAGCCGCGCGTATGGCAAATTGATCGAAGCCGAAATCGCGATGGCCGGCCGCCAGTACCCGGAGGCGATCGATGCACTCAACACCGCGCAGAAGCTCGCCGACTTGTGGCTCGTGCGCTTTGCGCTCGGGCTCGCCTACTTTCGGCGCGGCGACTACCTCGAGGCCAGTTCAGAATTGGAGAAGTGCCGCGCGCGCCGCGGTGAGGCCACGTCCGTCTTCCTCGACGACTTTCCCACGTTCCGGTACTACGCCACGCTGCCGTACTGGCTGGGGCGGGCGCGCGAAATGCAGAAGCTCGACGCGCGTCCGCAGTACCAGGAGTTCCTCCGCATCCGGCAGGGCGCGACAGACGATCCGCTCGTTGACGATGCGCGGAAGCGGCTCGCCGGCAGCGACGAGTAGCGCGGTTGTAGCGGAGGCAGGCGCGACGGGAAGGATGCGAATGCCACTCGACCGACTTTCTGACAGAGGGTGGGACAACCTCGGCGTGCTGTTCGGGTTCATCGCGTGCAGCGCGATCGCGCGGCAGGTCGTTCACGAGTGGACGATCCCGGCGCCGTCGTCAGTGTCGCTGTGGTTCATCGCCGGGTTCCTGCTCGTGTACGCGTTCTGGTTCCTGTATGGCCTTCGATTCGCGCGGCGGGGAATCTGGCTTCCCAACTTGATTGCCGCAGGGCTTCAGATCGTCCTGTTGGTGATCGTCGTGAGCAAGACGTAGGCGCGGTGGCCGCTATTTTGCTGCTGTGGTGCGCTCCTTGATCTCGGCATCGACGTCGGCTTCCCACTTGGCCACGCGCGAGCGTAACTCGCGTATCAGATCGGCGTGCTGCTGCGCGACATCGTAGCGTTCGCCTGGATCCGTCCGGAGATCGAAAAGGAAGTACTGCCCGCGGTCATCGATATATTTCCAGTTGCCGCGCCGCACTGCACGTTGAGTGAGTGGCGGCGTGCCGGTCTCACCCTGCGCCGGAGGCATTCGCCAGAAGAGCGTTCTGTCGACCTCCGTGCCTTTCTGCAGCGGGCCGACGAGGTCGATCCCTTCCGGCCGATATCTGTCCGGCGGTTTCACGCCGGCGGCTGCGAGGATCGACGCGGTGAGATCCATGGTGATGCCGACCTGTGACGAGATGGTGCCGGCCGCAAGCCTGGCTGGCCATCGCAGCAGGAGCGGCACTCGAATGCCCCCTTCCCACAACGTGCTCTTGCGATGGAACAGCGGCACGTTGCGCGAGAGCCATTCGCCGCCGTTGTCGCTGGTGAAAATGACCAGCGTGTTCTGCGCGAGTTTCAGACGGTCGAGTGCGTCCAGAATGCGGCCGATGCCCTGATCGGCGCGTTCCAGCATGGCGAGGTAGTCCTCGCGCGTTCCGGTTTCTCGATAGTGATCCCAGCCGCGTTTCCCTTCCGGAAGGTCCGGACGCTGATACGGCCAATGGGTCGCGTTGTATGCGACCTCGAGAAAGAAAGGTCTACCGGCGCGCTGCTGGAGGAACGCTTCCGCTCGACGCGTGATTTCATCCGTCAGGTACGCCGACGACGTCGTCGGCTCCTCGTTGTGATAGAGGTCATGGATGGGCGGGTCGAGCTTCACCGCTGCAGTCGTCGCCACGTTGTACGTGTAGTAGTCGACCGCACCACGACGAAATCCCCAGAACTCGTCGAACCCGTGACGATTCGGCCCCGCGGGCGCTTCCGCGCCGAGATGCCATTTGCCAATCAGGCCGGTTGCGTATCCCGCGTTCTTCAGAAGTCGCGGGAGCGACGTGTCGGATGGCGGCAGGTGGCGTGGATCGTCGTGCCGTAACGGCGATTCGATGCCATACCGCTGCTGGTAGCGGCCGGTGATGAACGCGGCACGCGTGGGCGAGCAGTTCGCGTGGTTGGCGTAGAAATCCGTGAGCTTGACTCCCTCGCGCGCGAGCCGATCGATGTTCGGCGTATGGGCATCGGGCGCGCCATAACTTCCCACGTCGCCGTACCCGAGATCGTCCATGATGACCATGACGATGTTCGGGCGCGGTGGTGCCTGGCCATCGATGATTCGTGCCGCGTGGACCAGCATGGTGCGTGCGGTCGGCGGCTGCCCGGTGGCCGTCAGAGCAAGTGATGCCAGAGCGATCACCCAGGCCGTAGCTATCAACGCGCGTCCGGATCCGGCGTGCCGCATCTGTCTCGCCATGGTGCGTCACACTAGCATGGCAGCTCCGCAGCGGCTGTGCTCGTGGGAGATGGACGGATCACGAAGGTCTAAAAGGAGCGCCCTTCGACGAGGTGGGCGTCCCCGCTGTGCTGAGGCGGGGCGGGTTACGCGCCGCCTGCAGATTGCGAGCCGCGATCGGGGTTCCTGAGGGTCACGACGCGATACGTCCCGGCGAACGCGACGGGCTCGTCATGTTCGATGACGAGCGGGGTTCCCGCAATCAACGGGCCGAGTCGCCGATTCAGGTCTGAAAACAGTGGCTTCGCAAGTGCGTTGAGCAGTCGACGATTCAGCGAGGGGCTTTCCTCGTCCCTTAGGAACTTGTCGAAGACCGCTATCCGACCGCCAGGTCTCAGCACCCGAACAGCTTCCCTCAAGCCGCGTTCCGGTTGCGGCATGACTGCAAGGATCAAGTGCATGACCACTGCGTCGAACGACGAGTCAGGAAATTCAAGCTGTCTGGCATCCATGATGCGCGTCGTCACGGACCGGCCGGTGCCGGCTGCTCGG
>DATAFJ010000222.1:0-2442 GCA_036257535.1 Vicinamibacterales bacterium | reverse complement strand
TCCAGGCCCTGTCAGAGAACGCGACCTCGGTCCAGTGGCTGATCCGCCGGGCCGTCGAAAACCAGAACGGCCGGCCGATCCATCACTCGAGGGCGGCGCCGCCGCGCTCGGCAACCTGGATCTCGCGCCGACGTTAACGTTCGAGTTCTAGATGACCTCCGCCACTCGGCGGATCGCGGCGCGGATGTCGGCCTCTGTCAGGGAGGCGTAGCCGAAGAGCAGGCCGGCGCGCCGAGGTGGGCTTGTATGAAAGGGCGCCATGGAGTAAAGCCCGACGCCGGCCTGCCGCGCGCGCGCGATGACGGCGGCGAGGTCGCGGGGTCGCACGTCGTTCAGCCAGACCACGAGATGCACGCCCGTATTCTCGCCGGCAATCTCCACGCGATCCCCGAAGTGTTGCCGCAAGGCCCCGATCAGAGCGCGGCGTTTCGCCGCGTTCCGGTTCCCCGCGCGCCGAAGGTAGCGCTCGAACTGGCCGGTGGTGATGAAATCCGTGAGCGCCTCCTGGGCGAGCGTGGCCGAGAAGCGGTCCGTTGCCCACTTCGCCGCGACGAACGAGGGCACGAGCGAGCGGGGTAGCACGAGGTACGCGATCCGCAGCGCGGGGAAGAGGGTCTTCGAGAACGTGCCGACGTAGATCACGCGGCCGTCGCGGTCCAGGGACTGGAGCGCCTCGAGCGGGTGCCCCTCGTACCGGAACTCGCTGACGTAGTCGTCTTCGATCACCCAGCTGTTGGCACGGGCCGCCCACGCGAGTAGCGCCAGCCGGCGCTCGAGCGGCATGATCACACCGGTCGGGAACTGATGGCAGGGGGTGACGTACGCGAGCCGCGCCCGGGACGGCAGCTTGTGCGTCTGCAATCCTCCGCCGTCGACCGGTGTCAGGGCCAGGCGCGCGCCGGCCGCCTCGAACGGAATCGTGACCCCAGGGTAGTGCGGCTCCTCGACCACCGCGACATCTCCGGGCTCGAGCAGGACGCGCGCGGCGAGATCGAAGCCCTGCTGCGCGCCGTTGGTGATCACGATCTGATCTGCCTCGCACACCACTCCGCGCGCCCGCTTCAGATACTCGGCGAGGGCTTCGCGCAGCGGCGCGTACCCGGCCGGGTGCGCATAGCCGAACGCGTCGCGGGCAGGGCGACGCGCCCGCGCGGCCAGCAGCCGCCGCCAGATTTCCCGAGGGAATTCGTCGATGGACGGCTCTCCGTAGCGGAAGTCGTAGCGGAGACCGGATCGGGTCGCGCCCATGGGCGGTGCGCCCAGAAGTCGGATCAGCCGCCGAGCGTACGCGGAGACCGGCGGGGAATGCGCGGACTTGTGGCGGGGGACTGTCGGCATTCGGGGTGCCGGCAACGCATTCGCAACCGACGTGGTCGCGCGGTTCCGGCTGACGACGTATCCTTCGGCGAGAAGCTGCTCATAGGCCAGCATGACCGTGTTGCGGGAGATCCGAAGATCGGCCGCGAGCTCACGGGTCGACGGCAGACGCGCGGCGGGGGCCAGGCGCCCGTCGCGGATCATCGCCTTGAGGGCATGGTAGACGCGTCGATAGAGAGGACCGTCCGTCTTGCGCAGGTCGAGGAGAAGCATCTGGCACCGTAGATTAACTCGAAACTGGCTCTTTAAACAGGCCAGAAAAGGTCGCACGATACCGGAGTCCGATCACCATGAGGGAGGAACCGGCGATGGGGAACGCAGTCGAAACGCGGCACGCGCGCGCCAATGACGTCCAGAAGCTCGAGCAGCTGAACCGTGACTACGTCCGGGCCGCCCAGGCTTCGAATGTCCGCTGGTTCGACGAGAACCTGGCGGCATGCTTCATGGGCAGCAATCCCGATGGGTCGCTGGTCGACCGCGCCGGGTTCCTGGAAAGGATCGGCCGGCCGAATCCCAGCACGAACATGGCGGCCGTCGGCACCCACACGCGAATCGTCGGCGACATCGGCATCATCGATTCGGGCTTCCAGTTCACCAAGCCGGACGGCCAGGAGGGCGTGGGTCACTACACCGACGTCTACGGCTTCGTGGAGGGCCGCTGGCAGTGCATCTCCGCGCACTTTGCCCTGCGGCCGGCGCCGCCGCAGACCGGAGCCACGAAGACAGCCGACGTCGCGGCCGGCGCGGCGAGCCCGACGGACCATGTGGCGCTGGCCGACCTCAACCATCACTACATCCGTTCAGTCCAGGAGTCCGATGTCCGATGGTTCGAGGCGAACCTCGCCCCGGAGTTCGTGAACGGCAACGCGGACGGCACGTTCTCCGATCGAGCGGCGTTCATCGCCGCGATCGGCAAGCCGAGCGTGGTCTCGAACCTCCGCGAGGAAGACGTGCGGATCCAGGTGGTGGGAGACATCGGCATCATCCACGCGCGCACCGCATACACGAAGCCCGACGGCCAGAACGGTTCCGGGCGCTACACGGACATCTGGTGGCGTGCCGCCG
>DATAFJ010000220.1:0-10515 GCA_036257535.1 Vicinamibacterales bacterium | reverse complement strand
GCTGATCTCGAATCCCGGATGGGATTTCCGGCTGATGACCGTGTTGACGCTCACCGTCGGCACGACCTTCATCATGTGGCTCGGCGAACAGATCACCGAGCGCGGCATCGGCAACGGGATGTCGCTCATCATCTTCGCTGGCATCGTCGTGGGCCTGCCGCAGGCGGTGACGGCCACCTTCGATCAGCTGTCGACGGGCCAGATCAGCCTGTTGACGCTGGCGCTCCTCGGTGTCCTGATGATCGCGGTGATGGCAGCGATCGTCCTGGTCGAGCGCGGCCACCGGCGGGTCACCGTGCAGTACGCCAAGCGCGTCGTCGGGCGGAGGATGTACGGCGGATCGAGTACGCATATCCCGCTGAAGGTCAACACGGGCGGCGTCATCCCGGTCATCTTCGCCTCGTCGATCCTGGCATTCCCGGCGACGCTCGCGCCGATGTTTCCGGCCGACGGCTGGTTCCGCCGCAACATCATCGATCAGCTGGCGATGAACACGCCGCTGTACATGCTGCTCTACATCATCGGCATCATCGGGTTCGCGTACTTCTACACGGCCATCGTTTTCAATCCGGACGACGTCGCGGAGAACATGCGCAAGTACGGCGGGTTCATCCCGGGGATCAGGCCCGGCAAGCGGACGGCGGAGCACATCGACGCCATCCTCAACCGGATCACGCTCGTCGGCGCGGTCTACCTGGCGCTCGTCGCGATCCTGCCGCAGCTTTTGATTTCGGGCGTAAAACTGGATCAGATTCCTGTCATCGGCGACACGCTGGCGTCCGCGGTGCCCGAGTTCGTCACTCAGGGCTTCAACCTGCAGTTCTTCTTTGGAGGCACGTCGACGCTCATCGTCGTCGGCGTGGCGATGGATACGGTGCAGCAAATCGAGTCACAGCTGATCATGCGGCACTATGACGGCTTCATGAAGCGCACGCGGATTCGAGGTCGCCGAGGCTGAGGTGTCGGTCAATCTGATCATGCTCGGTCCGCCAGGGGCCGGGAAAGGGACGCAGGCGGAGCGATTCGCCCGCCTGCACAACATCCCGAAGATCTCGACGGGGGACATCCTTCGCGAGGCGGTCACCGAGGATTCGGAGCTCGGCCGTATCGCGAAGGCGACGATGGACGCCGGGAAGCTCGTCGGCGACGACGTGATGATCGGCATCGTCCAGGAGCGCCTGTCGCGGCCGGATGCGCGTGCGGGCTTCGTCCTGGACGGCTTTCCGAGGACGGTTGCGCAGGCGCAGGCGCTCGACGCCATGATCAACGGGCGCGGGCCCCTCGTGGTCGTCGACTTCGTCGTGCCACAGGAGGAGCTGATCCGGCGTCTCAATCAGAGACGGGTCTGCGCCCGCTGCGGCTGGACGACAGCCGCGGACGGCGAGCCCGGGTGCCTTCGATGCTCCGGCGAACTCGTCCAGCGCAGCGATGACGGCGTCGACGTGGTGCGCCGACGGCTGCAGGTGTACGAGAGGGATACGATGCCGCTCGTCGAGTATTACCGCACGCGGCGGTCGCTGCACGTCATCGACGGGAACCGACCTCAGGCCGAAGTGGCGGCGGCGATCGACGCGGCGGCCGGCTCGGCCTGCGGCGAGGGACGGCAGGGGAACGCATGATCGTGTGCAAGTCACCCGCGGAGCTTCGGCGTATGCGGGCGCCGAATCAGCTCGTCGCCGAAGTGCTCGCCGAGCTCGCGGCGATGGCCGCGCCTGGCGTGACGACCGCGGACCTCGATCAGTACGCCGAGACGCGGGTTCGTGCGGCCGGAGCGACGCCGGCGTTCAAGGGCTATCGCGGGTATCCTGCGACGCTCTGCGCATCGGCGAACGACGAGGTGGTGCACGGGATTCCGTCGAAGCGCAAGCTGGTCGAGGGAGACATCCTGTCGCTCGACATGGGCGTGCTGCTCGACGGGTTCTACGGCGATTCGGCCGTCACGGTCGGCGTGGGCCGGATCTCGGATGAGGCGGCGGAGCTCCTGCGGGTGACTCAAGAGGCACTGCAGAGAGCGATAGATCGGGTGCGGGTCGGCGGGCGGCTGTCGGACATCGGCCACGCGATTCAGCGCTGGGTCGAGGCGCACGGATTTTCAGTCGTTCGCGAGTTCGTCGGCCACGGCATCGGGGCGTCGCTCCACGAGGAGCCGCAGGTGCCGAACTACGGAGAGCCCGGCCGCGGCCCTCGGCTCGTCGAAGGCATGGTGCTGGCAATCGAGCCGATGGTGAACGCGGGCAGGCCGGCCGTCAGGATTCTGCCGGACGGCTGGACCGCGGTGACGCGCGACGGAAGCTTGTCGGCGCATTTCGAGCACACGGTGGCGGTGACGGCGGAAGGTCCGCTCGTGCTGACGGCGCTGAACGGGAACGCGGCAGCCAGGCACAGCGCGCCAGCGGCGAGGCCCGAAGCGAGGCCCTGATGGGGCGCGCGCACGAGCCTGCGCCCGGCACGAGCGAAGGCGTGGTTCGCGAGATTCTTCCTCGCGCGCTCTACCGGGTCGAGCTCGAAGGCCACCACTCGGTCGTCGCGCACGCGCCGGGCGGGCCGGGACGGAATTTCGTTCGGATCCTGGTGGGCGACAGGGTCCGCGTGGAGCTGTCGCCGGTGGATCTGAAGCGGGGACGGATCACGAAGAAGGTGTAGGGACACATGAAGGTTCGGGCATCGGTGAAACGTATCTGTGCGAAATGCAAGATCGTTCGGCGCCGGGGCGTCGTCCGCGTGATCTGCACAAACCAGAAGCACAAGCAGCGGCAAGGGTAGTGAGCTTCGTAGGCATTGGGCACTATCTGAGGCCTACAACGAGGATAGAAGATGGCACGAATCGCAGGCGTCGACCTCCCGCGCACGAAGCGGGTCGAGATCGGGTTGACCTACATCTACGGCATCGGCCGGAAGCGGTCGAACGACATCCTGGGTTCGGCCGGCGTCAGCCCCGACATTCGCGTCAAGGATCTGTCGGAGGAGGACGTCCGGAAGATCAGCCGGGTGATTGAGGAGCAGGCTGGCGTGGAGGGCGATCTCCGCAAGGAGATATCGCTCCACATCAAGCGGCTGATGGAGATCGGCAGCTACCGCGGCGCTCGGCACCGGCGGAACCTGCCGGTGCGGGGACAGCGGACGCGGACGAACGCACGGACGCGAAAGGGCCCGCGCAAGGGCGCGATCGCGAAGAAGAAGGTTATCTAATTCGATTGCTGACTGTGGATTGCTGATTTATGGCTAAGACCGAGGCGAAAGCGGAGCAGCCGGAAGGCGCGGCCCCAGAGGGCGGAAAAAAGCCCAAGAAGAAGACGTTCAAGAAGCGCGGCGAGAAGCGCATCGTTCACCACGGCGTGGCGAACATCCAGGCGTCGTTCAACAATACGACCGTCACGATCACGGACCCCGACGGAAACGTGATCGCGTGGTCGAGCGCCGGAGCCGTCGGCTTCAAGGGGTCGCGGAAGGGCACGCCGTTCGCCGCGACGCAGGCGGCGATGACAGCCGGCAACGCCGCAAAAGGATACGGCATGCGGACGCTCGAAGTCCGCGTCAAGGGACCGGGAGCCGGCCGCGAGTCCGCGGTCCGGGCGCTGCAGACGGTGGGCCTCGACGTGAAGTCCATTCGCGACGTCACGCCGATTCCGCACAACGGGTGCAGGCCGCCGAAGCGTCGCCGCGTGTAGGATTCTGAAGAACGCGAAGGACAAGAATGGCTAGATACATCGGACCAGTTTGTCGCCTCTGCCGCCGCGAGGGCATGAAGCTCTTCCTGAAGGGAGAGCGGTGCTACACGGAGAAGTGCGCGATCGAGAAGCGCAACATTCCTCCGGGCCAGCACGGGAAGGTGAGGAAGGCGAAGCTCCTCGGCTACGGCCTGCAGCTCCGCGAGAAGCAGAAGGTCAAGCGCATTTACGGGGTGCTCGAGAACCAGTTCCGCCGGTATTTCGAAGAGGCGGAGCGGCAGCGCGGCATCACCGGCGAGACGCTCCTGCAGATGCTCGAGCGGCGCCTCGACAACGTCGTCTACCGTCTCGGGTTCGCGACGTCGCGGCCACAGGCGCGTCAGATGGTCCGCCACGGACACTTCCTCGTGAACGGCAAGAAGGTGGACGTACCGTCGTTCTCCGTTCGCGCAGGCGATCTCGTCAGCGTGCGTCAGAGCAGCGCGGAGAACGCCTCGATTCAGCACGCGATGGAAGAAGTGAAGGGACGCGGCATCCCGCAGTGGCTCGAGTTCGACCCCGCGAAGCTGAGCGGCCGCGTCGTGTCGCTTCCGACGCGTGAGCAGATCAACCTGCCCGTTCAGGAGCAGCTGATCGTCGAGCTCTATTCCAAGTAGCGCAGCCCTTTAGGGCTGCCGTAGCCCTGCGCCCGCAGCCGTGCCGGACCTGAGGCGGGAGGCGGAGGGCGAAACGTCAGGTCCGGCGGCGCACGGCGATGGGCCGGCGCTGAAAGTGAAAGGACAAAGCAACATGTTGTGGAAAGGTTTCCAGCGCCCCAAGCGGCTGGAGTTCGAACGTGAAACCCTCACCGATCGGTTCGGCCGCTTCTACGCCCAGCCGTTCGAGCGCGGGTTCGGAACGACGATCGGAAATGCGATGCGGCGCGTGCTGCTTTCCTCGGTCGAAGGGGCGGCCGTGACGGCCGTCAAGATAGAAGGGGTCCTTCACGAGTTCTCGCCCATCCCCGGGGTCGTCGAGGATGCGACCGACATCATCCTCAACCTGAAGCAGATTCCGCTGAAGATGCACGGCGATCAGACGAAGACGCTGTATCTGAAGGCGGAGAAGCCCGGCGTGGTGCGTGCACGCGACATCGAGACCGACGCGGATGTCGAGATTCTCGAGCCGGACGCCCACATCGCGACGGTCTCGGAGAACGGCCGGCTGCAGATGGAGATGCGCGTCAAGCGCGGCCGCGGATACGTCGCGGCCGACAAGAACTTCGACGAGGATCTCGGCATCGGCTGGATTCCGATCGACTCGGTCCACTCGCCGATCAAGAAGGTCAACTATCTCGTCGAGGCGGCGCGCCTCGGGCAGACCACCGACTACGACAAGCTCACCGTCGACGTCTGGACGAACGGCGCGGTGTCCCCGCGCGACGCCGTGTCGCTCGCGGCCAAGCTGATTCAGGGTCACATGACGATCTTCGTGAACCTCGAAGAGGCGCTCGAAGTGGCCTCCGAGGCGTCGGCCGACCAGCCGCGCGCGGCGCTCAACGACAACCTCGACAAGAGCGTCGAGGAGCTCGAGCTCTCCGTCCGGTCGTACAACTGCCTCAAGAACGCGAACATCCGCACGATTCGCGAACTGGTGCAGAAGACCGAGGGCGAGATGCTCAAGACGAAGAACTTCGGCCGCAAGTCGCTCAACGAGATCAAGGAAATCCTGTCGACGATGGGCTTGAGCCTCGGGATGCGGCTGGATCAGCCGACGCACGCTCAGGAGTAACACGCAGGGCCTGGGGCTTAGGGCCCAGGGCGTGAGGTTGAGCCCCAGGCCCCAAGCCCTGCAAGGATCAGATATGCGTCACGGAAGAGCACACCGGAAGTTGGGCAGGGTTGCAGATCATCGCATCGCCATGCTGCGGAACCAGGCCCAGGACCTCCTGCGCCACGAGCGGATTCAGACGACGGTTCCGCGCGCGAAGGAGCTGCGCCCCTTCGTCGAGCGCATCATCACGATCGCCAAGCGGAGCCTCGCCGACGGCGGCGACAACCGAGGCGTCACCGCGCGGCGGCTCGTTGCGCGCGACATCGCCGATCGCGCCGTCGTCGTGAAGCTGTTCGACAGCATTGCGCCGCGCTATTCGGCGCGGCCCGGCGGCTATACGCGTCTCCTCCGCCTCGGCTACCGCCGCGGCGACGACGCGGAAGTGGCGCAGGTCGAGCTGATCGGCAGCGAGTACAACCCGAGCGCGACGAGCGAGAAGACGGGTGAGGCCGCGGCGCCGAAGAAGGGCAAGGGCGTCGGCGGCCGGCTGCGTGCGGCGGCGGAACGTCTGCGCGGGAAGAAGGCAGAAGACGCGGGCGCCAAGGCCGGGACCGAGCCGAAGAAAACGAAGCCGCAGGGCTCCGGGAGATCGAAGGCGACGAAACAGCCGCAGAGCCGGAAGCGGGGCGAAGGCTAGAGAAGATCCATCAGCCGTCTGGCATCCGTCCGGCAGTGCAGGGGCTACTCCTTCAGCTGGACCTGGATCACCTTCGCGTACTTCACTGGCTGTCCGTCCTTCATCGCCGGCCTGAACGTCCAGGCATACGCGGCTTTGAGCAGCGGGCCGTCGTACATCGGGTGCACCGCCCGCAGCATCGTGACCTTTTCGACGGCGCCTGCCTCGCTGATGACGAGCCGCATCAGGCCGGTCAGGACGGTGCCGTTCCGCAGCGGGCCCGTTGCGCGCCACACCGGCATTTCCTGGGAAATCGCCACCGGCACGGACACCGTCGGATCGTCACCGCTATAGACGATGGGGGCAGCCGGCGCGGCGGGCGCCGGCGGAAGCGCAGGCGCTGGCGGCGGCGTCGCCGCCGCCAGCTTGGCGCGCGCGAGCGTCAAGAGGCCGTCGGCGACGAGGCGCAGATCGTCGATGCCGGCGGCATCCTTGACGGCCGGATCGGCCGCGATTCGGACGACGCGGTCGAGCACCGTGACCGCCAGCTGATGCTCCTGCCTCTCGTAGAGCGCCTTCGCATCGGCGAACTCGCGCTTTGCCACGGCGGGCAGCAGGTCCTTGCGCGCCTCGGTGAAGAGTGCGGCGATGCGCGGCGAGATCTCCGCCTCCGCGGGAACGTAAAGTGGATCCTGCTCGACGATGCGTCTGACCGATGCGCGCGCCTCTCCCTGTCTGCCAATTGCCAGCAGACATAGCGCGCGATACTGTTCCGCCTCAATCGACGTGGCGGGATCGCCGCCGTTGACGTTCGCCAGCACGTTCAGCGCTTCCTCGTAAGAGGCGGAAGCATACAGCTCTCGAACGCTCGCCATCTGCGTCTGCGCGAGCGCCGGGGACGCGAGCAGCGTAAGTCCGATCAGGCAGGCGGTTCCAGTGGCCCTTTTCATCGCCGCAGATCCACGCCGACGCGCGTGATCCCTCCAGTCGTGACCGTCACCGAACGCCGCTGTTCGCCGAGCTGCGGATGCCGGAACACGACTTCATGCTGTCCGATGGACGCGGACAGGTTTCCAATGGGCGTCTCGCCCTTTCGCTCGCCGTCGACCCAGACCTCGGCCCAGGGGAGCGCGTTGATACTGAGCGTTCCGTTCGGGAGCGCCGGCCGGACCACGCGCGTCTGGCCGCTCGAGACGTCGACGGCCTGCCTCACCTCGAAGTTCAACGCCTGGCTGGCGAGCCGGAGCGTGTGCGAGCCGGCCGACAGCATGATGCGGTCGACCGCGCTCGTGCCGATCAGGTGATCGTCCTCGTACACCTCGAGCGCGACCGGCGACTCGATCCTGATATAGCCCGGCAGCGCGACAGGCGGCGGTTTCGGCGACGCGACCGGCGTCATGACGACGGCCGTCGTGCCGGCGTTGAGGCGGACCTGGCGCCGGACGGTCGACGATCCTGACGACAGCACGACCTCGTGAAGACCGGGGAGCAGCCCGGTGACGACCAGGGGAGTCGTGCCGCGCGGCCGGCCGTCGATCGTGACGCGTGCGCCGCTCGGCTCCGACGTGAGCTCGATCGCGGCGGTCGCCTCGCCAGCGGTTCCCGCCGCCCCAGGCTCGCTCGCGAGATCGAAAGAATGCGTTGATTGGGCGCCGGCCGCTACCTGGACCGCTTCGCGGCGCGAGACAGTGCCGCGGCGCAGCTCGAGCTCGTGACGGCCGACGGGCAGTGCGAGTTGCACCGGCGTCGTCCCGCGAAGCTGGCCGTCGACATAGAGCTCTGCCGCTTCGGGGCGAGAGACGATGCTGAGCGTGCCTGTCGTCGGTTGCGCCGGGGCGCGGAGACGCCATGCGATGTACCCACCTTCGCCAATCGCGGCGGCGGCAGCGAGGATCGCGATGAGCGGCGCCCAGGCGGGCCGGCGGCCCGCCCGGGGCGTCGGCTCCTTCTTGAAATCTTCCGAGGCGAATTGCGCCAGGGGATCGGCTGACTCTGCCGGCCTGGGCCCCTGCGCGGGCGTCGACGCCGGGAGCGCGCGCCGCAGGCGCCCGGGCAGAATCGAAAAGCGTCGCGGGCGATCGACCGCAACGGGCTTAGCGGGCGTGGGACTACCCTGTATCCGAGGAGGTTCGCCGCCGACGTTTCGAGGAACGCCTTCACTCTGCATGACCCCTCCAGGCCGGATAACAAATCTGCCAGAGGCGTGCCGTGGCAGTGCTGGCGTTCTGCCCGAAATGTCTCGAAGATTTGGGCTTTTCGTAATGCCCAGCTGAAACTAGACACCTATCCAGCAGACTTTAGTCTGCTGGACGGTCGCTCGAGTGAGGGCAACCGACCTCATCCAAACGGCGCGGGCTACTCGGGCGGCAGCTCAAATGAGATCAGGTTTCGGCGGAAGCCGCGCGACTGGATCGCGCCGTAAAGAACGCCTGCGCCAAGCCAGATCGCGCCCGCTACTTTTGCCGGCCATCGCAAGCTGAACCAGAGATAGAAACAGAAGATGAAGCCGGCCAGTGGAAGCACGATGTCGTGCCAGCGTCGATCCCCGGCGCGCACGCCGTACCGGGTCAGCGCCGCGAGGTTGACGCCCATGAACGCGATGAACGCGCCGAAGTTCAGCATCTCGGCGCCGAGCTGAAAACCGGTGCCGCCCGTGAATCGTGCGAAGTAGTCGAGCGACAGGCCGCCGACGAGCGCGAGCGCGCCGACGAGCAGTACGTTGTTCCTTGGAATCTGCCGCACCGGATCGACGGCGCCGAAGAAGCGTCGCGGCAGCGCGTTCTGACGTCCCATGCCGTACAGCAGTCGAGCCGCGCCGAGCTGCGCACCGGTGCCGGAGCCGATGTTGGCGACGAGGAGCGTGGCGTTGAGGATCGCGAAGAGCGCAGGGCCGCCAGCCTTGCCCGCCACGTGTACGAAGGCCGTATCAACGTCAGGGAAACCTTTCCAGTCGCCCCAGACGAGCTGCGCTGCGTAGACCTCGAGCGACGCGAGCACGCCGATGATGAGGCACGTCAGAACCGTCGCGCGCAGCACGTTGCGCCGCGGGTCTTCGACCTCTTCCGAGAGTGTCGAGATGCCGTCGAAGCCGATGTAGGTCAGGCTCGCGATTGACGCGCCAGTCAGCACGAGCGGCCACGAGAATGTCGCCGGATCGTAGAAGGGCTTGATGAATGCGCCCGGAGCGAGCTCTGTCTGAAACAGGTATCTGAGCGCCGCGGCGAAGAAGAGCGCAACGACGACGAACATGGCGAGCGCGAGGATCTCGTTCGTCCGTGCACTCGCCTTCACAGCGCGAAGGTTCAACCCTGTGAACAGGCTGGCGAACACGACGACCCAGATCGGATAGGGAATGCCCGGCAGCCAGTTCATGGCGAGCCTGCTGCAGAGAATCGTGCAGATCGTCGGGTTCAGGACGTAGTCCATGACCATGCTCCAGCCGGTCACATATCCAAGTCCCGGGTGGAGCTCCTGTCCGACGTAGGTGAACGCGGATCCCGCGCTGGGGTACGCGCGCGCCATGCGGCCGTAGCTGAGCGCCGTTAGCAGCATCGCGACCATGCCGATCAGGATCGTAGTGACGACGTGCCCGCGCGCTTCGGTGCTGACGACGCCGAAGAGCCCCATCGGCGCGACGGGTTGAATGATCACGATGCCGTAGAACACGAGGTCCCAGAGCGTCAGCGTGCGCCTGAGTCCCGCCTGTTCCGGCCGTTTGACGGCGGCCCCGCTATCGACTGGCACTGGTCGGAGCCTTCGCCTGTGTGAGGAATCCCGCGATGAGCGAACGGACGCCGTCGCGGTCGTACGAGAAGAAGATCTCGTCGGCGCGCGGCCCGCGGCGCAGGTAATCCACTTCCGGCGTGCGCGGGTAGTCGGGCCGCCGCGACGCGTTCGGATCCCCGCACGCCGCCTGCTCGGCCGGCGAGAGCCGCAGGTCGTGCATCGACTCGAGCGCGAACAACTTCCGCTGCTGAAGGTCGCGGTTCACGGTGTGCGAGTAGATCCGCTGGACCGGGATCTCGACGCCCTCCCACGGCGGAATCGACGCGCCCGTCCCTGCCGGGCCGAATGGATACAGATTTTTCGACGCGTGATTCGTGTACAACAGAAACGCTGGCCGCTTGTCCCAGTCCTCGAGCGCATCGACGACGGCCACCGCGGCGTATTGATGGTCGAGGTGATCGTCGAGGAGCGGGTGCGGCATCACGACGATATCCGGTTTCGTCTTGCGGAGGATCTCGACGAGATCTTCGACGAGGTGCTCCCAGGTCGCGGTTCGTGAGCCGTTCGGGAGCAGCCTGCTGATGTTTGCCCTGCGGTACGGCGCGACGTCCTGGTTCGGGCCGTACATCTCGCTCATCGGCTGCTTCGGGTTGTCCCGCATGTTCTTCAGCCGTGCGTCGAAATAGCCCAGGT
>DATAFJ010000201.1:0-3849 GCA_036257535.1 Vicinamibacterales bacterium | reverse complement strand
GAGCGGCTCGATCGACAACAACTTCTATCCGACGCTGCGCTGGGACTACTACGCGCCGTGGGTCCAGGACGATTGGCAGCTCACCAACAAGCTGACCGTCAACCTCGGATTCCGTTGGGATCTCAACACGCCGGTCTTCGAGGAAGACAATCGTCTGAACTACAACTTCGACACACAGGCCATCAATCCCGTGTCGTCGCGGCTCCCGGGCGGCCTGCAGGTCCGCGGCGGGCTCGGGTTCGTCGACGTGAACGGCAACCCGAAGTACCCATACAAGTACGACAAGAACAACATCCAGCCACGAGTAGGGCTCGCCTACATGTTGAACGACGAGACGGTGCTGCGCGGCGGCTACGGCCTGTACTACCTGAACGTCGTCGGCATCTCGGCCTCGGACGGGTTCAGCGTGACGACGCCGCTCATCACGTCGCTCGACGGCGACCGCACGTCGACCTTCCCGCTGTCGAACCCGTTCTCTCAGGGGATCGCTGAAGCGCCGGGATCGTCGCTCGGGCTGGAGACGCTTCTGGGACGCGGGCCGAGCTTTTCCAATACCGACTTCGCGAATCCCTACGTCCATCAGTTCTCGATCTCGCTGCAGCGGATGCTGCCCTGGCGCACGACGATTGAGGTCGCCTACGTCGGCAGCCGCACTCGCCAGGCGCAGAACCGGTGGGGTGGACTTAACGAGCCGCCGCTCGAGCTGCGCAACCAGTGCGACCCGTCGCAGGGCGGGAACCCCGCGATCTGCAACGCGCAGCTGCCGAATCCATTCTTCCAGGTCCCTGGCTTCGAAGGCACGAGCCGGTTTACGAGCCGGACGCTGAGCCGCTACGAGCTAAGCCGGCCGTTCCCGCAGTTCACGAGCATTACGCAGTTCGACCGGAACGACGGAACCGTCTGGTACGACTCGATGCAGGTGTTTCTGAACAAGCGGATGTCGGACGGCCTCACGCTCGCAGGGACCTACACGCTCTCCAAGATGATCGAAGAAAACGGCGGTGGCAATCAGATTGGCGGCACGGCGACGACCAACCCCCTCATCGTCGAGATCGATCGCATCGTTCAGAAGTCGGCGTATGAGAGCGATCGCCGCCACCGCGTCACGCTGTCGGGTGTCTATCATCTGCCGTTCGGCCGGGGTCAGAAGTACATGAACCAGGCGAACGCGGTCGTCGAGGCGCTCGCCGGCGGCTGGGAAGTCGCGGGCATGTGGCTGTTCAACAGCGGCCGGCCGTGGGGCCTCCCGCAGAACGTCTTCTACGTGAAGGATGCGAAGATCGACAACGTCGATTTCGGCGACCCGCGCGTCATCCGGGCGGTGCAGCCTTGCGTCGGGCAGATGAACAACAGCGGCGCCGTCACGATGCTGGCGTACTCCGTCGCCGCCGGCTGCACGGAGCCGAACTTTATCATCAGGCCCACCTACACGGCGGCCGGCACCAATTTCCGCGACGACGAGATCCGACGTCCGCCGTTCTACCAGTTCGACATCAACTTCGCGAAGACCTTCCGCATCACCGGCAACGTGCGGGCGCAGCTGCGCTTCGAGGTCTACAACCTGTTCAACCAGGTCGTCTACGACGAGCGGAACTACGAGAACAACCCGACGAACTCGCTGTTCGGCTCCATCGACAAGACCGTGGTCCGTCAATCCAACTTCCCGCGATACGGCCAGCTCGGGATCAAGCTGCTGTTTTGATCGCGAACCGGGCGCCGGGCATCCTCGTGATGCTCGGCGCCATCACCCTCGGGACCGCCGGCGGTTCGTCCCAGGGGACAGCCGGCGTCCGCGAGATCGCGTGGACCGACGTCGCGCCAGCGATTCAGCGCCTGCTCGCCGCGCGCGGCCTCGACGGCGCGACGTTTGCCGCTCACATCTCAGAAATCCGCCGGCGCAACGAGGCGCGAGTCCGCGAGGGCGACCTCGATCATCTGATCTACTACGTGCTGCAATCCTCCAGTTTCACGGCGCTGCCTCGCATCGAACCGGCCGTCAGCGCGAAGGCGTTCGTGGAAAACGGAGGGTCGATCCCGGCTGACGCACGCGCGCGGCTGCGCGCGTTTGCCGCCGCCAAGCGTAACGCGCGCGATGCCAGGCTCACGTACTTTCACGACCTCCTGGCAGCAGAAGCCGAGGGTGTTTCGAGGCCGGATTTTCTCGATGGGCAGTACATCCGCGCGATGCGTTTCCTTCATGAAAAGGAGTTCGTTGCCGTTCGGCAGCCGGATGGACCACAGGCCGTAGGCGCCCTGTACCAGGCGCGCGGCCTCAGCACCGACACCTCGGTCGAAGCGGGCTACGTCGTGTATCTCGGCCTGGCGACGCTGCAGCAGCTCGAACCCCGGCGCAGGATTCGAAGTGTGCTCGTGGTTGGTCCCGGCCTCGACGTGGCGCCTCGCACGAATCTCCTGGACGCGGGCGAGCCACAGAGCTATCAACCCTTCGCGGTTATGGACGCGCTGCTGATGCTCGGACTCGCTGCACGCTACGAAATTAAAGTCGCCATTGTCGATATCAACCCGCGCGTTGTCGACTGGCTGGAACGGGTGCGGGGCACGCGTCGTCGGCTGCATCTGGTCAGCGGCGTCGCGGAGACCGACCGAGTCCGCTTTACGAGCGATTTCCGGCAGTATTTCGAGTCCATCGGCAAGGGTCTCTCGACGCCCACCCCCCTCGAGGAACGCTCCGGACGCCTGGTCAAGTCGATGGACATGGACCTGCGCGTCGCACCCCGTTTCGGCATGATCCGTCTCGACATCGTCGTGGATCGAATCGATCGTCGATTCGACTTGATCGTCGTGACGAACGTGTTTCCATATTTGTCCGATGCCGAACTGCTGTTGGCCCTGACCAACCTCACCGCAATGCTGGCGCCAGGCGGCGTGCTGCTGCACAATGAGCCGCGTCCGATTCTGGCCGAAGCGACGTCGGCGCTCCGCCTCGCCTTGCTGCACTCGCGGTCCGTGGTGATCGCCACGGTCGCCGGCGGCGAATCGCCGCTCTACGACTCTATATGGATGCATCGCGCACCCGATTGAGCTTCACCGCCGCGCTCGCCACCATCCTCGCGCTCCTGCTGGCCGTGCTCCCGTCGGGCGCGCAGTGGCCGCAGTTCCGCGGCCCGGATGGCATGGGCACGTCCGCGAGCCGCCCGCCGCTGACGTGGAGCGAACAGCAGAACGTCGCGTGGAAGGTCCCGATTCACGGCCGCGCCTGGTCCTCGCCCGTGATTCTCGGGGATCAGGTGTGGGTGACGACGGCGACGGAGGACGGGCGGGAGCTGTTCGCCGTTGCCATCGATCGGCGGACGGGAAAGATCCTCCACGACCTGAAACTGTTTCAGGTCGCGAAACCTCAGTACGCGCACCCCTTCAACACCTACGCGTCGCCCACGCCGGTCATCGAGCCGGGGCGCGTGTACGTGACGTTCGGGTCGCCCGGCACGGCGGCGATCGACACGGCCACGGGCAAGGTGGTGTGGGAGCGGCGCGACTTCGAATGCAATCACTTTCGAGGTGCCGGTTCGTCGCCCATCCTGTTCGGCGACCTGCTCATCATGCACTTCGACGGCAGCGATCGGCAGTACGTCGTCGCCCTCGACAAGCGGACGGGGAAAACCGCCTGGCGGACGGAGCGCTCGATCGATTTCCAGGATCTGACGCCGGAGGGTAAGCCGCAGGCGGACGGCGATTTCCGCAAGGCATTCTCGACCCCGCACATCGTGATGGTCGGGAAGGAGCCGCTGCTCGTCAGCATCGGGTCGAAGGCGACCTACGGGTACGATCCCCGAACCGGGAAGGAGCTCTGGAGGATCGAAGAACGAACCAGCCACTCGGGCAGCACGC
>DATAFJ010000198.1:0-3413 GCA_036257535.1 Vicinamibacterales bacterium | reverse complement strand
CTCGGGACCCTTCCGCAGTCGAATGACCGCTTCCTGCTTCCGGAGGCTCGTCATACACGGCCGCCTTCGCACGCCTGTTGAAGCTCGGTGAGGATGTGGTCGACGGAGAGCGGCTTGTGCAGACACTTGATGTGCAGCCTGGCTTCGACTTCGTGCGGATCATAGTGGGCGGTGACCGCGACAACGGGGACATCCGCCTTGCCCGGATCCGCAAGCTGGCGCCGGCGGAATTCGAAGCCGTCCATCACCGGCATGTGCAGATCGAGCAATACGAGCGCGGGTTTGCAATCCTGCATCTGGTCGAGTGCGTCGCGTCCATTGCCCGCGCAACACGTCTCGTACCCGGCCGTTCTCAGCAGGTGCTGCATCAACTCGCGGAGATCCGCGTCGTCTTCGACGATCAGGACACACGGCATGAACAGCTCCCTTCGTACGAATACCCTCTTGGTCTGCTGAACTGGACGTCCGGTGAGGCCTCGAGTGACGAGCGTGTGCCAAGAGCGGTATTGTCCAACGGCGTTAGAGAATGCCGCCTCGTCAGGGTAGCGGTCCGCGAACTTCATGCGCGCTTGGAGCTCCTGCCGGCTGACGCCTACCTGCTCGACGACTTTTGGCGAGGAGACCAGCAGGCAACTTTGGGCGCGCCGCTCAGAAAATGGACCAAACGCCGCTCGGAAAGTAGACCACCTGAGGGCCTGATGGCGGGCTTGCCGGATCGGGGGATCCGGGGTTCGCTGGAGGATGCTCAGGATGGACCTCGTACATGTTGTTCGACATAAAGTGCTGGTGGAGGGGCGGACGCAACGGGCCGTCGCCCGCGAGTTGGGGTTGGCGCGGATGACGGTCCGCAAGTATGTGGATCAGGCGGCCCCCGTGCGGAAATTAGAGGCCGGGCCTCGGCCCCGGCCGGTCTGGGACGTCGTCGCCGGACGCGTGCAGGTGCTCCTGGCTGAATCGGTGCGCTGGACCGGCGGCAAACAACGGTTGACCGCCACGCGCCTGCACGAGCTGTTGCTGACCGAGGGCCACCGCGTCGGCGTGACCCTCGTCAAAGAGGCGGTCGCAGAATGGAAGCGGCAGCGGCGCGAGGTCTTCGTGCCGCTCACGTATCGGCCGGGCGATCTCGCCGAGGTCGACTTCTTCGAAGTGCTGGTCGACGTTGACGGGACCCGCCGCAAGGTCTGGCTCTTCCTCATGCGGCTGATGTACTCGGGCCGCGACTTCGCGTGGATCTACGAGCGCCAGGATCAAATCAGCTTTCTCGACGGACACGTCCGCGCATTTGCGCACTTTGAGGGCGTCCCGGCTCGCGTCGCGTACGACAATTTGCGGGCCGCTGTCGTCAGGATCCTGGTCGGCGGTGCGCGCACGTTGACGCCGCGATTTGCGGCGCTCGCCTCGCATTACCTCCTCGAAGCGTGTTTCTGTCGGCCCGGCGAAGGCCACGATAAGGGCGGCGTCGAGGCCCGTGGCAAGGCCGTGCGGCAGCAAGCTCTCGTGCCGATTCCGGTCGGCCCGACACTCGCGGTCATCAACGCGGCGCTGCTGGCACAGATGGATGCGCGGCTCGACACGCAGCGTGATGCGGCCGGCCAGACCATCGGCGTGCGGTTCACCGAGGAGCAGCGTCTGCTGCGGTCCGCGCCGCTGCCCTTCGCGCCGGAGGCGACGACGTTCGCAACGGTGTCGCCGCGTGCGCTGGTGCGGCTCGAGGGCGCGGTCTACTCGGTGCCAAGTCGCTGGGCCGGGCTGGATCTCGTCGTGCGCATCGGCGCGACGAGCGTGACCATCGTCGGACGGGAGGGGACGCGGATTCTGCATCCGCGGAAGCGGTTCGGGCAGCGTTCGATTGACTACCGGCATTACCTGGCGGAGCTCGCGCGGAAGCCGCAGGCCGTGCGCCAGGTGCTGCCGGATCTCCTGCGCGACCTCGGTGACCCGTTTCCAGCGATCTGGGATCAGCTGCATGGCGCGCACGGTTCCCGGGAGGCCGCGCGGCTCTTCGCCAAGGTGCTCGGACAACTCGATACGTACGGCGCGGCCGTCATGGTGCCCGCGCTGACGCGCGCGCTCGCGACCGGGACGCCCCTGCTGCTGGCCGTCACGCCGGCGCGATCGACACCGACGGGCGGCGCGCTCGACGCGGTGCCGGCCCCGTTGCGCGCCATTGCCGTGACCAGCGGCTGTGCCGCCGACTACGACGGCTGGCTCGTGGGCGGTGCCGCATGAGCGCCACCACCGTCGCCCGGGATCTCGTCGTGGCGCAGACGCGGGCGTTGAAATTACCGGGCGTCGCGCGCACGTTTGAAGCGCTCGCTCGTCAAGCGCGCGACGCGCACTGGCCACACGAGGATTATCTCCATGAGGTCCTCACCGCCGAGCAGGCGTCGCGGCATGAGTCGGTGATCCGTCAGCGGCTCCGCGAGGCGCGCTTTCCCGAGGTGAAGACGCTCGACACGTTCGACTTCGCCGCGGCGGACGGCGTCAGTGCGACCCAGATCCACGCGCTGGCGCGCGGCGAGTGGGTCACCGCCCCCGAGAATCTGATCTTCGCCGGTCCGATCGGGACCGGCAAAACCCACCTCGCCATCGCGCTCGGCGTAGAAGCGACAAAGCAGAAACGACGCGTGCTCTTCACCCGGGCCGCTGACCTGGTGCGGCAGCTCCTCGAAGCACGGGATGCGCGCGAGCTCACACGTCTCCAGCAGCGACTCCTCCGCGTCGACGTGCTCATCGTCGACGAAGTGGGATTCGTCCCGTTCGAACGGGCCGGCGGCGAGGTGCTCTTTAATCTGATCACCGATCGCTACGAGCGCCGAGCGACCGTCGTGAGCACGAATCTCGCGTTTGCCGAATGGGTCACCGTGTTCGCGGGCGACGAGAAGCTCACCACGGCGCTGCTCGATCGCTTGGCGCATCACGCGACCGTGATCACCACCAAGGGGAAGAGCTATCGGATGCGGAAACGCCGCGGAGGTGCGTCGTGACGGCCGATCGGCTCACCAGCGACCGCGTAGAATGCCCCAGGAGCGACGATCAGCAGGCCGGCCAGGGTTTGGTATCCCCACTTTCACCGACCAAGGAGGTGACGACGAAACGAACACATCGCGCGGCTGTGGAAATGACACTCCTGTGGAAATCACAAAACGATTCCCACAGGAGCTTGGGAATCTCGCACAGAACGCGAGATTCCCACATTCCCACAAGCCGATCCTCGTTTCTTTAAGGAAGAAGAACGTAGAATGAACCGCCCTCAGACTGGATCACTTTCCGAGCGGCGTACTGGTCTACTTTCCGAGCGGCGCCTCCACGCCGGCGTGTTGTGGTGCTAACGCGCCGACTCGCAGGAAAACGTCGGACTAACGGCTCGGTGTGTCGTGTTCCTCACGCGATGTCGCCGTCTCGGTTGATAG
>DATAFJ010000185.1:0-2503 GCA_036257535.1 Vicinamibacterales bacterium | reverse complement strand
TTGCCGTCCTGGGTCACGCCGAGCTTCTCGAAGACAAAGATCTCCTGCATGGTGATGACATCGCCTTCCATACCGGTGATCTCTGAAATCGCCGTCACTTTCCTGGTGCCGTCGCTTAGTCGGGTCTGCTGTACCACGAGCTGGATGGCGGCGGCGATCTGCTGCCGCATCGCGCGCTCCGGCAGGTTCGTCGCGCCCATGGCGATCATCGTCTCGATACGCGACAGCCCGTCGCGCGGGCTGTTGGCGTGAATCGTCGTGAGCGATCCGTCGTGGCCCGTGTTCATCGCCTGCAGCATGTCGAGCGCTTCCTCGCCTCGGACCTCGCCGACGATGATGCGGTCGGGACGCATACGCAGCGCGTTGATGACGAGCTGCCGCTGGCGCACCGCCCCCTTGCCCTCGACGTTGGGAGGGCGGGTCTCCAGCCGGCCGACGTGTTCCTGGTGCAGCTGCAGCTCGGCGGCGTCCTCGATCGTCACGATGCGCTCGCGATCGGAGATGAAGCTGGACATGACGTTCAGGAGCGTCGTTTTTCCGGCGCCCGTACCACCGCTGACGAGAATGTTCAGGCGCGACCGCACACTGTGCTCGATGAAGTCGAGCATCGGCTGCGTCAGCGCGCGCAGGTTGACCAAATCCTGCCCCTTGAGCCGATCCGCCGGAAACCGGCGAATCGAGAGCAGCGGACCGTCCACCGCGAGCGGCGGGATGATCGCGTTGACACGCGAGCCGTCCGGGAGGCGGGCGTCCACCATCGGCGAGCTGTCGTCCACGCGCCGGCCAACCGCCGAAACGATTCGGTCGATGACCCGCATCAGGTGCTTGTCGTCCTGGAAGGCGGCGGGCATGCGCTCGAGCTTGCCGGCGCGCTCGACGTACACCTGCTTGTAGGTGTTGACGAGAATGTCGTTGATCCCCGGATCGCGGAGCAGCGGCTCGAGCGGGCCGAGCCCGAATACTTCGTCGATGATGTCGCCGAGGATGGCTTCGCGCTCGGCCAGGCTGAGCGGCGTTCCCTCCTCCGCGATCAGCTCGAAGAGCAGCGTGCGAATCTCGCTCTCCGCGCGGCTGCGGTCGACCGACGCAAGCGTCTCGAGGTTGAGACGGTTGAGCAGCTTCTTGTGTACGTTGGCCTTCAGCTCGATGTACTGCGGCCTGACGTGATCCTGCCTGGCGGGTCCTTTGCCGGCGGGCTGGGTCTGCACGGGAAGCGCCATATCGTCGTGGCTCCGTCGTTAATTAGTAGATGCCGAGGAACTTCGCCCTTTTCGGGGCCGCCGCCACTTCCGGCTCGCTGGTGATGCCGACCATGCTCCGGGTGAACGCGCCGAACTGCTCCGAGATCTCAGAATGATTCGCGAGCGTGAGCGGCACGCCGGCATTCAGCGCCGCCGACACCGTTCTGTAGTCGCTCGAGAACGCGTGATGGATCGAGTAGCCGAGCGCGGTCTCGATCTGGCGCTGCGCGATGATCGGCTGGTCCGAGTCCCGATTCAGCAGCACGCGGATTCGCTCCGCTCCGGCGCCGAGCTGGCGCACGCGCTCGACGAACCGCTGCGCGTTCCGCACCGACGGCAGGTCGGGATTCGTGACGAGGAACAGGCTGTCGGCGCCGTAGAACGCCGACGTCGCACAGGCGCTGACCGTGTTGCCCGCATCGACCACGATGTAGTCGTAGAGACGGGTCAGCACGCGGAGCACCTCTTCGACTCCGGGCGCATCCTGGGCGCCGGGCCGCTCGAACTGCTCGGAGCCCGCCAGGATGTCGAGGCCCGACTTGTGTTTCGCGACGAGCTCCTTGAGAAAGTCTTTGTCGAGCCGGTGCAGGTTCTCGACCGCATCGAGGATCGTGAAGCGCGGCCGCACGCCCAGAAAGAGCGCGACCTCTCCGCACGCCTTGAGATCGACGATGAGCACCGACTTCTTCGTGAGGCGCGTCAGCTCCACGGCGGAGTTGACCGCCACGGTGGTCGTACCGGCGCCGCCTTTCGCGCCGAAGAACACGTAGGTTACGCACGGTTGCCGCGTGTTGGCGTGCGCCGCCTCCTTGCGCGCGGCCGTCCGTCGAATCGCACCGTGAAACGACTCGACCATCGTCCGCGCCGACGGCGAGTCGGGTGATTCCCAGGCGAAGAACTCGTTCGCCCCGGCGCGCATGGACTGCAGAATCAGGTCGGGGTTGGCCTCGGCGGCGACGGCGAAGATCGCCAGCGCCGGGTGCCCGGCGCGCAGCCGCTCGATCGCGGCGAGCCCGGAGGCCACGTCCCAGCGGATATCGACTACGCCCAGGTCGGCGACCGTGGTCTCTCCGGTCCGGCCCTCGACCATGCCTATGGGTACGCCCCCGGCGCGCAGCAACTGCGTCGCCCGGCGGCGGAAGTCCTCGTCCTGCGTCACGATAAGAGCGGCGAGCTGTGCCATGTCTACCTGTCCGGTTCGAGTAAAACTGGTACCGCAGACCGCGAGAGCGGCTTGAGTCCCAAAGGCAACGCCTGTGCCG
>DATAFJ010000179.1:0-15382 GCA_036257535.1 Vicinamibacterales bacterium | reverse complement strand
TTATCGGGTGGCCTTCCGACGAACGTGTTACGAGGACTTGGCGTCGCGGCAGGCCGACCTCGACACCTTCGTCGACGACGACAATCAGCGGCGGCCGCATCAGGGCCGCTGGTGTTACGGCAAGACGCCCATGCAGACGTTTCTAGACAGCCTGGCGCTGGCGAAGGAGACGCTGATTGCCTCACCGCGCGCGAGCACGCCGGCCTACCAAGCCAAGCCGGCGCGCCCAGCGCGCGATCAGCACGACTGTCAGATCATGTTCTGGCTTTCACACACGGATTCCACGGCCGGAATGAAATCTGTGAAATCCGTGGCCGGCTGAGTCCGTTGAACCTGTGTAATCCGTGGCCGACCGAATCCGTTTTATCTGTGAAATCCGTGGCTCGTCGGATTCGTGAAATCCGTGGCCGCGACACAACGTCGTAACCCTTTCGTGGTAGCGGCCGTTAGACCGGATGAGTTATTGACCGGTTGGGCATGGCGCAAAGACGATCGTTGCGGCGCATAAGGAGACAATCATGCAAACGGTAGCTGGCAGCGCTCTCGAAGAACGAGTCAAAACATCCGGCGGCCTCGAGATCCTGGTCCGCTCGTGGCGTCCCGCCGCTCGTCCACGCGCGGTCGTCGTCATCGTCCATGGCTTCAACTCCCACAGCGGCCACTACGGCTGGACAGCGGAGCAGCTCGTTGATGATCGGTTCGCCGTGTACGCGCTCGATCTGCGCGGCCGCGGGAAGTCCGACGGCGACCGGTTCTGGGTCGAGAAAGTGGCCGACTACATCAGCGACGTGGACACGGTCGTCAGGCTCGCGAAGTCGCGCGAGCCAGGGCTGCCGGTGTTCCTCCTGGGCCACAGCGCTGGCGGCGTGATCTCGTGCGTGTACACGCTGGAGAATCAGGCGGAGCTGGCTGGCCTGATCTGCGAGAGCTTTGCGTTCCAGATTCCGGCACCGGACTTCGTGCTCGCGGTACTCAAGGGCCTCAGCCACATCGCGCCGCACACGCACGTGCTCAAGCTCCCGAACGAAGGCTTCTCGCGCGATCCGAAAGTCGTCGAGGCCCTGAACAGCGATCCGCTGATCGCGCACGAGGTGCAGCCCACCCATACCGTCGCGGAAATGGTCCGGGCCGACGAACGCCTCAAGAAAGAGTTTCCGCTGATCACGCTTCCGGTTTTCATCCTGCACGGAACCGACGACACGGTGACGAAGCCGGGCGGCAGCCAGTTCTTCTACGACACGGCCGGTTCGACGGACAAGACCTTGAAGCTCTATGAAGGGCACGTCCACGATCTGCTGAACGACGTCGGCAAGGAGAACGTGATCGCGGACATCAAGGCGTGGATTGCGGCCCGCCTGCCGGCTGCGTGAGCTCCGGCCTTGCTCACCGAGATACCGACGGCCGATCGGCTGCTCGAGGCGCACGCCGGTAACATCGGCCGTGATTTCGCGGCGTACCGGAATCACGTCTACCGCGTCGTGAATCTGTGCGCCGCGATGCTGCCTGTCGACGCGGCGGGGCTCGACAAAATCGCGATTGCCGCCGCGTTTCACGACATGGGGATCTGGACCGACCGGACGTTCGACTACCTGCAGCCGTCAATTCGCCTCGCCGAGGCACATCTCGCGCGATCAGGGAACGCGGTGTGGAGCGCCGAGATTGCCGCGATGATCCTCGAACATCACAAGCTGTCCCCGTATCGGGGCACCCGGTTCCACCTTGTCGAGCCCTTTCGCCGGGCGGACTGGATCGACGTTTCGAAGGGGCTGCGGCGGTTCGGACTCCAGCGAAACGTCGTACGCGAGATCTTCGCGGCCTGGCCAAACGCCGGCTTTCACCGGCGGCTGGTGCAGCTGTCGCTCCAGCGCTGGCGATCCCATCCTCTCAGCCCGCTTCCCATGTTCAGGCTCTAAGCGTGGGGCGCATCATTCTGATAGCCTGAAGTGATGCGGGCCATCCGAGTCCACAACTTCGGCGGACCGGAGAATCTGGTTCTCGAAGAGGCCGTGGAGCCGCGCGCCGGTGCCGGGCAGGTGATCGTGCGCATCCACGCGGCCGGCGTGAATCCCGTCGACACGTATATTCGGGGCGGTGCACATGCGGTGAAACCGGACCTGCCTTACACACCGGGGATCGACGGGGCAGGGAGTGTCGTTGCCGTCGGGCGTGACGTCACACGGTTCGTCCCGGGCGACCGTGTGTACGTGAGCGGCGCGCAGGCGGGAACTTACGCGGAAACGATCGCGTGCGCCGAATCCCAGGCTTACCGGTTGCCGGCGGCGGTGAGCTTCGAGCAGGGGGCGGCAATCGGCGTTCCGTACGTGACCGCCTTCCGCGCGCTCTTTCAGATCGCGCGAGCCGTCCCTGGAGAGTCCGTTCTCGTGCATGGCGCGAGCGGAGGTACGGGAACCGCCACCGTGCAGCTCGCGCACGCCGCCGGGCTCACCGTGATCGGGACCGCCGGCACTGAGGCCGGACGGGCCCTCGTACGCGAGCAGGGCGCCAGCCATGCGCTCGACCACAACGATCCGGGTCTCGAAAAGCAGGTGATGGAGTTGACCGGCGGCCGCGGCGTTGACGTCGTCGTCGAGATGCTCGCGAACCGGAACCTGGGGGTCGATCTGCGGCTCGTGGCCCGGCACGGACGCATCGTCGTCGTCGGCAGCCGGGGCCCGGTCGAGATCAATCCTCGCGACGCGATGGTTCGCGAGGCGTCCATCCTCGGCACGTTCCTGTTCGGCATGTCGGCAGCGGAACTGTCGTCGGCGCACGCCGCGCTGCAGGCCGCGCTCGGGAACGGCACCGTGCGGCCGGTCGTCGGCCGCTCGCTCCCGCTCGCGCAGGCGCGCGAGGCGCACGAACTCGTACTTCAGCCGGGCGCTGCCGGGAAGATCGTTCTCCTTCCGTAGCGCCGGATGCTCCCGTACACGCTCGACGACCTTGCCGCGCGATTCACGGCATGTACGCTTCCGAAGGAGCACTGGACGCACCTTGCGCATCTCAGCGTGGGCGCGTGGCACGTCGACCGTTACGGCGCGGAGGCTGCGCTCGTCACGCTGCGCGCCGGCATCCAGCGGCTGAACGACAGCCACGGCGTCGCGAACTCACCAACCAGCGGGTACCACGAGACGATTACCGTTGCCTACGTTCGACTGATCGACGCCTTCCTTGCGTCGTTTCCCGAACGCACGCCGCTCGAGACGCGCGTCGCCCTTCTCGTCGGCGGCCCGCTCGCGGACAGGGCGCTGCTGCTTCGCTTCTGGTCGAAGGATCTCCTGATGTCGGCCGCGGCGCGGCGCGAGTGGGTGGCGCCCGATCTCGCGCCGCTGTCGCTGCCTGCTTCCGGATTGAGCGCCTGAGTTCACGGGAGCAAATTAGCCACGGATTACGCGGATTGCGCGGGATGCCTGATCCGCGGGCGGACTCGGCGTGGCCGCCCGTACAATCCGTGGCCTTTCGCTCTCTGCGACCTCTGCGCGCTCCGCGTTTGATTCGACTCTGCGTCCTCAGCTGCGCCGGCGTACGGCGTCGAACGCTGACAGAAGTCGAGGTGTACCGGGCACAGAGGTTGCTCCACTCACTTTTGGTGGAAATGGAGGCAACCGAGTTATGGCAGACCTTCGCACTCGAGCTGACTGGAAGACCGAGGACCAGTACTGGCGCGAGAACTACAAGCGGCGGCCGTACTTCGAAACGGACCGGGACTACGACTACTACAGCCCCGCGTATCGGTTCGGGTACGACGCCAGCGAGCGCTACGCCGACAGGAAATGGGAAGAAGTCGAGCCCGATCTGCAGCGCGACTGGGATCGCTACGAGCACCGCGGTCAGTCCACGTGGCAGCAGATCAAGAACGCCGTACGCGACGCGTGGGACCGGATGGTCGGCAACCGCTAGGCGCGCGCGCCTCGCAGGGAGTACATCATGCTCTACACACTCGCGGTGATCCTGCTCGTACTGTGGCTGCTCGGAATGGTGAGCGGCTACACAGTCGGCAACTTCATCTATGTCCTGCTGGTCATCGCCCTCGTCCTGTTCGTCGTCGGGTTGATCAGCGGACGGCGAACCGTCGTCTGATCGCACCGCGGGCCCGCCATCGCGGGCCCGCGGACTTACGCTGAATAGCTTTCCAGCTTTTCAGGAGCCCAGGCGACGACGTCCTGTCGCTTCGCCACGTGGAGGAGCGGCTCGCGATCTCCCAGCGCCAGACCCGCCGCAGCCGCAATGCGATCGTCGGCGATCTCCGCGCGAGCCGTCGTCAGCTTCCAGGGCGGGTGATGAATGTCCAAGCGATACGGCACCCGCCGGCGGTTGAAGTGGTAAAGACAGTACCGTTCCGTGAGGAAGTACTCGAGTGAGCCAGTCACCGGAACGAACGGCGCGCCGTCCGGTTCATACGTCGCCCGAAAGCTGGCCGGCTCGTTGTCCCTCCGGCTCTCGAATTCGATCGCGTCCGCGCGGCGCGTGACGGCGATCGACGCCCGGAAGTAGGGCAGATTGAGCAGCAGCCTCGCCGCTCGCACCGCGAGCGCGTTCCCGGCATCCAGACTGAAGAAGTAAACGCCGGGGCGGCCGCCCGCTGTCACGTAAGTGCGGACGTTGATCTCGGGAAACTCCGAGATTCCCGGCAGCGACGGCACGCCGCGGGGTGCGACGTTCGTCATGCGGAACGGAACGATCCCGATCCACGCGGCGCCATCGAACAGGTCCAGCTCGACGCCCGCCGGCAGCCCCGACTCCACTGATTCCGGCCGCACGGGCCAGTGCGCGAAGAGCAGATCGTGCCACGTCTGCGTCATGACCCAAGGCCGCTGCGGCATCTTCCAGGGCCTGTGAGCCGTGACGTTCAGGATGGCGGCGTTGAAGTCGTGGTCCATGCTCAGCTCGACCGGCATCGACCGCCGGACACGTCTGGAATAGCACATGCAGACGGTCGCATGAGACTTGAAGAAACATTTCGAACAGCTCGAGAGGAGAAACATCATGGCAACACCGGAAGCGTCGAGTTCAACTAGGACCGGGCAGGGTGATGCCGGAACGGGTGAGCGCATGCGCGGACGCATCAGTTCGGCCGTGGACGCGCGCAAGGATCGAGCGATAGACAGCCTGATGGGAGTCGCGGATGCCGTTCGTCGGATGGGCGATCCGCTTCAGGAAGAATCGTACGGAAAGGCCGCCGAGTACACGCGGAAGGCGGCTGAGCGGCTGGACGAGGTTGCCCTTTACTTGCGGGAGCGCAACACCCAACAGCTCATCCACGATCTCCGCGGGTTTGCGAGGCGCCAGCCCGCGGTCTTTGTGGGCATCGGGTTTCTGGCGGGCGCGTTGTGTGGCAGGTTTCTGAAAAGCTCGGCGGGACGCGCCGAATCATAATCGTGAGAAGGAGCGGGGACCATGGCAAAGAGGCAGGACACAGGAAACGTCGGCGCTCGCTCGCAGGCGTCGGGGACTCGAGCGTCCAGGGCGACGTCGAACGCGGCGGATGTTGCGAACGAGTATCGCGCCGAGTCTAGTAGCGAGGCGGCAGAGGAACGCGGGACGGCAGGCGAGCTCCTGGAGCAGGGGAAAGAAACATTCGGGGCCGCGGTTGAGACAGTCGGCGAATGGGCATCGGACGCCCGTGACGCCGCGTCGGATGCCATGGGGCGGGCGCAGGATGCGGTGGCGCCGCTTGCGGAGTCGGTGCGTCAAAATCCGTGGCCTGCGCTCCTCATCAGCGCGGGGCTCACCTGGCTGGCCGCCGACAGCCTGCGCGGCACGACGACGACCTCCCGAAGTGGGTCGAGCGACTACTCACGAAAAGGCGGAGCCCGCAACAGAACGGCGGGACGGTCCGCGGCCAACGTGGCCAACGTTCCGGATCGCCTGTGGCGTTTCGTTCGAGAGAATCCACTTCTCGCAGGTGCCGCCGCCGCCGGCGTCGGAGCCGTGATCAGCATGACGCTGCCGGAGACGACGTCCGAAAACGAGCTACTGGGCGACACGCGGGATGCCGTCGTGGATCGAGCGAAGGACATCGCACGCGGGACGGTTCGAACCGTTCAGGAAGTCGGCGATACGGTCCAGCGCCTGACGCGCGACTGATAGGTCGCCGCTGGGCAGCGGTTTCATGCGATCCTGTTCGGCGTCGCCGGCGACTCCGCGCCGGATCGTGTGACCGCCCGATGAACGCGCTGGACCTCCTGACACTCGCCTGTGCCCTCGGCTCGGGGCTCGTCGCCGGTTTCTTCTTCGCGTTCTCGGTCTGCGTGATGTGGGCTCTTGGGAAGCTCCCGCCGCCTCAAGGCGTCGGGGCGATGCAGGTCATCAATGTGGTCGTGATCAATCCGCTGTTTCTCGGCGTGTTCCTGGGAACGGCGGCGTTGAGTGCCCTGATGCTCGCCCTGTCGCTGCTGCACTGGGAGAGCGCGGGCGCGGCGACGCGTGCGGGCGGCAGCCTTCTTTATCTCGTCGGGTCCTTTGTCGTGACGATGGCGTTCAACGTCCCGCGAAATGACGCGCTCGCCCGCGTCGCGCCCGAGACCCCTGAAGCAGCCACGCTCTGGCGCGAATACCTCTCGAGATGGACCGCGTGGAACCATGTGCGGATGCTGGCCGCACTCGGAGCGGCAGCCGCTTTCACGTTGGCCTTCCGCATTCAGGCGTAGCCAGCCGGGCGCCTACTTCAGCTCGACCTCGATCACCCTGACCGGCGTCTTCCCCGTGTTGACCGGCGCGTGCGTGACGTTCGCCTCGCGGAACCCGACTCCGCCCGACTCGAGCTCTGCCGTTTCCGTCTTTCCGTCGGGATACTTGAACACGAGCGTTCCGCCGTCGATGACGACGCCGACGTGAGGCAGCTCATGCGTGTGCATGGCGGTCTCGCCCGGCGGAAACGTCACGTCGCGCACGCGAACCCGCTCGTTGTCGAGCACGACCTTGGTCGTGCCGGGTGCCCGGCCGCCGGCGACCGCTGCGAATGCCAGCCCGATTAGCAACCCGGCGCCAAATCCTCGAAGCTGAGCTTTCATGGGCGAATCTTACCTCTAAGCCGAACTGCGGATATCACTTAGGGACGATACCCCTGGCGATGGCAAAGTTAGTCGATTCCCGCGGCGCTCATTCGACGTCTCGGTAGGGGACACGAACCCCACAGCAGAACCGAGGAGATCACGATGCGATTCATGATGTTGGTAAAGGCAAGCAAGGAGTCGGAAGCGGGCATCCTGCCGGACGAGAAGATCTTGAACCAGATGGCCAAGTACAACGAGGAGATGGTGAAGGCGGGCGTCATGCTCGCCGGTGACGGGCTTCAGGCGAGCTCGAAGGGAGCCCGCGTCCGGTTCTCGAAGGGCGGCAAGCCCAGCGTCATCGATGGACCGTTCACAGAAACCAAAGAGCTCGTCGCCGGCTACTGGCTGATTCAGGTCAAGTCGCGGGAAGAGGCGATCGAATGGGCGCGGCGCGTCCCGTTCGACGACGGCGAGGTGGAGGTCCGCCAGGTGTTCGAGCTGGAGGACTTCGGAGCGAGCGCGGCGGTGGACCGTCACGCCAAGCTTCGGGATCAGCTCGACAAGAAGTAGCTCAGCATCCGACTTGCCGTTCGGAACCTGACATGGTGTGATCGCCCTTTTGGCCGCGCCCGGAACGCCCGGGCGCGTCGGAAGGGCGATGGCAACGGCGGAAGATACTCATCGGGCGATCGACGCCGTCTGGCGCATCGAGTCCCCAAGGCTGATCGCGGCGCTGGTACGCGTCGTCCGCGACGTCGGCCTGGCCGAGGACCTCGCGCAGGACGCGCTCGTGGCGGCGCTCGAACAGTGGCCGGCGTCCGGCATGCCGCGGAATCCGGGCGCCTGGCTCATGGCTGCCGCCAAGCACCGGGCAATCGATCTCTTCCGCAGGCAGAAGCTGCTCGACCGCAAGCACGAGGAGCTCGGCTACGAGCTCGAAGCGGGCCGCACCGCGCCCGACTTCGACTCGGCGCTGGACGACGATGTGGGTGACGACCTGCTGCGGCTGATGTTCACCGCCTGCCATCCGGTCCTGTCGATCGATGCGCGCGTCGCGCTCACCCTTCGCCTGCTCGGTGGGCTGACCACCGAAGAGATCGCGCGCGCGTTTCTGGTGTCCGAGCCGACGATCGCCCAACGGATCGTACGGGCGAAGCGCACGCTCGCCGAGAAACAGGTTCCCTTCGAGATCCCCCGCGGAGAGGATCGCGCCGCCCGTCTGTCCTCGGTCCTCGGCGTCATCTATCTCATCTTCAACGAAGGCTACTCGGCGACCGCCGGCGATGATTGGGTCCGGCCGGCGCTCTGCGAAGACGCGCTGCGTCTCGGGCGCGTCCTGGCGGAGCTCGCCCCGTCGGAACCGGAGGCCCACGGCCTGGTCGCGCTGATGGAGATCCAGGCCTCGCGTCTCAGGGCGCGCGTCGGGCCGTCGGGCGAAGCGATCCGGCTCTTCGATCAGAACCGCGCTTTATGGGATCGGCTGCTCATCCGCCGCGGTCTGGCGGCGCTCGAGCGCGCCGAGCGGCTCGGAGGCCGCCGCGCCCAGCATGTCCTCGAGGCAGCGATCGCCGCATGTCATGCGCGCGCCGTCAGCGCGGAGGACACGGACTGGAACCGGATTGCCGAGCTGTACGGCGAGCTGGTGCAAGTGGCGCCGTCACCCGTCGTGGAGCTGAACCGCGCCGTTGCGGTCGGCATGGCTTCCGGCCCCCAGGCTGGCCTCGACATCGTCGATCGACTTCTCGAGGACCCGTCGCTCGCGCGCTACCATCTGCTGCCGAGCGTCCGCGGCGACCTGCTCGAGCGCCTTGGGCGTCTGGACGAAGCGCGCGCGGCGTTCGAGCACGCGGCGTCGCTCACGCGGAACGCCCGCGAGCGCGACCTGCTTCTGTCCCGCGCGCGGGCATGTGTGCCCGCAGAGAACGCGAAGAACTAATAGCCGCGGATTCCGCGTGATCCGCGGCCAGTAGTTATAAAGTCCAGTTGATCCCGCGGCGTTCCCCGCAGGATAGTGACGTTTTCCAAGAGGCTGCTTTGCGCATTGAATCCGCTCTCTTCATCGTCTCGGCGCTCGCGTTGTTGCTCGTGCCGGCCGCTCCGCTTGACGCCGACGAGCGGCAGCCGCCCGCCCGCAAGCGTGTCGGCGTGGCATTCGGCGGCGGCAGCGCGCGGGGGCTGGCTCACGTCGGTGTGATCCGGTGGTTCGAGGAACATCGCATCCCGATCGACCTCGTCGCCGGCACCAGCATGGGCGGACTCGTCGGCGGCAGCTTCTCCGCCGGTATGTCGTCTGCCGAGCTGAGCCACCTGCTCGCGACAACCGATTGGGACGAGATGTTCGGCGGCTCGTCGTTCCGTTACAAGAACATCCGCCGGAAACAGGACGCCCGCGTCTATCCGTCGCGGATCGAGTTCGGCCTCAAGCAGGGTCTGCGGCCGCCGCTCGCGCTCAACAACGGCCAGCAGGTGGATTTTCTGCTCGGCCGCATCGCCGGCGCGTACGGACGCCTCGAGAGCTTCGACACGCTGCCCACGCCGTTCCGGTGCGTGGCCGTCGATCTGATCACTGCCAAACCAGTGGTTCTCGACCACGGCTCGCTCGCCGACGCGATGCGCGCGACGATGTCGCTGCCGGGCGTGTTTCCTCCGATGGAGCTCGAGGGGAAAGTCCTGGTCGACGGCGGCGCGATGAACAACGTGCCGGCCGACGTCGTCCGCCAGATGGGCGCGGATGTCGTGATCGCGATCAATGTCGGCTTCATGGGCGACACGCGCAACGTCAACTACACGCTGTTCGGGCTGATGGGTCAGACCGTCGACGTGATGATGCAGGCAAATACGCGCGTCGCGATGGAGAGCGCCGACGTCGTCATCAACCCGCGGCTCGATGGGTACGGCAGCCTCGACTGGCGCCGCAGCGAGGAGCTGGCCGCCGACGGCTACCGCGCGGCCGAGGCCGTGAAGGACAAGCTCCTGCCGCTCGCGCTTAACGAGCAGGAGTGGGCCGCGTATCAGGCGGCGCGCCAGGCGCGCAGGCAGTCGCAGCTCGCGACGCCGCAGTTCGTGACGATATCGGGCGCCGTCTCCGCGGACGAGCGGCGCATGCAGGAAGTGCTGCAGACCCACGTCGGGCGCCCCATCGACCTGGCGGTGCTCGAGACGGAGCTCGAGACACTCGCGGGCCTCGATCGATACGAGACGGTGGGGTGGCAGCTCGTGGAGGAAAACGGCCGCCAGGGACTTCTGATCAGAGCGCGCCCGAAGGTCTACGCTCCGCCGTTCCTGATGCTCGGCTTCTCGCTTGAAAACACTACGACCGATGAATTCGCGTTTCAGTTCGCTGCGCGGTATCTCACGTTCGACGTTCTCGGATCGGGCTCGGAGCTCCGCGTCGACGGCGCCGTCGGCGCGCACCCGAGGGTCGGCGCCGAGCTGTATCGGCCGATCGGTCGGTCACCATTCTTCGTCTCGCTCTCCGCGCTGGCGCTTGGGGTTCGGCTGAACTTCATCCAGGAGGACGCGATCATCGCGCAGTACGACGAGACCCGCGCGGGCGTGGGCGTCGATGTGGGCGTGAATCTCGGGCGCGACAGCGAAGTGCGCGCCGGAGTCTCGACAGGCTACCTCCAGGCGTCGATCAGCGCCGGCAATCCGAATCTGCCGGAGCTGGATGGCCGCGAAACGCAGGCGCGGATCCGATGGCTCCACGACAGCCAGGACAGCCCGGTCGTTCCGTCCAGCGGCCTGCGGGCGGGCGCCATGTACAGCCATCATCTGGCGTCGCCGGACGTGCCCCAGGAGTTCGACGTCGATCGTACGAACGACGGTCTCAGGCAGCTGCAAGCCGAGGGGTCGATGTTCTGGTCGTTGCGCCGGCGCGACCGCGTGTTCCTGCTCGCAGGCGCCGGCACGTCGTTCGACGGCAGTCCGCTGCCGACCGAGCAGTTTCAACTTGGCAGGCCGCTCCGCCTCGGCGCGTATAACATCGGCGAGTTCCGCGGCGATCACTATGCGGTTCTGAGCGCCGGCTACCTGCGCGGGATCGGCCGCCTTCCGGACTTCATGGGAGGCCCGATCTTCGTCGGCGGCTGGATCGAAAACGGCTCCGCCTTCGACGACATCGACACAGCACAGTTCCGGACGAACGCAAGCCTTGGATTGATCATGGACACGCTCCTCGGGCCGATGCTGCTCGGCGGCAGCTTCGCGTTCGACGGCAACTGGCGTTACTACGTGGGCATCGGCCGGATTTTTTAGCCCCCAAAGGGTCAATTTCCGGCATCCCGGACTGACGAAGTTTGTTAGCGGTGGAGGGATCCTTAGCCAGCCGCCACTCCGGGATCCCCGAAAAACCGAGGAAAACCAGCCAAAAACCCAGCTCGGCAGAATGGCAGGGCCTTTGCCGTTAAACCCAGGGCCCTGCTGACCGCAGGCGACCCGGGGAGGTTTGCGTGCGCTGCGACGACTGCAAGGACGTTCCGACGGAGCAACATCTCTACTGCGACTGCTGCGGACGCCGGCTGCCCGCGCAGACGGCTGCGCCGAGTGTGACGCCCGCTGCCGAGCCGCACGTCGCGCGCTGCGAGAGCTGCGGCGCGCCATCGGGCGACATGGATCTCTGTCCCGCGTGCCAGGAAGCGTTTCAGTCCGTGCTCGAAGCGAAGAAGAATCCCGAGCCGGCGCCGCCGGCACAGGATCCGATCGCGGACATCTTCGAGGCAGCGCTCGAGCAGGCGAAAACCGCGCCGCTCGCGCGTCCGGTCATCGCGGAACCTGCAGTTCAAACCGCGCCGCCGATCGTTGCGAACGCACCGTCGATCGTTCCGAGCCCGATTGCGCCGGTCGACGTTCCGAGCGCACCGGCGATTGCAGTCGCGCCGCCGCTGCATCCACCGGCGCCGGCCATCGTCGCGCCTGCGCCGCAACCAACGCTGAAGCCCGAGCCGGTTCGGTTCGTGCCGGTTGAGAAAAAGCACGTACGCCCGAGAGCGCCGCAACCGCCCGTCCCGGCGCCGGCGCGGCCGGCGGGCTACGCGACGCGCACGGTCGGCATCGCGCTCGCGACGGTCGTCATCGCTGCGGCGATCGGCATTCCGCTCGGACAGCACTTCGCGACTCGCCAAACGGCGACGGCAGCGGCGGAGCCTGAGCCCGCGAACGTACCCGCGGCGCAGGCAACGGCAGGCGATCGTCGGACGACGCCGCAGCCGGCACCCGCGGCGAAAGCGGAGCCGGCGCCGCCGGTAGTCGAGGAACCGACTCCCGCTCCGCCGAAGAGGATGGCTGCGGCCGCACCGTCGCGCCCTGCACCCAGGCCGACCAGGACGTCTCGCCAGCCGAACGCGTCCGCGACGGCGGCGAGTGTTCCTCTGACGCCGCCCGACGCTGTGGTTGCCGAACTGCCCGCTCCCGAGCCCGAGGCGCCTCCGCCGCCGGCGCCGGAGCCGGCCGCTCCGGTCGGTCCGTTCTTCCAGGTGAACCAGGTCAATCAGCCGCCGCAGGTCGTCTCGCGCGTCGAGCCGAACATGCCGGCCGACGTCCAGGGCGCCGTCAACGATGTCGTCATCGTGCGCGTGCTCGTCTCGCAGGCGGGGCAGGCAGCGATCGTCAGCCTGGTGCGCCGCTCCAGGTCGGGCCCGGCGCTCGACGAAGCGGTGGTGGCGGCGGTGAAGCAGTGGACGTTCGCGCCGGCGAAGAAGCGCGGCGAGGCCGTGAGCTGCTGGTTCCACGTCGGCGTGCCGGTCGTGCGGGCTAATTAGCCAGGCGTGTCGCGCAGGCCTTTAGGCTTGGCCTCCGCCTGTGTTATATTGGTACCAAGTTACCGATGTCACAAAAAGCCGAGCCCGTCGTCGTCGAACGCGTTCAGACCGGCGTCCGCCTGGAGAAGCGCCTGCTCAAGGTGCTCAAGGCGCTCGCCGACTACCACGACATCACGCTGGGCGACCTGCTCGAGGGCATCGTTCTCCACGCCTTCGAAGGCAAGGCGCCGTTCAGCGAGCAGAACCTCACACGCATCGCCGAAATCAAGAAGGTCTTCGGGCTGACGCTCGATGCGTCGCACTCGCACAGGCTGCGCGAGGAGCCGCGGCGCCGTCGCGCGGGGAGCGGACGATGATGTCCGAACAGGAGCTCCTTGCCGGGTTCGAGGCAGCGTCGCTGCCCGATGACGCCTTTCATCACGAACAGCACGTCCATGTTGCGTGGATGTTCATCCGCCGCTACGGGATGCCCGGGGCGCTGACCGAGTTTCCCGGCGCGCTCAAGCGCTTCGCGATCGCGAAAGGGAAGCCGAATCTGTATCACGAGACGATCACATGGGCGTTCCTGCTGGTGGTGGCGGAGCGGCAGGCGCGCTGTCCCGCGGAGTCGTGGCAGGCGTTCGCCGCGCTGAACGGCGATCTCCTCGTATGGAAGCCGTCGGTGCTCGGCCGGTATTACGAGAAGGAGACGCTGGGGTCGGAGCTGGCGAGACGCGTGTTCGTCATGCCCGATCGACTAGGGCCTGGGGCCCGGGGCATAGGGCCCAGGGTTTGAACCCCAGGCCTCAAACCCCAGGCCCCAAGCCCCAAGCCCTAGAACACGATCCTGAATCCGATCTGACCGACGCGCTGCTCCGGCTCCTGGAAATCCCCGGCGTATGTGGCCGGCTGCAGGAAGTCCGGGTTCGGCGACGTCGTCCCGTCGTCATTGATCAACAGCCGCTTGTCCTGGAAGTTGGCGGCCGGGCCGAAGCCCGACGGGTTCCTCACGTTGAACAGGTTGAAGACCTCGGCGATCGCCTCGACGCGGATGCCGGCGCCCACCGCGAAGGCCTTCGACACCCGCAGGTTGAGCTGATTGAGGCTCGCCCCGCGGCCGCAGTTGATCGACTCGCACGGACCGATGTCCTTCGGCGCGTTCCCGACTCCGTCGAAGGCATACGCCCGCAGCGGGATGTCGTTGTTGACGCCGTCGTTGTTCAGGTCCACGCCCTCGACGATGTTCACCGGCAGCGCCGAGCGATAGCGCCAGATCGGCGACACCTGGAAGCCGTGCGGGAGCGCGAAGATCGCGCTGATCGTGGCGCGATGCCGCGAGTCGGACCGGCGCGCCGGGCCGTTCTGCACCTCGTTGAACGGATCCGCGGCGTTCTGGATGTTCGTGATATCCAGCTCGTCGCCGCTGTTCCCCGTCGTCGACGTCGAGTCCGACAGCGAGTACCAGGCCGAGAACTGAACGTTCTGGCTCATGCGGCGACGCACGCCGAGGCTGAGGCCGTCGTGTCGACTCTCTCCACGGCTGACGGCGACGGCGATGTCCTCGGGGCTCGGCACGATGCCGAGCTCGGCGAGCGGCCGCGTCGCCTCGCCCGGATGCCGCGCGTTGAGGCGCGGACGCCATCCGATGTCGCTGCCGCGCGCGTGTACGTAGTCGACGTCGAGCACAGTCGCGGCGTCGAGCTTGTGCGACCAGCCCACTGAGTACTGATCGGAGTAGGGCTGCTTGATCCGCGGCGACGCGACGTGGCGATTCAGCGGCAACGAGCCGCCCGCCTCGTTCTGCGACTCGATGTTGCTGACCGGATCGCTGACCCGGAAGAACGAGCCGTCGGGATTTCTGATGCCGCCCGCGTTGCTCACCTCGAAGACTGTTCCCGCGCCCACACCCGTCGCGTTGACTGCCGCGAAGAGTATGTTCGAGTTCGTGTATCCGAAGTCGTAGTAACGGCCGTAGCCGGCCCGGATGAGGTCGCTGCCGTCACCCTTCAGGTCGTAGGCCATGCCCACGCGCGGCTGGAAGTTGTCGCGGTCTTCCTTCGGTTCCAGCCCGAAGTCCTCGAAGCCGACGAGGCCGCTCAACTGTCCCGCCGCGCCAGCCTCCGCGAGCATCACGTAGTTCGGGTTGAGCGACTGATCGATCGCGAACCCGGTGTTCAGGTCGTACCGCAGCCCGAGGTTCAGCGTCAGCCTGTCGGTGACGCGCCAGTCATCCTGGAAATACATGGAGAACTGCTTGGTCGGGATGTTCGCTTCCGCGGAGCCGCCCTGGAGGTTGACCAGCGACAATGGACCGTCGACGTTGTTGTCGAGGTGCGTGTACGCATAGCCGCCCGTGCCGACGTTGAAGGTGATGAAGAGCCGCGGCTCGTTGATGAAGTTCACGCCGGTCTTGAGGTCGTGACCGAGCCCGCCTCCACCGACCATGTGCCAGGAGAAGTCGTTCCTGAACTGCCACTTGTGCTGCTGCGTGGTCTGCGGCGTGTTCGGGTTCTGCCCGATCGTCACCCCGTTCGGGAAGATCTGGTACGGGTCCATGCTGTTCGCCGAGATGAAGTTCGAGAAGTCGGCGTACTGGAAGATGAACTCGTTCAGCTTCGATCCGCCCAGCACCCAGTTGTGGTTCACGTTGAT
>DATAFJ010000162.1:0-20280 GCA_036257535.1 Vicinamibacterales bacterium | reverse complement strand
GGAGACCCACGCGCTCGCCGGGATCCATCTGGAGATTCAGAAGGGCGAGTACATCGCCATCGCGGGGCCGTCGGGCTGCGGCAAGTCGACGCTGCTCTCGATACTCGGCCTGCTGGACTCGCCGACCGAGGGCAAGTACGTGCTGAACGGCCGGTCGGTCGCGGATCTGCCGCTCTCGGAGCGCGCCCGCGTCCGCAACCGCGAGATCGGTTTCATCTTCCAGAGCTTCAACCTCATTGGCGATCTCACGGTCTACGAGAACGTGGAGCTCCCGCTCACCTACCGCGGGATGAAGGCTTCCGAGCGCAAGGAGCGCGTCATGGCCGCGCTCGAAAAGGTCGGCATGTCGCACCGCGCGAAGCACCTCCCGAGCCAGCTCTCGGGCGGTCAGCAGCAGCGCGTCGCCGTTGCCCGCGCGGTCGGCGGAGCGCCATCCATCCTGCTCGCGGACGAGCCGACGGGAAACCTCGACTCGAAGAACGGCGAAGCGGTGATGGAGCTGCTGCGTGAGCTGCACCGCGACGGCGCCACGATCTGCATGGTCACGCACGATCCGCGCTACGCGCGGCACGCCGATCGCAGCATCCACCTCTTCGACGGCCGCATCGTCGAGGAGGATGGCAGCAAGCGCGCCGAAAAAGAGCTCGAAGAGAGCGGATTCGATATCGCGCACTAACACAGCCCTAGGCCCGGCCTTCAGGCCGCGAAGGTCGGGCCTTCGAGCTCCCTCCCCACATGCTTGGCGATCTGAAACACGCCATTCGTCTTCTCCTGAAGCACAAGGGATCAACGACGGCCGCCGTCGTCGCCCTGGCGCTCGGCATCGGCGCGAACGCGGCGGTGTTCTCGGTCGTCGATGCCATGCTGCTGCGACCGCTGGCGCTTCCGGACCTGGACCGCCTGGTGGATCTGTCCCAGTCTCGGCCGAAGCGCGGCGACACGAAGCTCTCTGTCTCCCCCGCCAACTTCCTCGACTGGCGCGCGCAGACGAAGTCCTATGACTCCGTGGCGGCGATGGCGTACTGGGATGTGAACCTGACGAGCAACGGCGACCCGGAGCGCGTTCAGGGCTTCAGGGTTTCGGCGAGCTTCTTTCGCACGCTCGGCATGACGCCGGCGCTTGGCCGCGGGTTCGAAGACGGCGAGGAAGTCCCGGGCCGCGACAAGGTCGCCGTGATCAGCTACGAGCTCTGGCAGCGGCGCTACGGCAGCGATCCTTCGATTCTTCAGCGCACGATTCAGCTCGATTCGTTCCCGTACACGATCGTCGGCGTTGGCCCGGCCGGCTTCAACTTTCCGTACACGACCGAGGTCTGGGCGCCGCTCGCGTTCGACGCGGAGGATGCGGCAAACCGTCGCGGGCGCTATCTCAGCGTGGTGGGGCGCCTCAAACCGGGCGTCACCGTAGCCGCCGCGGACGCAGAGCTTGCACTGGTCGCCGGGCAGCTCGAGAAGCAGCACCCGGACGCCAACACGGGCATGAGCGGAGACACGGTTCCGCTGGTCGAAGGCGTCCAGGACGAAGGCAATGACGCGTTCCTCGCGGTCCTGCAGGGCACGGCGGCTTTTGTTCTCCTCATCGCGTGCGTCAACGTAGCGAACCTGCTCCTCGCGCGCGGCTCGACGCGTCAGAAAGAGCTCGCCGTGCGCGTCGCCCTCGGCGCGTCACGAGGCCGTCTGCTTCGGCAGCTTCTCACCGAGAGCGTCGTCCTCGCCCTCGTGGGCGCGGGCCTCTCGCTGCTGGTGGCGTCGATTGGCGTCGATCTGATTCGCGAGGGGATGCCGGCCACGATCCGCAGGTTCGTGTACGGATGGAACGACATCGACGTGGACGGACGTGTGCTGGCGTTTACCGCGACGGTCGGCGTTCTTGCCGGCCTGATCTTCGGGCTGGCGCCCGCATGGCAAGGCAGCCGCTCCGAGCTCGCCGAGACGCTCAAGGAAGGCGGCCGCACGTCGGCGCCTGGCCGCGCCCGGATGCGCGCGGGGCTCGTCGTGGCCGAAGTAGCGATCGCTCTCATGCTGCTGGTGTCCGCCGGCTTGATGATTCGTGGGGCCTTCCGGCTGATGAACGCCGACCGCGGTTACGAGCCGGCCGGCGTTGTGGCCGCGAACCTCGTGCTCCCCGACGGGAAGTATCACGAGGAGGATGCGCAGCGGCAGTTCTTCAGAAAGCTGCTGCCTCGTCTCGGCACGGTTGCTCAAATCGAGTCCGCCGCCGCCAGCAGCATCATCCCGGCGAACAACGACAACCGTTCGACCATGGTGGTCATCGAGGGGCAGCCGCCGGCCGAGCCAGGCAACATCCCAAGCGCGGCTATCCGATCGGTTACCTCCGACTATTTCCGCGTGATGCAGATTCGGCTCGTACGCGGCCGTCTCCTCACCGGCGCGGATAACGCGACTACTCAGCCGGTGGCGGTGATCAGCGAACGGATGGCGCAGCGGTATTGGCCGGACCAGGATGCCATCGGCAGGCGGTTCAAGGCGGGGCCGCTGGATTCACCCGGACCGTGGATAACCGTCGTCGGAATCGTGGGGGACGTGCTGCATCACTGGTTCAACAACGAGCGCGGCCCGGCGTTTTACATTCCGTTCGAGCAGTCGCCGTCGCTGTCGATGGTCGTCGTCGCCCGCGTCAGGTCCGGTGAGCCGACGGCCATCGTGCCGATCCTCCGCCAGGAGCTCGCCGCGGTCGACCCGCAGCAGCCGATGTTTCGCGTGCGAGCCATGAAGCAGGTGATCGCGGACTCCTCCATCGGGTTGTCGTACATCTGGGTGATGATGGCGATCTTCGGCGCCATCGCCTTCGTCCTCGCCGCCGTTGGCATCTACGCGGTGATTGCGTACGGCGTCTCGCAACGCACACACGAATTCGGCGTGCGGATCGCGCTCGGCGCGGCCAGGAGTGACGTCCTCGGACTCGTCGTCCGGCACGCGCTGATGCTCGCCGGAGCCGGAATCGGAATAGGCCTGCTCGGCGCTTTTGGCCTGGGACGGCTTCTCGCCGCCACCATGTTCGGCGTCGTGTCGATGGACGCCTCGACCTTCGTCTTCGTCGCCGTCAGCCTGATATCAGTCGCGGCGCTCGCCGGGTACATTCCTGCGCGCCGAGCCACGCGGGTCGATCCCGTGATTGCGCTCCGGCACGAATAGGCCCGACCTTCAGGTCGGGCATTTGCGGACCGAGGCTATGGAAAATTTCATCAAGGACTTGAAGTACGGCGCCCGGATGCTGCTGCGAAGCAAGGCGTTCAGCCTGATCGCCGTCCTCTCGCTCGCGCTCGGCATCGGCGCGAACACCGCGATCTTCAGCCTCGTGCAGACGATGCTGTTCAGCCCGTTCCCGGTGGAGGAACCGGCTCGCCTGGCGTCGATCTTCACGACCGATCAGCGCAACCCCGGCAACCTCCCGATGTCCCATCTCAACTTCAAGGACTACAGGGATCAGAACGCGTCGTTTTCAGGCACTGCCGCCGTGACGTTCGCGCAGGTCAACATGCTCGTCGAGCAGTCGTCCGAGCAGATCCTCGCGCAGGTCGTTACCGGCAACTACTTCGACGTCCTTGGCATGAAGCCCGCCGCCGGCCGGACGTTCCGCCCGGATGAGGACGCGACCCCAGGTTCGCATCCGGTGGTCGTGCTCAGCCACGGCCTGTGGACGCGCCGCTTCGGCGGAGATCCCGCGATCGTCGGCAAGACGCTCACGCTCAACCGCCAGCCGTTCAGCGTCATCGGCGTCGCCGCCGAAGGTTTTACCGGCACGTTCCTCTTTGGCGCGCCGGACATCTGGGTGCCGATGATGATGCACGACGCCATCCAGCCGGGGTTCGACTGGTACGAGCAGCGGCGCGGCCTGTTCCTGTTTGCCTTCTGTCGGCTGAAGCCCGGTGTGTCGTTGGCGCAGGCAGATGCGAATCTGAAGACGATCGCGAGTCAGCTCGAAGCGAGCTACCCGACCGACAACAAGGGCCGCTCGGCCGCGACCCTGCCGCTGCTCGAGGCGCGGACGAATCCGAACGGTGGAGGCGCCAACCCGATCGCGCGCACCGCGATCCTCCTCATGGTCGTCGTCGGGCTCGTCCTCCTGATTGCCTGCGCGAACATCGCCAACCTGCTCCTGGCGCGCGCCGCCGGAAGGCAGCGTGAGATTGCGATGCGGCTGGCGCTCGGCGCGAGCCGCTGGCGCCTGATGCGGCAACTCCTCACCGAGAGCGTCCTCCTCGCGCTTCTCGGGGGTGCCGCAGGACTCGTCGTCGCATTCTGGACGATCGACGCGCTTCGTACCGTCGAGATTCCGATTCCCGCCAACGTCCTGCTCGGCCTCACCCTGGATGCCCGGGTGCTCACCTTCGCGCTGGTGGTTTCGGTGCTGACGGGTCTGCTGTTCGGCCTCGCGCCTGCTCTCCAGGCCACCAAGCCGGACGTCGTGCCCGTCCTGAAGAACGAGCTGGTCCCATCGGCCGGCGCGTCGCCCCGGAGGTTCCTACGCTGGTTCAACCTGCGAAAGGGTCTGGTCGTCTCGCAAGTCGCTCTGTCCCTCGTCGCGCTCGTGGCGGCCGGCCTCTTCCTGCGTAGCCTGCGGCAGACGCAAAACATCGATCCGGGGTTCGAAACGAGCGGCGTCCTGATGGCCAACGTGAATCTGGGCCGGGAGGGTTATACGCCTGAGCGCGGTCAACTTTTGTACCGCCAGATCGTCGAACGAGTACAAGGTCTGCCCGGCGTCCGGGCGGCATCCATCGCCCAGGGTCCGCCGTTCGGCAACCAGGGGTTCCAGCGAAGCGTGTTCCTGGAGGGTCGTGATACGTCCGAGCGCGATCGGATTCTGGTGCAGGTCAACCCGGTCGGGGTCGGGTACTTCCGCACGCTCGGCATCCCGATCGAGCGCGGCCGCGACTTCACGATCGACGACGACGACACGGCGCCGGATGTGGTCGTGATCAACCAGACCATGGCGGACCGGTTCTGGAAGGGAGAGGACGCAATCGGCAAGCGGTTCAAGTTCTTCGGCGACGAGGAGTTTCGGACCGTCGTCGGGATCGCGCGCGACGCCAAGTACAACGGCCTCGCCGAAGATCCGACGCCGTTCATCTACCAGCCGATTACGCAGGCCTACACGCCGGCCGCCACCATACTGGTTCGCTCGAGCGGGGACGCGTCGGCGCTCGCGAATCCTGTCCGAGCCGAGATCGGCCGCCTGGATAGCCGGCTGTCAGTGCTCGGCGTTCAGACGCTCGGCGATCAGGTCACCCAGCAGCTTGGCCCGCAGCGGCTGATGGTCACTCTGCTCGGTGCCTTCGGTCTGCTCGCGCTGGGGCTCGCGGCCATGGGGCTATACGGCGTCGCAAGCTACTCGGTGACGCAGCGGACGCGCGAGATCGGCGTGCGCATGGCGCTCGGCGCCAAGCGCGGCGACGTCGTCTGGCTGGTACTCGGCCAGGGGATGGCGCTCGTCGCCTTCGGCCTGATTGTGGGCCTCGTCATCGCGCTGATGGCGGCGCCGATGATCCGCGAATTGCTCGTCCAGGTCGCGCCGTTCGACCCCGCCGCATTCGGTGGCACGGCGCTGCTGCTCGCCATCGTGGCGACGCTCGCGACGTGGCTCCCGGCGCGCCGCGCCGCGTCGATCGATCCGTTGATTGCCCTGCGGTACGAGTAGGGCTTGGGGCTTGGGGCATGGGGCTTAGGGACTAGGGACTGCGCATGGGTAACGAAACGGTAGTGGACAACGCGACCGCGAAGCCGCTCGGATCGACCTTGCGGCCTGCCGCCTCGAGGATCCTCGTCGCCGACGACCAGGCGGACGTGCTCGAAGCGCTCCGGCTGCTCCTGAAAGGTGAAGGATTCCACCTCGAAACGGCCAACTCCCCCGCCGGCATCCTCGCCGCGCTCGACGCGCGCGAGTTCGACGTCATCCTGATGGACCTCAACTACGCGCGCGACACGACCTCCGGCGAGGAGGGGCTCGACCTGCTGACGCGCATTCAGAACATCGACAACACGCTGCCGGTCGTCGTGATGACCGCCTGGGGCAGCGTCGAGCTCGCCGTCGAGGCGATGCGCCGCGGCGCACGGGATTTCATCCAGAAGCCCTGGGACAACGCGCGGCTGCTCGCCATCCTGCGCACGCAGATCGAGCTCAGTCAGGCCCTCCGGAAGGGCCAGCGGCTCGAGGCGGAGAACTGGCTGCTGCGGGGCGAAGGCCGGCCGAAGATCATCGCCGAGTCGCCGTCGATGCAGAACATCCTGCAGATCATCTCGCGTGTCGGACCGTCCGATGCGAACGTGCTGATCCTGGGCGAGAACGGCACGGGCAAGGGGTTGGTTGCGCAGGCGCTCCACGCCGTCTCGACGAGGGCGACGCGCCCGATGGTCACCGTGAACGCAGGCGGCGTCTCCGAAGGCGTCTTCGAATCGGAGCTCTTCGGCCACGTGCGCGGCGCCTTCACCGACGCCAAGGCAGATCGCGTCGGACGTTTCGAGCTGGCCGACGGCGGCACGCTCTTTCTGGACGAAATCGCGAACGTTCCGCTCAGCCAGCAGGCCAAGCTTCTGCGCGTCATCGAGACCGGCGAGTTCGAGCGGCTCGGCTCGTCGCGCACGCGGCGTGTGAACACGCGCATCCTATCGGCCACGAACTCGAGCCTTGGCGAAGAGGTCGCGGGCGGCCGCTTCCGCCAGGACCTGCTGTTCCGCCTGAACACGATCGAAATCCGGCTGCCTGCCCTGCGCGAGCGCCGGGAGGACATCCCCCTGCTCGCCCAGCACTTCCTCCGCCAGCACGCGCAGCGCTACCGCAAGCGGCTGAGCGGCTTCGAGTCGGCCGCCATGCAGGGACTGCTCGAACATGTCTGGCCCGGAAACGTGCGCGAGCTCGATCACGCCATCGAGCGCGCCGTGCTGATGGCTCAGGGGGCCTCGATCAAGCCCATCGACCTCGCCCTCAAGCCGGGCCGGGACGCCGGCGGCGGCCGCCTCGAGGACATGAGCCTCGAAGAGGTCGAGTGCTTCCTGATCAAGAAGGCCATGACGCGCTTCGACGGCAACGTCAGCCAGGCCGCCAAGGCCCTCGGCCTCAGCCGCAGCGCCCTGTATCGGCGGCTTCAGAGATACGGGTTGTAATCCGCAGATACGTATAATTCACGTGTGGCCGCGCCTCAGCCGCGCGTATCTCACGATAAGCGCATTCTGCTGATGGCGCTGGCAGCCTGGCTGCCGGCGTCGATCACCGCGCTCGCCTTCCTCTGGACCGGAGACTACACGGCGAAGGTCCAGTGGACGCTCACCGTCGTCATTGTCGGTTTCGGCCTCGGGTTCGCGTTCGCGCTCCGCGAGCGCGTAGTCCTTCCGCTCCAGACGCTGTCGAACCTGCTGGCCGCCCTCGGCGAGGGAGACTTCTCGATCCGCGCACGCGGCGCGCGGCAGGGCGATCCGCTGGGCGAAGTGATGGTCGAGGTCAACGCGCTCGTCGATACCCTGCGCGACCAGCGCATGGGCGCGCTCGAGGCGACCATGCTCCTCCGCAAGGTCATGGCGGAGATCGACGTCGCGGTGTTCACCTTCGACGGCGAGCGTGTACTTAAGTTCATCAACCGTGCCGGCGCACGTCTGCTCGGCCAACCAGTCGAGCGCCTGCTCGGGCGGCACGCGGCGGACCTCGACCTCGAGGACTCGCTCGAAGGAGAATCACCGCGCGTGCTGAACGCGACGTTTCCGGCCGGGCCCGGCCGCTGGGAGATCCGGCGCACCTCGTTCCGCCAGGGTGGCCGGCCCCACGAGATGCTGGTGCTCTCCGATCTCAGCCAGGCGCTCCGCGAAGAGGAGCGCCTGGCCTGGCAGCGACTGATCCGCGTCATCGGTCACGAGATGAACAACTCACTGGCGCCCATCAAGTCCATCGCCGGGAGCCTCGAAACGCTTCTCGAACGCGAGCCGCCGCCCGAGGACTGGCGAGAGGACGCGCTCCGTGGTCTGGCCGTCATCGCCACGAGATCGGAGTCGCTCAGCCGGTTCATGACCGCCTATGCTCGGCTGGCGCGCCTTCCGCCGCCGAAGTTTGCCGCGGTCGACGTCCCGAGCTTCGTGCAGCGCGTCGTCGGGCTCGAGCGGCATGAGGGCGTGACAGTCCAGCCGGGGCCGCCCGGCGCCGTCCACGCGGATGGCGACCAGCTCGAACAGGCGCTGATAAACCTGGTGCGCAACGCCGTGGATGCCTCGCGCGAGACTGGCGGCAGCGTGCGACTTGGCTGGACGCGCGCGGCCGGGTCGCTGGAGCTGTGGGTGGACGACGAGGGACCGGGGCTGCCGAATACGGGTAACTTGTTCGTGCCCTTCTTCACGACGAAACCAGGAGGGTCCGGCATCGGGCTCGTCTTGAGCCGGCAGATCGCCGAAGCGCACGGCGGCAGCCTGACGCTCGGCAACCGGCCCGGCGGGCGCGGCGTGCGCGCGGCGATACGCCTTCCTCTCGTCGGCCGGATTCAGGCCGCCGAGCCGAGACAGTCGAAGACGCCGGTGAGTGCGGCTGGAGCGTGACGCAGCGATTTTTCGCCGAAGGCTTCAACTGGGGCGACGGCCTCATCGCGATCACCCTGACGGTTGCGGCCGCCTGGATCCTCGGGATGCTGGCCTCGCGCGTCGTGCGCGCCGTGCTCGTTGCGATTCTTGGCGACACGCTCCAGGAAGCGGCCGTTACACCCGCGATCAAGCAGCCCGTGCGGTTTGTCGCGTGGGCCGTGTTCGCGCTGTCGGCCATTGCGTTGATCCTGCCGGCGTTCGAGCTCGTCGGCGTCCGAACCAGCGTTGGCCTGCGGCTGCGGACCGTGACCGACTGGTTCTTCCTCGGCGGCCTTCGCATCCTCCTCGTCGGCTTCCTGGCTTACGCCTCCACCCGGCTCGTGGCCGTGGTCGTACGCCGGTTCGAGCACGAGATCAGCCAGGGGACGGGCCTCGACGTCCTCGAGCGCGCGAAGCGCGCGCGCACGCTCGGCGACCTGATTCAGAACGTCATCACCGCCGTCGTCGTCACCATCGCGCTGCTGATGATCCTGCGCGAGCTGAACCTGGACATCATGCCGCTCCTGACCGGGGCGGGAATCGCCGGCGTGGCGTTGGGGTTCGGCGCGCAGACGCTGGTGCGCGACGTCATCAGCGGGTTTTTCCTCATTCTCGAGAATCAGGTGCGCGTCGGCGACGTCGCGCGCGTGAACAACGTCGGCGGCCTGGTCGAAGCGATCAACCTGCGCACGCTCGTCCTGCGCGACTACGACGGCACGGTGCACATCGTCCCTGCCGGCGAGATCCGGATGCTGGACAACCTGAGCAAGGATTTCTCGTACGCGGTCGTTGACATCCCGGTCGCTTACGGCGTCGACAGCGACCGGGCCGTCGATGTGCTGAAGCACGTCGGGGAGCAGCTGCAGAACGATCCGGGTTTCGGCCCGCACATTCTCGCGCCGATCGAGGTCGCCGGCATCGAATCGCTCGGCGAGACCAACGTCACGGTCCGGGCACGGATGAAGACCGTGCCCCTGAAGCAGTTCGACGTCGCTCGAGAGTTACGGCGGCGCATCAAGAAGACGTACGAAGAGCGCAATATCCAGATCCAGTTCCCGCAGCGTGAAGTGGTCATCAAGAGGGGGCGGTCTCAGGACCGGCCCGCCGACAGTTAGGACCTGTTCCGCCGGCTCAGGAAGTGGGCCGGTATCCCGCAAAGGACCAGAGCAATTCCGGCGAGCGCCTGGACCGGGCGCGCCATCAGCACGAGCAGAATGACGCCGGAGACCAGTGCGATGAAGAGCGCCGGCGTAACCGGATAGCCCGGCGTCTGGAACGGCGCTGGCGCGGCCGCGCGCCGGCGGAACACGACGATGCCGGCGACCGCGAGCGCCACGAACGCGAGCGCCGTGCAGATGAAAAACGACACGATCTGCTGAAACGTCCCGACCGACGCGTACAGCGTGGCAACCGCGGCCAGGAGCAGCGTCGCCCGATCCGGAACGCCGCGACGCGGGTGCAGCCGCGCGATCGCATTCGGAAAGAGGCGGTCGCGACTCATGGCGTAATACACACGCGGCGCCATCAACAACAAACCCATCATGCTCGCGACGATCGAGATAACGACGATCGTGGCAAGCACCTGTCCGCCGGACGGACCAAACAACGCCTCCCCCGCCAGGGACGCGAAAACGGCGGCGCTGGTGACCTTATCCGGTGGGACGAGATACATGAAGGCAACGCTCGTGACGAGGTAAACCGTCGCCACCAGCGCGACGCCGATTGCGAGCGCGCGCGGCAGGGTGCGTTGTGGATCGCGAACTTCCCCGGCCACGCGGCTCGCTTCCCAGAACCCGCCGAACGAGAAGAACCCCGCGACCGAACCGAGCGCGAGCGCCTCGCCGATGGGGACCGATCCGGGACGGCGCGCAACGAACGGCCTGAGGTTGTTCCAGCTGCCGTCTCCGATGACGAAGCCCAGGCCGACGATGCCGCCGAGCGCGGCGAGCTTCAGAACGGTCAGGCGGCTCATGAGACGTGAGCTCACGCCGAGACCGGCCGCGTTGACGGCGGCGAGCGCCCACATGATCCCGATCGCCAGCCAGCGCGAGTACGATGCCGTCGCCGGCCACGCCGCGCTCAGATATTCTCCGAGGCCTGCAGCGAGCGCCGCAATCACGCCGGGATCCATCACGAGCAGACACTGCCAGCCGTAAAGGAACGCCAGGCGCTCGCCCCACGCCTCGCGCAGAAAGACATATGGGCCGCCCGCTTCGGGATGGCGCGACGCGAGCTCGCCGAAGCTCAATGCGCCGCAGAACACCAGAACGCCGAACACGGCCCAGAGCGCGATCACGAGCGCAGGCGAGGCGAGCGCACCAATGAGCTCCGCCGGCGTTACAAAGATGCCCACGGCAATCGTGTGGCCGACGACGAGCGCGATTGCGGGCCAGAGACCGAGCCGCGCTACCGAATCAGAGTCGTTTCGGGAAACTGCGCGTACCATGCAAACCAGAACGCTCGCTGGGCGGCAACCCGCGGCAGCGTGGTTTCAGACACACCACTGTCGGCCGGAGCGGCAATGGATTCCTCAGTCACCCGCCACGTGCGTCCGTCCGTGTCCTGCACCGCATCGCGGCCGTTCCACGTCGAGAATCGCACGCCTCCGGCTTCATACACACGGTTCGCCCCTTTGGGGGTCGTCAGCGCGACGAAGCGCCGGCCGCCCGACTCGAACGTGTGGACCGGCCTGTCCTCGAGGAAGTCCACCGAGATTGCGACCGGACGTCCGACGCCGTCCTCTCCGCGTAGCCGCATGACGACGATCTCGGCCTTGTTCTTCAGGCGCTTGTCCGTCTTCGACACCTGAAACATCAGCGCGTCGGTCGAAAAGTAGTCCCGGTACGCGGCGCCCTCCGAATAGTCCCGCCTGAGGCCCGTCTCGCGCGACAGCACGGTCGTCGCGGGGTGCGCTTCGCGCCACTCCTTCCACGTCGTCGTGACGACCGGATGGGCGCGCAGCTGAAGGTCCTCGCCCGCCAGCGCGCCGATCACGGGTCGTCCCTCGAGCGAGGACCAGAGCGTCATCGACTCCCGGTCGAACATCAGTTTGTTGGAGCGGTACAGCAGCCCGCTCGTGCCGAACGTTCGCACCGTTCCACCGACCTGGCTCTCGTACGGAATCACCGTCCCGCACAGCGTGCAGTAAACGATGGTCAGATCTACACCTCCGACGCGGTCGCGCGCGAGCTCGTGCCAGGCCAGGATGCGTTTCGGGTACGCCCTCGCGTCACCGTTCACAACAATGCCGAACACTATGTTGTCGTCATCGAGGTAACGCGCCTCGTCGGCCTTGATCATCTCGGGATGTCCGAGCGGTGGGATGCCGTTGACGGTCACGCCGCCCCAGTCCACCTCATCGAGGCGAACGACGGACCGCGATTGAGACGGAAAGAAGTTGGCCATGCGCGGATCGATCTGGGCGTACAGCGCGCCCTTGAACGTGTAGTACCCCGGATGTGGCTCGTACGGCCGTGACCACAGCCACTTGCGCCAGGCCCAAAGATCTTCTCCGAAGCGTTTTCCCGTCTGGCGTTCCAGGAACTTCGCGAGCCGCGAGCGGGCGCGCGACGCGGGTGTCGAAGGCGGCCGCATGACACCGAACTCCGGGGGTCGCCCAGCGGTCGCACCCGAGTCGTCATCGATCGGCTGGATGTCTTCTGTCTCGATCTGGCCGGGGGAGGCGGTCGGCCGCATCAATCTCGCCATGTCGACGACCAACGCGGCGTAGTCGTCGCGCCACCCCTGCGACAACGCCTCGAGCGCCGCATTCGCGGCCCTGTCGTCGCGGGATGAGGCTTGAAAGAACAGTTCCAGGCTCGGAACCGCATTCGGTGCCTGCGGTATCGCGTCTGGCGAGGAAAGGCCCGAACAAAGACCGAGGGCGAGAAGTTGCGCGACCGCCGCCGGCCTGGTCATTATCGCGGCACCAGCTCCGTCGTCGTGTCGCGCCGGCGCTTCGACCGTTCGAAGCCGTCCACGAATTTCTTCGAGCCTGGCGTGTTGAACTTCTCACGATACGCGGCGCTGACCGCCGCCTTGAGCCGTTCGCTCTTTGCCGGAACGGCGCGCACGCGTACATGGCGTTCGCCAACCTGCATGATCCCGCGCGGCTCTTCCAGGAACGTCCGGTACCAGCCGTCTTCCCTCGAGCCCCAGGACCGCACGAAGACGCGGTCTTCCACGACGACCGCCCAGATCCCGATGATGCGGTGCTCGCCTGTTCCCGCGCGGATGCCGAGTATCTTCGCCTCGTCGACGGCCTGCACCACGCGCGCGGGAAATCGCTTGGCCATTCTTCCCGGACCTAATACCCTGCGGTCGCGGCCGTGCCGGCGCCCTGACCCTTCGACTCCTGCACGATCTTGACGCCCGCGCTGGCGCCGACGCGCGTGGCGCCGGCAGCCACCATGGCTTTCAACCCGGCAAGATCTCGCACGCCGCCGGCCGCTTTCACGCCCATCTCGGCCCCCACCACTCGCCGCATGAGGGCGACATCGGCTGCCGTCGCGCCTCCGGGGCCGAAGCCGGTCGACGTCTTCACGTAGTCCGCCCCCGCAGCCTTTGCCAGGGTGCAGGCAGTCACCTTTTCCTCGTCGGTCAGAAGCGCCGCCTCGATGATGACCTTGCTGAGCACTCGTGCCTCGCGACAGGGCGCAACCACCGACTCGATGTCGCGCTCGGCAACGCGGAGGTCGCCTGACTTGAGCGCGCCGACGTTGATCACCATGTCAATCTCGGTTGCGCCGTCGAAGATGGCCCGGCGCGCTTCGTAATGTTTGACGTCAGGGGTCGTCGCGCCAAGCGGAAAGCCGACGACCGAACAGACGCCGACCCCCGAGCCGCGTAGCTTCTCCGCCGCCAGCGCGACCCATGTGGGGTTGACGCACACCGTGGCAAAATGGAACTCGGCCGCCTCGCGACAGAGGTTTTCGATGTCGGCGCGGGTGGCGTCCGGCTTCAGCAGCGTGTGATCGATCATCGCCGACACGTCGCCGGCCGCACCTCCGGTGGCGTGCAGTCCGATGCGCGTCGCGCCGGCGTCGATCACGCCACGCAGACGGTCTGGACAGCACTCGTACAAGACGCCATGGCATCTGCACGGCCCGTCGCCGCGGTCGATTCGGACTCCCCCGACCGCGGAGAGGACTTCCTCCGTGATGATCGCGATGAGCCGCTTGATGTCGCTTTCGTTCATTCCTTTGTTTGCGATGGGGCCCCACCCCCATCGCCTATCACGCCTCGCTTACGCTCGGCGCGCTGATTCCATCAGCCATCCCTCTCCGCACGCTCCAGGCTACGTATCTTCAGAAGCCGCCTGATGTAGCGCGCTTCCCGCATCGGCGTCGCGAGCCATGTGTCGACGATTTCTTTCGCATCTTCGATCGTGATCAACGTCGCGCCGAGCGCGAGGACGTTCGCGCCGTTGTGCTCGCGTGCGTAGCGTGCCAGCGTGACGTTCGTGCACATCGCCGCGCGGACACCCCGGATCTTGTTGGCAGCGATCGTCGAGCCCAGGCCGGCGCCGTCGATCACGATACCGGCGTCGGCTTCACCGCGGGCGACCGCACGGCCGACGGCGGCCGCGACATCCGGATAGTCGATAGGCGCCGGCTTGGACGACGCTGAAGCGTCGTGCCACATACCGCGGTCCCACACGTCCTCCACGGCCAGCGCTTTCTGGCGCAAGTGCCGGACCAGCGCGCCCTTGAGCTCCACGCCGGTGTGATCGCTCGCGATCGCAACGCGCCGGATATCGGCGACGGGCGCGAGATCGGCCGGAAGCGAGGCATCGCTCGAGCCCGCGGGAACGACGGTGACCCGCCGCGCCGTCAGCGTGTCGCGGGCCAGAGGCGTGACGTGACCGCCCGGCGCGAGCTCCACGACGGCGCCGACGTCGAGCTGCCGGGCATCGGCTTCGGTAATGATCTCGAACACCCTGCTCATTGGGCTTGGGGATCCTCGTCGAGCACCGCGATGTCGGGCAGATTGCGATACTGCTCCCCGAAATCCAGGCCGTAACCGACGACGAACCGGTCCTCGATCGTGAAGCCGATGTAGTCGACGTGGACATCGACTTTCCGCCTCGACGGCTTGCTCAGCAGGCACGCGGTCCGCAGGCTGCTCGGCGCACGTGCGCGCAAGATGTCCTGAAGGTACGTCAACGTCAGGCCCGTGTCGACGATGTCCTCGACGATCACGACCCGGCGGCCTTCGAGGCCGGAATCGAGGTCCTTGAGAACGCGCACCTCGCCCGAGGATTTCGAGCTCTTGCCGTAGCTCGAGAGCGCCATGAAATCGACCGTGACGCGCCCCTGCATCGCGCGGATCAGGTCGGCCATGAACATGAACCCGCCCTTGAGGACGCCGACCAGATGCACCTCGCCGTACGGATGATCGCGCTCGATCTCGCGCGCGAGCTCCACGATGCGCTGCTGAATGCGTTCAGCGGGAATAAGGATGTCCATCCACGGCCTTTCTGACTTCCTCCGCCGCGCGGCGTGCCTCGTCGAGAACCGCCGCCTCGTTCAACGTCAATACCTTTCGATCCCGCATGAGCACGCGGCCGTTCACGATCGTCGTCTTCACGTCGTCGCCACGCGTGACGTAGACGAGATGCGACACCGGATCGTACATCGGCGTCTGCCGCGGCGATGACATCGACACGACGATCAGGTCTGCGCGCTTGCCCGCTTCCAGCGACCCGAGCCGATCGGCAAGACCCAGCGCGCGCGCGCCCGCGATCGTCCCCATTTCGAGCGCGACCGGTGCCGCGATGGCGCTCGGGTCGCCAGACGTCAGCTTGTGCAGCAGCGCCGCCTGACGCATCGCCTCGAACATGTCGAGATCGTTGTTGCTCGCAGCCCCATCGGTGCCGAGGCCAACCGGGACGCCGGCCGCCCGAAGCTCGAGCACCGGCGCCGTTCCGCTCGACAGCTTCATGTTGCTTTCAGGGTTGTGCGAGACGCCGACGCCCCTTTTCTTCAGGATGTCGATCTCCGGCTTCGTCAGCCACACGCCGTGCGCCGCCAGGACGCGTGGTCCCCAGAACCCGAGCGACTCCAGGTACTCGGCCGGACGCATCTTGTGCCGCGTCTCGGAGATGGCAACCTCGTCGCGCGTCTCCGCGAGGTGGATCAGCGTCGGCTTGCCGTACTTGTCCGCGAGGGCGCGGGACGCCTTCAGCGATGCGGCATCGAGCGTGTACATCGAGTGCGCGGCCACTGCCGGGACGATGAGCTCGTCGCTCGCGAACTCCTTGAGGAACCGCTCCGCGCGCGCCAGCGCGTCGGCCGGGGTCTTGGCGTCGGGCGAGGGAAAGCCGATGACCGACTGGCCGAGCACGCCACGCAAGCCCGCTTCTTTGGTTGCGCGCGCGATCTCGTCCTCGAAGTAGTACATGTCCGTGTAAAGCGTCGTCCCGGACTGAATCATCTCGAGCGCCGCGAGCCGCGTGCCCGTGCGCACGAAGGGCGCCGTTACGGTCTTCGCCTCCGCTGGAAAGATGTACTTCTGGAGCCACTCCATCAGCGCAAGGTCATCCGCAAGACCGCGATACATGACCATCGGCGCATGCGTGTGCGTGTTGATCAGCCCGGGAAGGACGACGCTGCCGGCCGCGTCGATGGTGTCCTGCGCAAGGAACTCCGCTTTGATCGAAGCGGGCTCTCCGACGGCGACGATCGCGCCACCCTCGATCGCCACCGCGCCCGGCGCCACCACGCGTCGCGCCGGGTCCATCGTCACCACGATGCCGCCCGTCACGACGAGAGAAACCGATCTCGGCTTCTCTTGCACGAGAGCCTCGACCGCGACGCCAACACCGATGACGGCCGCGGCGGCCGCCGCGATTCCCGCACGCAACATGGCCGCCGATTCTATCAGCGCCCGCGGAACACGCGGAACAGGGCGTGTTATATAGTGCTGCCGTGCCGGTCCATCTCGTGGAGCATCCGCTGGTGCACGACGCGCTCGTCACGCTCCGCGACAAGACGACGGGACCGGAACTGTTCCGGCGGATGGCGGTCAGGATCAGCCTCCTGCTCGCGGCGGAGGCGCTGCGGGACCTCCCTGTCGAGAGCGTCACCGTTCAGACACCGCTCGGGCCGGCGGACGGCCGGCGGCTCGGAACCGACGTGGTCGTGGTGCCGGTGCTTCGTGCGGGGCTCGGGATGCTCGACGCCGTCCTCGAGCTCGTGCCGAACGCGCGGGTCGGCCACATCGGCCTTCAGCGTGACGAGCTGACGGCGGTGGCCTCGCAGTACTATGCGAAGCTGCCGGCCTCGATCGGCCGGAGCGTCGTATTGATGATCGATCCGATGCTGGCGACAGGCGGCAGCGCCGTCGCTGCCCTGGATCTGCTGAGAAAAGCGGGGGCCCGCAGCGTCCGCATGGTGTGCATCGTGTCGGCGCCCGAAGGGGTGGCGCTCGTCGAGCGGTCGCATCCGGAAGTCAGCATCTACACGCCGGCGATCGACAGCGGCCTCAACTCGCACAAGTTCATCGTCCCCGGGCTGGGAGACTTCGGCGACCGGCTGTACGGGACAGCCTGATATGACAAAGACGACATCCGACGCAGCGGCGAACGCGGCCGATCGACGGATTCAGCCGAAGGCGGTCGACGAGAACTGGCCGACCGCGCTCACCGCGATCGAGCCCAACAAGATCCTCGTGCGCGGGTTTCCTCTCGACGAGATGATGGGACGCCTGTCGTTCGGCGAGGCGATCTACCTGCTTCTGCAGGGCGAGCTCCCGACGCCGGCGATCGGCAGGCTGATGGAGGCGCTCCTCGTCTCGTTCATCGACCACGGCGCAACGCCGCCGTCGACGCTCGCCGCGCGCAATACGGCAACCACGGGTGCGCCGCTTCGAGCGTGCATCGCGAGCGGCGTGCTCGGCTTCGGACGCTGGTTCGGCGGTGACATCACGGCCTGCATGGCTCTCCTCGATGAAGGCCTCGCACTGTGCCGGGTGGGAAGATCGATCACGGACGCGGCGAACGACGTGCTCAAACCGCACTTCGAGACCGGCGAGATGCCGCCCGGGTTCGGTCACCGCTTTCACTCGAGGGATCCGCGCGCGACGCGGCTGTTTCAGATGGCGATGGAGCTCGAGCTCGACGGCGAGCACGTCCGGTTCATCCGCGCCCTCGACTTCGCGCTCCAGCACGCGCACGAGAAGGACGGCAAGGTGGTGCCCATCAACATCGACGGCGCCATCGCAGCCGTCTGCGGCGACCTTGGCCTCAAGCCGGACGTGGCCGAGGCGCTGTTCGTCATCTCACGCGTGCCCGGCATCGCGGCGCATGCGCTCGAAGAGCGCGAGCGCCACCCGCCGATGAGGCAGATCGATCCCAAGGATCACGTCTACGACGGGCCTTCGGAGCGACGATTGCCGGAGACGAGGCGGCGATAGTCGCGCGACGGACGAGGCACCTCGGGTGCGGCCCGGATCCACGGCACCGCGCTCGCTTGTCCGTTAGCCTGCTTCGGGATAAACACCCGCAGTCAGCACCCCGGCGCCGGGAGCCGCCAAAGGAGACAGACGTATGGACGCGACACTCGAGACATCGCTCACGGAACAGCAATTGAGGGAGGAGGTGCGCCGCCTCGCCCCTTTTCATCACAAGATCGAACTACCACACGGCGTCAGCACTCACATTCCGGAGCTCGCCGGCCGGCAGGTCGAATCGACTCGTATCGCGAATCTCGTGAAGCACGCGTTCCCTTCGCTGCTCGAAGCGTGCGGCGGCTCGTTGAAGGGCAAACGTGTGCTCGATGTTGCATGTAACTGCGGCGGCTTTTCGGTCGAAGCTGCCAAGCTCGGTGCGGAGTACGTTCTCGGTGTGGATATCGTCGATCACTACCTGGAACAAGCGCGGTTCATCAAACGCGTGCTCAAGCTGAACCAGGTCGAGTTCCGGACCCAAAACATCGACACGATTGAGGTCGAAACCGTCGGCGAGTTCGACGTCACATTTTGCTTCGGTATTCTTTATCATCTGGAGAACCCGGCCGGGGTGATGCGCCGGCTGTCCGCGGTCACACGCCGTGTCATGCTGGTTGATACGGACGTGATGCCGATGAGGTTCAACAAGAAGCCATACTGGCTGATGAACACCGTCACACAGTGGACCCCGGATTCCAAAGCGGTGACGACGAGCCGCTGGCGGACCGAGGCTGTGTCCATCCAGTTTCGACCGACCATGAGCGCCGTCGTCGAACTATTGAAGGTTGTGGGCTTCAAGACCGTGCTGACCCTGAAACCGCACAAGGACATCGAGAAACGATATCTGGAGGGCAAGCGCGCGGCATTCGTTGCCATCCGCGACTGAAAGCGGGAAGAGGGTTGGTGGTCATTTCGCCAATCAGGTCATCGCCTTCACCTCGAGCGTGCTCGCGCGGCTGCTGTCGCCGCGTGAGTTTGGACAGTCGCGATGATCACCGTCATGACGGGCTTCATGGGGCCGTTCGCGGATCTCGGCTTCAGTGTGGCGTTCGTACTGCGAAGCGACGTCGACGAAGTGCACCTGTCCTCGGTGTTCTGGCTGAACGTCGCGAGCGGCGCTGCCCCTTGAAGCGCGAGCGTGATGGCGACGACCCCGGCAACCAAAGTCGCAATCGAATCCACGACCACGCGGGATCTGAAATCGAGAGCCCCACGAGCGACCCGATCAGTGCCTGGACGGCCATCCCGTTCTCGGTCCCTGTCGCCTCCTCCCTCTTCGACAGGAGGCCTCGGCGCGCTCGACCCTGTACTGGGAGAAGGACGGCCACTGCAACGCGGCGGCCTATCGCGTCATCGCCGAAGTGGTGTACGACGCGCTGATCGCAGGCGGCCCCGCGCCCTAGCCTCGCGCCCCTTCAGTCGCGGAGCCTGCGCAGGATCGCGTTGGCCGCGCGGCGGCGCCAGGGGACGACCGCGAATTCGCCGCGGTTGGCGTGGGGCACCGGCACCGCGGGGACCGGCCGGCCGAGAAAGGCGCACAGCTCGGGCCAGCCGGCTCCGTCCTCCCAGCACAGAACCAGCAGATCCTGGGGCCGGTCGCGGAAGTAGTCGAGCACCTCACGCCGGTGTCGCTCGTAGAACTGCAGGTGCTCTTGCTCACGGCCGTGCGGGTAGTCGTAGCCGTAGGCCAGCTTGCGGCAGTGGTGCAGTGGCCGCGTGCGGAGCGACATCTCCTTCAGGCTCTTGAGCCACGTCTGCGGGTCGCGCCTCAAGGTCAGGACGAACTTGCTGCCGGGATACCGCTGGTCGAGCTGGCGGTAGAGCAGGGGCCAGGGCCAGTCCTCGAACGAGTCGAAGCGGTCGGCGACCTCAAAGGTCGCCCGCAGGTCCCCGCGCACGCGGAAGTCCTCGAGCAGCTCCCTCGAGCATCCGGTGTGGGTGAGCCCGAGCTGCTCGAAGCACTTCCCGAGGGTGGTCGTGCCCGTCTTGTTCAAGCCGATGCCGAAGACTTTCATATCTCGACGCCCAGCACCCCGCGAAAGGCGAAGCCCGCGGCGATCGACAGCACGATGAACGCGAGCGGAACGATAGGCCGTAGTAGGTCACTCTGGAAGTTCACACAACGCCCGTTCTGGTTGGTGGGCGCTAGTGGATTCGAACCACTGACCCCCGCCGTGTGAAGGCGATGCTCTACCGCTGAGCCAAGCGCCCAACCCTGGGTTGGAAACGGAAATTGTACACAGAAACGCCCTTCCGTGCGAGGACGGGCGGCCG